>NZ_JACCQQ010000007.1:0-223897 GCF_014268345.1 Pseudomonas sp. SWRI18
TTTTGATCTTGATCTCAGGCGCCCCGTCAACCACGCTGGCCGAACGCAGGCTTGAATCCGTGGGTAACCCGGCAGGACGCCGGGTTAGCCGTCCTGGGCCAAGGATGGCCCATGACGGCGGCCCACGGATTCAAGCCTTCGTTCGGGCACACCGAGCCTAAGCGAGGTGCCGAGTGGTGGGGCAAGAGCCTTTTGGTTACTTTTGGGCTCTTTCTCTTTCCAAAAGTGACCCGCCGTAAGGGCGGAACCAATAGCCGCCGTGACCGCAGCAACGGATATGTACACGCTCACCCCCCAACGACATGGTCGGCCCAGAGGCCGCCACGGGACCAAGCTCCCTCCCAAAGTTGGCTGCAATAGCGATCCAAAGCCCTACACCGCCTCCCGATAAGGATTCCTCGGATCCTGCGTCCAATTCAAAAACGGCTTGCCCGTGTCCATCGGCACCATCTCGATACAGTCCGCCACCGGGCAGGTGATCTGGCACAGATTGCAGCCCACGCATTCATCATCGATCACCTCATACAGGTGCGTGCCATCCGCCCGTTTCACGCTGGCAATCGCCTGGTGCGACGTGTCCTCACAGGCGATATGGCAGCGCCCGCAACCAATGCAGGCCGCCTGGTCGATCTTCGCAATCACCTGATAGTTGATGTCCAGGTATTTCCAGTCGGTGGTGTTGCCCACCGCCCGCCCGGAAAATGCCTGCAAGTTCGCGTAGCCTTGGCTGTCCATCCAGCGCGACAGCCCATCCTTCATTTCTTCGACAATCCGGAACCCGTGCAGCATCGCTGCGGTGCACACCTGCACCGCACCGCAACCGAGGGCGACGAATTCCGCTGTATCGCGCCAGTTGCCGATGCCGCCGATGCCGCAGATCGGCAGGCCCTGGGTCTGCGGGTCGCGTGCGATTTCGGCGACCATGTTCAGCGCAATCGGTTTCACCGCCGAACCGCAATAGCCCCCGTGGGTGCTCTGGGTGCCGACCATCGGCAGCGCGACCATGCGCTCCAGATCGACGCTGGTGATGGAGTTGATGGTGTTGATCAGCGACACCGCATCCGCGCCGCCACGGTAGGCCGCCCGTGCCGCCACGCGGATGTCGGTGATGTTCGGCGTGAGCTTGACAATCACCGGCAGCGAGCAATAGGTCTTGCACCAGCGCGTCACCTGTTCCACGTATTCCGGCACTTGGCCGACCGCCGCCCCCATGCCGCGCTCCGGCATGCCGTGGGGGCAGCCGAAGTTCAGCTCGATGCCATCGCAACCGGTGGCTTCCACCAGCGGCAGGATGTTTTTCCAGGATTCTTCGACGCACGGCACCATCAGCGACACGATCAAGGCGCGGTCCGGCCAGTCCTTTTTCACCTGGGTGATTTCCCGCAGGTTGATCTCCAGGGATCGGTCGGTGATCAACTCGATATTGTTGATGCCCAGCACTTCACGGTTGGCGCCGTAGTGCGCCGAATAGCGTGACGACACATTGACCGCCGCCGGGTCTTCACCCAGGGTTTTCCACACCACGCCGCCCCAGCCCGCTTCGAAGGCGCGGACCACGTTGTAGGCCTTGTCGGTGGGCGGCGCGGACGCCAGCCAGAACGGGTTGGGGGCCTTGATACCGGCGAATACAATCGAGAGATCGGCCATTACGCAGCCTCCACATTCAGCATGAGTTGGGCGTGCATGGCTTCTGCCGCCAGCTTGCCATGTTGCACCGCTTGCACGGTGAGGTCCTGGCCGAGGCTGACGCAATCGCCGCCTGCATACACGCCTGGGACACTGGTGCGCAGATGCTCGTCAACGAAGATCCGTTCGCCGACGCGGTGCAGTTGCTGGGCCAGCGGGTCGTGCAGCGCTTCGCCGTCGAACCCTTGGCCGATGGCCTTGAAGATCGCATCGGCGGCCAGTTCGAAGGTTTTGCCGGTGGGGCGCAGGCGGCCGGCTTCCAGGCGGGTGCGGGCAAAGCGCATGCCGCGTACATGGCCCTGGCCGTCCAGCAGGACTTCTTCCGGCTGGGCCCAGGTCAGCAGGCGTACCTGGTTGGCCTTGGCGATAGCCTGCTCATGGTGAGTGGCGCCCATGTCCGCCAGACCCCGGCGGTACACCAAGTTCACGTCGCGGGCACCGAGACGGGCCATTTGCACGGCCATGTCGATGGCCGTATTGCCGGCACCGAGCACGATGCAACGGTCGGCCAGGGGCAGTTGGGTCAGGTCATCGGCCTGGCGCAATTCGCGGATGTAATCGGTGGCGGCGAGCAGGCCGGGGGCGTCCTCGTGGGCCAGGCCGAGCTGCTTGCTCGCGGCAAGCCCGAGGCCGAGAAAGACTGCGTCGAATTGCTGGTGCAGTTCGCTCAGGGTCAAGTTGTCGCCCAGGCGCTGGCCGTGGCGGATCTCGATGCCGCCGATCTGCAAGAGGAAATCCAGTTCCTTCTGCGCGAAATCATCCACCAGCTTGTACTTGGCGATCCCGTATTCATTCAGGCCGCCGGCTTTTTCGCGGGCTTCGAACATCACCACGTCATGGCCGTGCAGGGCGCTGCGATGGGCGCAGGCCAAACCGGCCGGTCCGGCGCCGACCACGGCGATGCGCTTGCCGGTGGGCGCGGCGCGCTGGAAGGGGTGGTCGCGAAAGTGCGCGTTGTCGATGGCGTAGCGTTGCAGCAGCCCAATCAGCACTGGCGCGCATTCTTCGGCGTTGTTACGCACGCAGGCTTGCTGGCACAGGATCTCGGTGGGGCAGACCCGCGCGCAACTGCCGCCGAGGATGTTGGCCGAGAGAATCTTGTGTGCCGCGCCTTGGACGTTTTCGGTGTGGATGCTGCGGATGAACGACGGGATGTCGATCTCGCTGGGGCACGCATTCACGCACGGCGCGTCGTAACAATACAGGCAGCGCGAGGCTTCCAACTGGGCCTGCCGGGCATTGAGCGGTGGCGCCAGGTCGGTGAAATGGCTGGCGAGCGTTGCGCCGTCCTCGACGGGATGAGGGAGGTGGGTCAGGGTCTGGATCACGGTATTGGCCTCACGGTGTTTTTGCCTCTGGCGGGCATTGGGTTTTTTGGGCGCCTGGACCGGCCTTATCGCAGGCAAGCCAGCTCCCACATTTGATGGGGTTCACACAGTTCAAATGTGGGAGCCGGGCTTGCCCGCGATAGGCCGAAGGCCGCTTTCAGCGTTTCACAGCAACCGGTCTGGAACGCTCCGCCCGCTTGCTCAACAGCTCAAACACCGCCGGATACGCCGGCCGCTCCACATACCGCCCGGCACCCCGCTCCGCGCGCAGGTCGCCATCGGCCCAGACCAGCTTGCCCTGGCTGATGGTGTGGCTCGGCACGCCGCGCACGGTCTTGCCTTCGAAGATGTTGAAGTCGACCTGCTGATGGTGAGTCTTGGCGGAAATCGTCCGTGTGCCCTGCGGGTCCCACAACACCAGGTCGGCATCGGCGCCCACGCGGATCGCGCCTTTGCGCGGGTAGAGGTTGAAGATTTTCGCGGTGTTGGTGGAGGTCAGCGCAACGAACTCCTGCATCGACAGGCGCCCGCTGTTGACCCCTTCATCCCACAGCAGCGCCATGCGGTCTTCGATACCGGCGGTGCCATTGGGGATCTTGCTGAAGTCGTCGCGGCCGGCGGCCTTTTGTTCCGCACAGAAGCAGCAATGATCGGTCGCGGTGGTATGCAGGTTGCCCGATTGCAAGCCACGCCACAGCGCTTGCTGATGCCCGCGTGGGCGGAACGGCGGGCTCATCACGTAACCGGCGGCGGTCTGCCAGTCCGGGTGCTGATAGACGCTGTCGTCCAGCAGCAAATGGCCGGCGAGGACTTCGCCATACACCGGCTGGCCCTTGCTGCGCGCGTAGGTGATTTCATCCAGCGCTTCCTGGGTGGACACATGCACCAGGTACAGCGGCGTACCGATGGTCTCGGCGATACGGATGGCGCGGCTGGCCGCTTCACCTTCGACCTGGGACGGCCGCGACAGCGGGTGCGCTTCCGGCCCGGTGATGCCCTGGGCCATCAGCTTGCGTTGCAGGTGATACACCAGCTCGCCGTTCTCCGCATGCACGGTGGGCACCGCGCCCAGCTCCAGGCAGCGCTCGAAGCTGGCGACCAGGGTGTCGTCCGCCGCCATGATCGCGTTCTTGTAGGCCATGAAGTGCTTGAAGCTGTTGATGCCGTGGTGGCTGACCAGCTCGGCCATTTCCTCGCGCACCTGCTCGCTCCACCAGGTGATCGCCACGTGAAAGCCGTAGTCGGCGGCGGACTTCTGCGCCCAGCCGCGCCACTGATGAAAGGCTTCCATCAAGGATTGCTGGGGGTTGGGAATCACAAAGTCGATGATCGATGTGGTGCCCCCTGCCAGGCCTGCCGCCGTGCCACTGAAAAAATCCTCGCTGGCCACCGTGCCCATGAAGGGCAGTTGCATATGCGTATGGGGGTCGATACCGCCGGGCATCAAGTACTGGCCGCTGCCATCGAGCAGTTCAGTGCCGGCGGGCATATCCAGGTTCGTGCCAATAGCTTGAATGAGACCGCCTGCGCATAAAACATCGGCGCGGTAACTTTCATCATGGGTAATAACGGTGGCGCCACGGATCAACAGCGACATGTCGAGTTCCTCACAGGCTTGACCGGCTTGTGCCAGTTCTAAGTGTTGTAATGCTGTTTGCCGATGGTCGGTTGATTCCTGTCATCGGTGACAGGAATAGAAACTAGCCCGAGTTTTTCAATTGGGCAAGCCTATTTTTTATATGCTTATATTCAAGTTAACTATTTGATTTAAAACGATAAAAATTATAAATCACCAAAATGTCGCGCCTGCTCACCATTTTGACGCACTTGACAGGTTCTTCAATTGAGCAATATTTCTTATTGCAAATCAGACGGTTGGGACATGCCCCTTGACGGCGCCGTTAAATAAAAATAATTGTGTTGCACCAGATTGAGTCCTGAACGTCCGGCAACTTCCGCATTCTTCAGCCTGAGGCGTGCGACAAGTACCCAAGGGCCAGTCGGAAAGCTGATAAACATCAGCGAGTTATATAAGCGGTGCGGGTTCGAGGCAGCTGATCGGCACGGAAATTGAGTGCAGTGGCGACTGGCCGGGCCCGTGATGTCATGTTGTTTACGAGGTACTCCGGCCATCCGGCGCACAGCGTTGGATGAGCAAAAAATAATTCGAAAAACCGTGGAGCGGCCATGCAACAGAACAGATCGCAAGTCATTGAACGCAACGGCCTGTACGAACTCGACGCCGGCCCCGACGTCCTCGACAGTCCTCGCTACAACCACGATATGGCACCGACCAAAGTGCACGAACGTACCTGGAACAAATGGCATATCACCGCGTTGTGGGTCGGCATGTCGATCTGCGTGCCCACCTATACCTTGGGCGGGGTGCTCACCGCGTATTTCGGCCTGTCGGTGGGTGAAGCGCTGATGGCGATCCTATTGGCCAACATCGTGGTGCTGATCCCGCTGACCCTCAACGCCTTCCCCGGCACCAAGTACGGCATACCGTTTCCGGTGCTGTTGCGCTCCTCGTTCGGCATTCTCGGTTCCAACGTGCCGTGCCTGATCCGGGCGCTGGTGGCGTGCGGCTGGTTTGGTATCCAGACCCTGTTCGGCGGGTTGGCGATTCACCTGTTCCTGGGCTCGATTTTCGAGGGCTGGAAGTCCCTCGGCGGCACCGGCGAAGTGATTGGCTTCATGGTGTTCTGGTGCCTGAATTTATGGGTGGTGCTGCGCGGCGCCGAGTCGATCAAGCGCCTGGAAACCTTGTCGGCGCCGTTGCTGGTGGCGGTGGGCATCGGCCTGCTGGTGTGGGCGATGCCGAATGTGTCCCTCAGCGAGCTGATGGCGATCCCGCCCAAGCGCCCCGAAGGCGCGAGCCTCACCGGTTACTTCATGGCCGGCCTGACGGCGATGGTGGGGTTCTGGGCCACACTGTCGCTGAACATTCCCGACTTCAGCCGCTACGCCAAAAGCCAGAAGGACCAGATTCTGGGGCAGATTTTCGGCCTGCCGCTGACCATGTTCCTGTTCGCCTCGCTGGGCGTGATCATGACCGCCGCTTCGGTGAAGCTGGTGGGTGTGAGCGTGTCCGACCCGGTGACGCTGATCGGCCATATCCAAAGCCCGGTGTGGGTGGCCGTGGCGATGGCGCTGATCATCGTCGCAACCTTGTCCACCAACACCGCGGCGAACATTGTCTCGCCCACCAATGACTTCCAGAACATCGCGCCCAAGCTGATCAATCGCACCACGGCGGTGATCCTGACCGGCCTGGTCGGGCTGCTGTTGATGGGCCATGAGCTGCTGAAAAAACTCGGCCTGATCGTTTCCGATGTGAGCCTGGAAACCGTCTATTCCAATTGGTTGCTCGGCTATTCAAGCCTGCTCGGCCCGATCGCCGGGATCATGGTGGTGGACTATTTCATCACCCGCAAACAGCAACTTGACCTCGCCGGCCTGTACCGCGACGACGTATACCCGGCGTGGAACTGGAGTGGTTTTATCGCCTTTGGCGTGCCGGTGGTGCTGACCTTGCTGTCCCTGGGCAGTGATGCGTTCAGCTGGTTCTACAGCTACGGCTGGTTTACCGGTTCGGCGTTGGGCGGTGTGTTGTATTACGGGCTGAATGCCAAGCGTGGGATGAGCACGCTTGTTGCCAAATCACCCGTATAGAAATTTGGAATGCCATCAAAATGTGGGAGCGGGCTTGCTCGCGAAAGCGGTGTATCAGTCACCGTCGATATCGCCTGAGCAATCGCCTTCGCGAGCAAGCCCGCTCCCACATTTCTGACTTCTTTCCACAGTTGGAACGGGGTCATCCATAAGAAACCAGCCTGAGGAGGTCCCCCATGAACGCTGCCCTCGACGTTCTGCAATCCACCCACCCGCACATCAACCGCGACCGCCTGTGGCAGTCGCTGATGGACCTGGCCAAACTCGGCGCCACGCCCAAGGGCGGCGTGTGTCGCCTGGCCCTCACCGACCTGGACCGCCAGGCCCGCGACCTGTTTGTGCAGTGGTGCGAAGAGGCCGGTTGCACCGTGACCATCGATGGCATCGGCAACATCTTCGCCCGTCGCCCGGGGCGCAACCCCGACCTGCCGCCGGTGATGACAGGCAGCCATATCGACACCCAGCCTACCGGCGGCAAATTCGACGGTTGCTTCGGCGTGCTGGCCGGCGTGGAAGTACTGCGCACCCTCAATGACCTCAAGCTGGAAACCGAGGCGCCGCTGGAAGTGGTGGTGTGGACCAATGAAGAGGGCTCGCGCTTTCCTCCGTGCATGATGGGCTCGGGCGTGTTCGCCGAGAAGTTCACCCTGGCCGATACCCTGGCCAAGGTGGATGTGGACGGCGTCAGCGTGGGCGATGCGCTGAATGCAATCGGCTACGCGGGTTCACGCCCGGTCAGTGGGCACAAGGTGGGCGCCTATTTCGAGGCGCATATCGAACAGGGGCCGATTCTGGAAGACGAGAAAAAAACCATCGGCGTGGTGCTCGGCGCCCTGGGGCAGAAGTGGTTCGACCTGACACTGCGCGGCGTTGAAGCGCATGCGGGGCCAACGCCGATGCACTTGCGCAAGGACGCCCTGGTCGGCGCCGCCGGCGTGGTGGCGGCGGTCAACGCGGCGGCGCTCGGGCATCAACCCCATGCGTGCGGCACCGTCGGTTGCCTGCAGGCTTACCCCGGTTCGCGCAACGTCATTCCGGGTGAAGTGCGCATGACCCTGGACTTTCGTCACTTGGAACCGGCGCGGCTGGACGCGATGATTGCCCAGGTGCGCACGGTGATTGACGCGACCTGCGCCAAGCACGGCTTGAGTTTCGAGATGCAGCCCACGGCGGACTTTCCACCGCTGTACTTCGACAAAGGCTGCGTGGACGCCGTGCGCGATGCCGCCAATGGGTTGGGCTTGTCGAACATGGACATCGTCAGCGGCGCAGGCCACGACGCCATATTCGTCGCCGAGCTGGGCCCGGCCGGCATGATTTTCGTGCCCTGTGAGGGCGGCATCAGCCATAACGAAATCGAGAACGCCGCACCGGACGACCTGGCGGCGGGCTGTGCGGTGTTGTTAAGGGCGATGGTGGCCGCTTCGGCGGCGATTGCCAGCGGTAAACTGGCTGCCTGAAGGTGGGAGCAGGCAAGCCAGCTTCCACCTTGGTATTGTGACGTTTGCCAAACTGCCGTCAGCCAGGAGCAATCATGTCCACCGTCGTTCGTCTTGCCCAACCCGCCGATGCCGAGGGGATCAGCCAGGTCATCCTGGCGGCCTTGCACAGCAGCAATGCACGGGATTATCCGGCGGATGTGATTGCTCGGGTCGCGCGTAGCTTTTCGCCGGACGCGGTGCTGGATCTGCTCAAGCGCCGCGTGGTGCTGGTGGCGGTTCAGGATCAGGTGATCGTCGCCACTGCCGCCCTCGACGCGAATGTGGTGCGCTCGGTGTTCGTCAATCCCGCGTTGCAAGGGCAGGGCATCGGCCGCGTGTTGATGATCGAGATCGAATTGCGCGCCCGTGAAGCCGGGGTGACGGTGCTGAGCGTGCCGTCGTCGCTGACCGCCGAGCCGTTCTATACCAGGCTGGGGTTTCATACCGTGCGCGATGTCTACCATGGCAACGAGCGTACCCTGGTCATGGAGAAGGCACTGCTGTCCCGGCACCCTATCGGGCTCTATCGCGACCGTCAGCATCGGGCGCAAGTGATTGAACTGTGGCAGGAGGCGTTCGGCTACGACACCACGCATAACCTGCCGAGCCTGGCGATCGATAAGAAGCTGGCGGTCAATGACGGGTTGTTCTTTGTCGCGACGGATAAAAAGACCGTAGTCGGCACTATTCTCGCCGGGTACGACGGGCATCGGGGCTGGCTGTATTCGGTAGCGGTGCACGCAGGCTATCGGCGCCATGGCCTGGGCTCGTCGCTGGTGCGGCATGCGGAACAGGCATTGACCGCGCTGGGCTGCATGAAGATCAACCTGCAGATCACCGGCGGCAATGAGGCGGTGGTGGGGTTCTATGAGGCGTTGGGGTATGGGGTGGAGCCCAGGGTCAGTATGGGCAAGAAGATTGCGGTGAATATTCCTGCTCAATCCTAAAAACACCAAAAATCAAATGTGGGAGCTGGCTTGCCTGCTCCCACAGGGTTTTGTGGTGTGGCTGGTGTGTGATCAGACCTTGACGATCCAACCCGCTGGCGCTTCCACATCACCGGTCTGCACACCGGTCAACTCTTTGTAGAGCTTCTGGGTGATCGGGCCGACTTCGGTCTCGCTGTGGAACACATGCAGCTTGCCGTTGTACTGGATGCCGCCGATCGGCGAAATCACGGCCGCGGTACCGCAGGCGCCGGCTTCCTTGAACTGGTCCAGCTTGTCGATGAACACTTCGCCCTCGACCACGTCCAGGCCCAGGCGGGTCTTGGCCAGCTCGATCAGCGACAGGCGGGTGATGCCTGGCAGTACCGACGGCGACTTCGGCGTGATGAACTGGTTGTCGTGGGTGATTCCGAAGAAGTTGGCCGAACCGACTTCTTCGATTTTGGAGTGGGTCATCGGGTCCAGGTAGATCGCGTCGGCGAAACCGGATTTCTTCGCTTCCGAGCCGGGCATCAGGCTGGCGGCGTAGTTGCCACCGACCTTGGCGGCGCCGGTGCCCTGTGGCGCGGCGCGGTCGAAGGTGGAGATCTGGAAGTTGTGGGGCACCAGGCCGCCTTTGAAGTAGGCGCCGACCGGGATGCAGAACACCGAGAAGATGAACTCCGGTGCTGTGCGCACGCCGATGTTGTCACCGGTGCCGATCACGAATGGGCGCAGATACAGCGCGCCACCACTGCCATACGGCGGGATGAAGCGCTCGTTGGCCTTGACCACTTGTTTGCAGGCGTCGATGAAGTCTTCGGTCGACACGTGCGGCATCAGCAGGCGGGCGCAGCTGCGTTGCATGCGGGCGGCGTTCTGGTCCGGACGGAACAGGTTGATCGAGCCGTCCTTGCAGCGATAGGCCTTGAGGCCTTCAAAGCATTGCTGGCCATAGTGCAGGGCGGTGGAGCCCTCGCTGATGTGCAGCACGTTGTCGTCGGTCAGGGTGCCAGCTTGCCATTCGCCATCTTTCCAGACCTGGAGAAACCGCTTGTCGGTCTTGATGTAGTCAAAACCCAGCTTGTCCCAATTGATGCTTTCGTTACCCATGACACCCTCTATCTCTGGTCAAGTCGGTTTTTTACTGAATGGGCGCAACAATACTGCATTCTTGGCCCGTGTGGGAGCAGGTGGGCGGACCATTGAGTACTTGTGTCGAGTGATCCACCGTCATCGCAGGCAAGCCAGCTCCCACATTTGGAATGCATTCCCCTGTGGGAGCTGGCTTGCCTGCGATGGCCCCGCCGCGGTTTTACAGGTGCAACGCGTGGCCCAATGCCCGCAATGCGGCCTCTTGCACCGCTTCGCCGAGGGTCGGATGGGCGTGGATGGTGCCGGCCACATCTTCCAGGCGCGAGCCCATTTCCAGGCTCAGGCCAAAGGCGGTGGACAGCTCCGAAACACCGGCCCCCACGGCTTGCCAGCCGACGATCAGGTGGTTGTCACGGCGCGCCACCACCCGTACGAAGCCGGTTTTCGACTCCAGGGTCATGGCGCGGCCATTGGCGGCGAACGGGAAGCTCGACACGATACAGTCCAGGCCGGCGGCCTTGGCCTCATCGGGCGTCTTGCCGACCACCACCAGTTCCGGGTCGGTGAAGCACACCGCCGGGATGGCTGCCGGGTTGAATTCGCGGGATTGACCGCTGATCAGTTCGGCCACCATCTCGCCCTGGGCCATGGCGCGGTGGGCCAGCATCGGCTCGCCGCTCAGGTCGCCGATCGCCCACACGTTGCGCATGCTGGTCTGGCAGCGGCTGTCGATCTTGATCGCCGCGCCGTTCATGTCTAGGTTCAGCGCTTCGAGGTTCCAGCCCTGGGTATTGGGTTTGCGCCCCACGGCCACCAGCACCTGGTCGGTTTCCAGGGACAGGGTGTCGCCACTCGGAGCGCGCACCTGCAGGCAGTTGTCGGCAAACCCGGTGACGCTGTGCTGGAGGTACAGCTTCACCCCCAGTTGCTTGAGGGATTCATTCACTGGTTGCGTCAGCTCGGCATCGTAGGCCGGCAGGATGCGATCCTGCGCTTCCACCACACTGACTTCGGCGCCGAGCTTGCGGTAAGCAATGCCCAGCTCCAAACCGATATAGCCACCGCCGACCACGATCAGGCGCTTGGGCACCCGAGTCGGCGCCAGGGCTTCGGTGGACGAAATGATCGGCCCGCCAATCGGCAGCATCGGTAGGCTGACGCTCTTCGAGCCGGTGGCCAGCAGCAGGTGTTCGCACTGGATGCGCTGGTCGCCGACGTCGACGGTCTTGCCGTCGACCACCTTGGCCCAGCCGTGGATCACCTGCACTTTGTGCTTCTTGAGCAGTGCGGCCACGCCGGTGGTCAGGCGGTCGACGATGCCGTCTTTCCACTCCACGCTTTTGCGGATGTCCAGGGTTGGCACGTCCACTTCGATGCCCAGTTGCGAGCCCTGGCTGTGGTGTATGGTCTGCTGGAATTGCTCGGCCACATGGATCAAGGCCTTGGACGGAATGCAGCCAATGTTCAGGCAGGTTCCGCCCAGCGCCTGGCCTTCGACCAGAACGGTCGGAATGCCCAGTTGACCGGCGCGAATTGCCGCCACATAGCCGCCAGGTCCGCCGCCGATAATCAGCAGCGTCGTTTGCAATGTCTGAGTCATGTCCTTACTCCAGGAACAGGCTGGCGGGTTGTTCGAGCAGGCCGCGAATGGCCTGGATGAATTGCGCCGCGTCCATGCCATCGACCACGCGGTGATCGAAGGAGCTGGAGAGGTTCATCATCTTGCGCACCACGATCTGGCCCTTGACCACCATCGGCCGTTCGACGATGCGGTTGACGCCAACGATGGCCACTTCCGGCAGGTTCAGTACCGGCGTGCTGACGATGCCGCCCAAGGCGCCCAGGCTGGTCAGGGTAATGGTCGAGCCCGACAGCTCATCGCGGCTGGCCTTGCCGTTGCGCGCGGCGCTGGCCAGGCGCGCGATTTCCTCGGCATTGCCCCACAGGCTGCGGGCTTCGGCGTGACGCACCACCGGCACCATCAGGCCCACGTCGCTCTGGGTGGCGACACCCACATGCACCGCGCCAAGGCGGGTGATAACCTGGGCTTCGTCGTCGTACCGCGCATTGATCTGCGGGAACTCACGCAGCGCCACCACCATGGCGCGCACGATGAATGGCAGCAACGTCAGCTTGCCGCGCGTCGCGCCGTGTTTCTCGTTGAGGTGCACGCGCAGATCGTCGAGGGCGGTGACATCGATCTCTTCCACATAGCTGAAGTGCGCGGCGCGGCGGGTGGCGTCCTGCATGCGCTGGGCGATCTTGCGGCGCATGCCGATCACCGGGATCTGTTCTTCATCGTTGCGTTCGGCGTAGGGGTTGGCCGCCGCGGACACATTTGCCAGGCCCTGGCGCAGGAACGCCTCCAGGTCTTCATGCAGAATCCGCCCGGCCGGGCCCGTGCCCTGGACCAGGCGCAGTTGAATTCCGGCGTCCATGGCGTGCTTGCGCACGGCAGGCGAGGCCAACGGGCGCTCGCCGGCTTCACGGGCCACGGGCGCCTGGGCTGCGGCGACGGGCGTGGGTTTGCTTTCAACCGGCGCTGGCTTGCTTTGCACCACGGGCGCAGTTTTTACCGGCTGCGCGACGGCAGGCGCGTCCTTGGCGTTACCCGCGCCCTCCACTTCGATGCTGATCAGGATGCTGCCCACGGCCATGACTTCACCGGGCTCGCCGCCAAGGGAAATTACCTTGCCGTGCACCGGCGAGGGGATGTCCACCATCGCCTTGTCGGTCATCACATCCGCCAGCACCTGGTCTTCGACAACCAGGTCGCCGACCTTTACATGCCACTGCGACAGTTCCACTTCGGCGATGCCTTCGCCAATGTCCGGCATCTTGATAACGTGCGTGCCCATTCAGACCTCCATGACCCGTTTCAACGCCGCGCCCACGCGGGACGGCCCTGGGAAATACGCCCACTCCTGCGCGTGCGGGTAGGGAGTGTCCCAACCGGTGACGCGTTCGATCGGCGCTTCCAGGTGATGGAAGCAATGCTCCTGCACCAGCGACACCAACTCGGCGCCAAAGCCGCAGGTGCGCGTGGCTTCATGCACCACCACGCAGCGCCCGGTTTTTTTCACCGACTTGACGATGGTGTCCAGGTCCAGCGGCCACAGGCTGCGCAGGTCGATGACTTCGGCGTCGATGCCGGTTTCCTCGGCGGCCACTTGGGAGACATACACGGTGGTGCCGTAGGTCAGCACGGTGACGGCCGAACCGGGGCGCACGATGGCGGCCACGTCCAGCGGCACGGTGTAATAGCCGTCCGGTACTTGCGCTTGCGGATGTTTGGACCACGGGGTTACCGGGCGGTCGTGATGGCCGTCGAACGGGCCGTTGTACAGGCGTTTGGGCTCGAGGAAGATCACCGGGTCATCGTTTTCGATTGAGGCGATCAACAAACCCTTGGCGTCATAGGGGTTGGACGGCATGACCGTGCGTAGGCCGCAGACCTGGGTAAACACCGCTTCGATGCTCTGGCTGTGGGTCTGGCCACCATAGATACCGCCTCCGCACGGCATGCGCATGGTCAGCGGTGCGGTGAACTGGCCGGCCGAACGATAGCGCAGGCGCGCCGCTTCGGAGATGATCTGGTCGGTGGCGGGGTAGACGTAGTCGGCGAACTGGATCTCGGCCACCGGGCGCAGGCCGTAGGCGCCCATGCCCACCGCGACGCCGATAATGCCGCTTTCGGAAATCGGTGCATCAAACACCCGCGAGCTGCCGTATTTGGTCTGCAGGCCCTCGGTGCACCGGAACACACCGCCGAAGTAACCGACGTCCTGGCCGAACACCACCACGTTGTCGTCGCGTTCGAGCATCACATCCATGGCCGAGCGCAGGGCCTGGATCATGGTCATGGTGGTGGTGGTCATGGCGGTTTCCACTTCAATGCTGTTGTTGTGATCGTTCATGTCAGACCCCCAGCTCTTGACGCTGGCGCTTCAAGTGCTCCGGCATCTCTTTGTAAACGTCTTCGAACATGGTTGCGGCGCTCGGGATCTGGCCGCCGGCCAGGGTGCCGTACTGTTCGGCTTCTTTTTGCGCTGCGATGACTTCGGCTTCAAGTTCGGCACTGACCGCCGCGTGTTCCTCGTCGGACCACTGGCCAATCTTGATCAGGTGCTGCTTGAGACGTGCAATCGGGTCGCCGAGCGGGAAATGGCTCCAGTCGTCGGCGGGGCGGTATTTGGACGGATCGTCCGAGGTGGAGTGCGGACCGGCGCGGTAGGTGACCCACTCGATCAGCGTTGGCCCCAGGTTGCGGCGCGCACGTTCGGCGGCCCAGGCGGAGGCGGCGTAGACGGCGATGAAATCGTTGCCGTCCACGCGCAGCGAGGCGATGCCGCATCCCACGCCGCGTCCGGCAAAGGTCGTGGCTTCACCGCCGGCAATCGCCTGGAAGGTGGAGATGGCCCACTGGTTGTTGACCACGTTGAGAATCACCGGGGCGCGGTACACGTGGGCGAAGGTGAGGGCGGTGTGGAAGTCCGATTCGGCGGTGGCGCCGTCGCCGATCCAGGCGGACGCTATCTTGGTGTCGCCCTTGATCGCCGAGGCCATGCCCCAGCCCACGCCTTGTACGAACTGGGTGGCGAGGTTGCCGGAAATGGTGAAGAAACCGGCGTCTTTCACCGAGTACATGATCGGCAGCTGGCGGCCCTTGAGCGGGTCACGCTCGTTGGACAGCAGTTGGCAGATCAGGTCCACCAGCGGCACTTCGCGGGCCATCAGGATGCTTTGCTGGCGGTAGGTGGGGAAGCACATGTCATCGATGTTCAACGCCAGCGCCTGGGCGCTGCCGATGGCTTCTTCGCCGAGGCTCTGCATGTAGAACGACATTTTCTTTTGACGCTGGGCGACCACCATGCGGTTGTCGAAGATCCGCGTCTTGAGCATGGCACGCATGCCTTTGCGCAGGATCTCGACCGGCACCCCTTCGGCCCAGGGGCCGAGCGCCTGGCCCTGATCGTCGAGCACACGGATCAGGCCCTTGGCCAGGTCGGCGGTGTCGGCGGGTTCTACGTCAATGGCGGGTTTGCGCACCAGGCCGGCGTCGGTCAGGCGCAGGTAGGTAAAGTCGGTCTTGCAGCCTGGGCGGCCCGAGGGTTCAGGGACGTGCAGGCGCAGCGGTTCGTATGGCTGGTTCATGGCTTTCTACGCTCTATCTTGTGAATTTCTTGTAGTGGGCGCGCTAGCTGACAGTCAGGCTCCGGATAGGAGAAATCTTGTCCTACAACAATCATAGGCGGGGCGTAGAAGAATATTTATCTGTGTTTCGTTGCGCTGGCGACCATTTGCGGATAAAAAAACTGCATAAACATAATAAACAGGTGATTTTGTCTCATGCGCAAACTGGACCGTACCGATATCGGCATTCTCAACGCCCTGCAGGAGAACGCCCGCATCACCAACGCCGACCTGGCCCGTTCGGTCAACCTGTCGCCCACGCCGTGCTTCAACCGGGTCAAGGCGATGGAGGAGTTGGGGCTGATTCGCGAGCAGGTCACGCTGCTGGACGCCGACCTGCTGGGGCTGCACGTCAACGTATTCATCCATGTGAGCCTTGAAAAGCAGAACGAACTGGCGTTGCAGCAGTTCGAAAGCGCGATCTCCGACCGCCCGGAAGTGATGGAGTGCTACCTGATGGCCGGCGACCCGGACTACCTGATTCGCGTGCTGGTACCGACGATCCAGGCGCTGGAGCGCTTCATGATGGACTTTTTGACCAAGGTGCCGGGCGTTGCCAATATCCGGTCGAGCTTTGCGCTCAAGCAGGTGCGCTACAAGACTGCGTTGCCGCTGCCGGCCAATGGCATCAGCCTGGGCGCCTGATTTACACCGCCCTCACTAACCCAACACCGCTCAAAATGTGGGAGCTGGCTTGCCTGCGATGACGGTGGGCCAGTTGGCACATGTTGACCTGATGCACCGCTATCGCAGCATAGGTATCTACACATCTTTGTAGTGAGCGGGCTTGTCCCGCGCTGGGCTGCGAAGCCGCCCCAAACCAGGCGACCAGATTCTACCTGAAGCTCGGCGATGCCTTTATTGGGGCGGCTTCGCCACCCAGCGCGGGACAAGCCCGCTCACTACAGGGATACTTTTCAGTCGTTGAGAGTTGTGTAGATACCTATGGCTATCGCAGGCAAGCCAGCTCCCACAGGGTTAAGCATTTCAAAGTTGATTGAGTGGGATCTTCAAGTATGTCACCCCATTGCTCTCTGCCGGCGGCATATTCCCCGCCCGTACATTCACCTGAATCGCCGGCAACAATAACGTCGGCATCCCCAGCCCTGCATCGCGGGTCGTACGCATCTGCACAAACGCCGCTTCATCGATGCCGTCATGCACATGGATATTCCCCGCCCGCTGCTCCTTTACGGTGGTCCGGCACTTGGCCTCGCGCCCCTCTGGCGGGTAGTCATGGCATACATACAGCTCAGTTTCCAAAGGATAAGCCAGCAACTTGCGCATCGACGCATACAGCTGCTGCGCATCCCCACCCGGAAAATCACAGCGCGCCGTGCCCACGTCCGGCATGAATAGCGTGTCGCCCACCAGGATCAAGCGGTCGTCGATCAAATAGGCCATGTCCGCCGGCGTATGCCCCGGCACGTGCAGCGCCTGGGCCTTGATGTTGCCGATATGAAACACCTCATCCGGCGCAAACAAGTGATCGAACTGCGAGCCGTCCACGCGAAACTCCGGCTCCAGGTTGAACAGGTTCTTGAACACGTCCTGCACTTTGCTGATGGACTGGCCAATGGCGATCTTGCCGCCCAGCGTGCGCCGCAGGTAAGGCGCGGCGGACAGGTGATCGGCATGGGCGTGGGTTTCCAGCAGCCATTGCACCTGCAGCCGATGTTCGCGCACATAGGCGATCACCTTGTCGGCCTGGCGCGTGTCGGTGCGGCCCGACGCCGGGTCGTAATTGAGCACCGAGTCGACGATGGCACAGGGGCCATCATCGGCCTCGTGCAGCACGTAGGTGTAGGTCGACGATGCCTCGTCCAGAAAGGCTTGAATCAACGCGGGCATGGCGGCGGTCCTTGGTGGTGGATTGCGGCTTACATTCGAGATGTTTTCCACATAGGCTTGCGAGCTTAAGGGAAAAAAACGGTCCGAGGCAAAGGATCGACCTGTAACGGGACGTGACGCCACACGGCAACGCCCCTTGTGTGCATTGACGATAAAAGGCGATAGACCATGACCGAACAACACTGGGGCCCAACCATCAGTGGCGATATCGTCGTCATCGGCGGCGGCTCGGCGGGCATCGGCCTGCTGGCCAGCCTGCTCAAGCGCGACCCCGGACTGAATATCACCCTGATCGAACCCAACGAACACCACTATTATCAACCCGCCTGGACGTTGGTGGGCGGCGGCGCCTACGACGTGAAAAAGACCCGCC
Organism: Pseudomonas sp. SWRI18; assembly: GCF_014268345.1. Lineage (NCBI taxonomy): Bacteria > Pseudomonadati > Pseudomonadota > Gammaproteobacteria > Pseudomonadales > Pseudomonadaceae > Pseudomonas > Pseudomonas sp. SWRI18. Next base: position 17,609 of record NZ_JACCQQ010000007.1, read on the forward strand.
GTCCGCTGGCTGACGTGCTGCCCAATGGCGTCACCTGGGTGCAGGCCGCCGTCACCGAGGTGCTGCCGGACGAGCACACCCTGGTTCTCGACAGCGGCCAGCGCGTCAGTTGGCAAAACCTCATCGTTTGCCCAGGCCTGCGCCTGGCCTGGGAAAAGGTTGAAGGGCTGCAAGACACCCTTGGCCAAAATGGTGTCACCTCCAACTACAGCTACCAGCACGCCGCCTACACCTGGCAGTTGGTGCAGCAGCTCAAGGCCGGCAAGGCGATCTTCACGCAGCCGGCCATGCCGATCAAATGCGCCGGCGCGCCGCAAAAAGCCCTGTACCTGTCCTGCGATCACTGGCTCAGGCAGGGTGTTCTTAAAAATATCGACGTTGAATTCAACCTGGCCGGCGCCGCGCTGTTCGGCGTGGCGACCTTCGTGCCGCCGTTGATGAAATACGTGGAGAAATACAACGCGCGCCTGGCGTTCAATGCCAATCTGGTGAAAGTCGACGGCCCGGCCCGCAAGGCCTGGTTCGAGGTGAAGGACGCCGAGGGCAATGTCCGCGTCGAAGAAAAGTCCTTCGACCTGCTGCACGTGGTCCCACCGCAGGTATCCCCGGATTTCATCCGCCAAAGCCCCTTGGGCGACGCGGCCGGCTGGTGCGAAGTAAACCCCCACAGCCTGCAACATTTGCGCTACCCGCACGTCTTCGGCCTGGGGGACGTATGCGGCACCACCAATGCCAAGACCGCCGCCGCCGTGCGCAAGCAGATCGTGGTGGTTGCCGAAAACCTGCTGGCGCTGCGCAAGCAGGCGCCGCTGCCGCTCAAGTACGACGGCTACGGCTCCTGCCCGTTGACGGTGGAGAAGGGCAAGGTGGTGTTGGCCGAGTTCGGCTACGGCGGCAAGCTGCTGCCGACCTTTCCCCTGGACCCGACCCAGGCACGGCGGTCGATGTGGTTCCTCAAGGCCACCTTGCTGCCGTGGTTCTACTGGAACGGCATGCTCAAGGGCCGCGAGTGGCTGACCCGTCTGAGCAAGGTGGACTGAATGCTGCTGGCCGGTGTGTTGGGATTATTGATGGGCTTGGTCATGGGCCTGACCGGCGCGGGCGGCGGCATCCTTGGGGTGCCGGCGCTGGTGCTGGGTCTGGGCCTGAGCATGACCCAGGCCGCGCCGGTGTCGCTGCTCGCCGTTGGCGCGGCGGCAGCGGTGGGCGCGCTTGATGGTTTGCGCCATGGCCTGGTGCGCTACCGCGCCGCGTTGTTGATCGCGTTGCTCGGCGCCCTGTTTTCGCCGGTGGGGGTGTTTTTCGCCCACCAATTGCCGGAAGCCGTGCTGATGGGCCTGTTCAGCGCGTTGATGGTGCTGGTGGCGTTGCGCATGTTGCGGCGGGAAAAACGTGAAGCCGGGCCGAGTGACCATGGCACCGCATCCTGGGCCCAAAAGAACTGCATGCTCGACCAGCAGACCGGGCGCTTCGCCTGGACCGCCAAATGCAGCGCGACCCTGGCGGCCCTCGGCGCGGTGACGGGTGCGGTGTCGGGTTTGCTCGGCGTGGGCGGTGGTTTCCTGATTGTGCCGGCGTTCAAGCAACTCACCGATGTGCAGATGCGCGGCATTGTCGCCACGTCCCTGATGGTGATCAGCCTGCTTTCGCTCATCGGCGTGGCCGGCGCGTTCCATGCCGGCGTGCGCATCGAGCCGCTGGGCTGGGTGTTTATCGGCGCAAGCGTCGTCGGCATGCTGGCCGGGCGACGCCTGTGTTCGGTTATCCCCGCGCGCGCCTTGCAGGTGGGGTTTGCCAGTTTGTGTGTGGTAGTAGCGATAGGAATGTTATTTAACGCCTTGCGCTGAACCTGTGGGAGCGGGCTTGCTCGCGAAAGCGGTGGATCAGTCAGCTTAATTGTCACTGAAACACCGCTTTCGCGAGCAAGCCCGCTCCCACAGAGGCCGTCAGGCCTGCTCCAGCTGGGCCAGCCGTTCTTCAAGCGCTGCAATCCGCGCTTCCAGTTCTTCGATGCGGTCTGCCGAAACCCCGGCCCCGCGCTCGACGGGGCTGCCCCGCGCCGACAGGATCGCTTCGATATCGGCCGGATCCCCCAGCGCATGGGTATAACGATCTTCGCGCTGCCCCGCCTGACGTGGCACCAGCAACGCCAGCCCCCGCGCAATCAGGCGCTCCAGTTGATGCACCACCTGTTCGGCATCCTCGAAGTCGTGCATGCGCCCGCTGCGTGTCAACAGTTCATTGACGGTCTGTGGGCCGCGCAAAAACAGCAGCCCGGTGAGGATCACCTGGGCCGGCACCAACTCCAGTGCCTTGTCCACGCGATGCTCCCAGCGGTCGGCACGGCTGCCCATCACCAGGCGGGTAAAGCCTTGGCCCTCCAGCGCGCGCAGGCTCTGGCCCACCTGGCCCTGGCTCAGGTTCATCACCGGCTCGCGACTGGTCTTCTGGTTGCAGGCCAGCACCAGGGCATTGAGGGTCAAGGGGTAGGTTTCCGGATTGGTCGCCTGTTTTTCGATCAGGCAGCCCAGGACGCGAATTTCCGTGCTGTTCAGGCGCGGCTCAGGGGTGTCGGTGTCGTGCTCGGCGGTCATCGCGCTTTCCCTATGCAGTGAGCTGCTTAGCCTAAGCCGGAAAAAATAAAAGACAAGCGCCCGGCATGCCTATAATCGTCGCTGGTTCAAACCGTGCCATAAACCATGAGACTGCCATGACTATTTCCCTGTACGCCGCCTCCATCCCGGTCTTCAAGCAAATGCTCACCGCCCTGAGCGGTGTGTTGACCAAGGCCGAAGCCCACGCCACCGCCAAGAACATCGAGCCGAACGCCTTGCTGCAGGCGCGCCTGTTCCCCGACATGTTCCAACTGGTGCGCCAGGTGCAGATCGCCGTCGACTTCGCCAAGGGCGTGTCCGCGCGCCTGGCCGAGATCGAAGTGCCGAAATATGAAGACACCGAAGTCACCTTTGCCGACCTGCAAGCGCTGATCGCCAAGGTCCTGGCGTTCGTCGACACCATCGCGCCTGAGCAGATCGACGGCAAGGAAGGCATCGAGATCATCACTCGCCCAGGCACGCCAAAAGAGAAGCGCTTCAGCGGCCAGTCCTACCTGCTGACCTACGGCCTGCCGCAGTTCTTCTTCCACGTCACCACCGCTTACGCCTTGCTGCGTCACAACGGTGTGGAAGTGGGCAAGCGCGATTACATGGGCGCGTTCTAACCCCCCATAAAAAACCGGGGCGGTTCGTTCAAGAACCGCCCCGGTTTTTTTATGCGCGACGTTTAAGCCGGCTGTTCTTCCTTGCCCAGGCAAGCGGCCGCGGTGAACAGCACATCCGTGGACGAATTGAGCGCGGTTTCCGCCGAATCCTGCAACACGCCGATGATGAAGCCTACGGCCACCACCTGCATGGCGATTTCACTCGGAATGCCAAACAGGCTGCACGCCAATGGAATCAGCAGCAGCGAACCCCCCGCGACGCCCGACGCACCGCAGGCGCAGACGGCCGCGACCACGCTGAGCAGCACGGCGGTCGGCAGGTCGACGGCGATGCCCAGGGTGTGCACGGCAGCCAGGGTCAGTACGGTGATGGTGATGGCGGCGCCGGCCATGTTGATGGTGGCACCCAGCGGGATCGACACCGAGTAGGTGTCTTCATGCAGGCCCAGGCGTTTGCTCAACGCCAGGTTGACCGGAATGTTCGCCGCCGAGCTGCGGGTAAAGAATGCGGTGATCCCGCTTTCTCGCAGGCACAGCAGCACCAGCGGATAGGGGTTGCGGCGCAGCTTCCAGAACACGATGGCCGGGTTGACCACCAGCGCCACGAACAGCATGCAGCCGATCAGCACCACCAGCAGGTGAGCATAGCCGAGCAGGGCGCCGAAGCCGGAGGTGGCCAGGGTCGACGCGACCAGGCCGAAAATGCCCAGCGGTGCGAAGCGGATCACCACACGCACGATCAGCGTGACGCCGTTGGACAGGTCGTCGAGCACGGTGCGGGTGGTTTCGCCCGCATGGCGAATGGCAACCCCCATGCCGATGGCCCAGGCCAGGATGCCGATGAAATTGGCGTTCATCAGCGCGCTGATCGGGTTGTCCACCACGCTCAGCAGCAGACTTTGTAGCACTTCACCGATGCCGCCCGGCGCACTGACCGCCGTGTCATGGGTCGCCAGTACCAGCGAGGAGGGAAACCACATGCTGGCCACCACTGCCACGACGGCAGCGGCAAAGGTGCCCAGCAGGTACAGGAACAGGATCGGCTTGATATGGGTTTCCTGGCCATGCCTGTGGTTGGCGATCGATGCCATCACCAGCACAAACACCAGGATCGGTGCCACCGCCTTGAGCGCCGCGACAAATAACTTGCCGATAAACCCGGTGGCCTTGGCCGCCTCGGGCAGCAGCAAAGCCAAGAGGATGCCGGCGATCAAGCCGATGACGATTTGCGTGACCAGGCTGACGCGTGTCAGGCGCTGGAACAGGGAGGGGGCAGCAGTCATAAACAGTTGTCTCTGATTTTTTTAGTAGGACGCAGCATTGCAGGCAGAAAGCGCTGTAGGAAGCAGACGCGAAGTCTAGCATGCTGTAGGACGCTTCCTATTTCGTGCGGCATTCCGTCGCCAGCGCCCGTAAGGCTTCGCCAAGTGCCTGCTGGCCTCAGGGCAAGGTAGTGAACAACTCACGGCGCGCGCCTTCGGTAATCGCGACGATGCCGGGGTGCTTGACCTTGCGCTCTACCGAGATCGCGTAGAACGACTCGGTCACGGCAACGGTCTGGCCGATCAGCGCCACGCCGTACTGGCGCACCACCTCATCGGCGATCACGCTGGGGGCGATAAAGATCCCGCTGCCCGATTGGCCGAATGCCTGCATCAAGGCGCTGTCATCGAATTCGCCGATGATCTTCGGTTGAATCTGCTGCTCGGCAAACCAGCGCTGCAGGCGGCTGCGCACCACGGTTTCCGCGCCGGGAATCAACAAGGGCGCGCCGTGCAGGCACTGGGGGAATTCACCGCCGTAGGTGTCGGCCAAGGCCTGGGTGGCGAAAAAACTGATGCCGCATTCGCCCAGCTTCTGGCTGTAGCCCTTGATATCCAGGTGCGTCGGCATGGGGCTGTCGGAGATCACCAGGTCCAGGCGTTGGATCGCCAGGTCGGCCAGCAGGCGTTCCAGTTTGTCCTCGCGGCAAGTGATGCGGATTGGCTCGCTCAGCTCCATGGTCGGCGCGATCAGCCGGTAGACGATGGACTTGGGCACCACATCTGCCACCCCAACGCGGAACAGAATCTGTTGCTCATCGGGTTGCGCCCGCAGCATGGCTTCCAATTCATTGCCGGTCTGGAACATCTGCTCGGCATAGGGCAGGGCCTGGCGCCCGGCTTCGGTCAGTTCCAGCTGGCGACCGACGCGTTGAAACAGCGCGATACCAAAGGTCTGCTCCAGCAGGCTGATCTGCCCGCTGATGGTCTGGGGCGTGAGGTTGAGCTGCTCGCACGCGCGCACGATGCTGCCGGTCTTGGCTACCACCCAGAAGTAGTGCAGTTGTCGGTAATTGAGCATAACGGTCATTACTTCGTAAAAATCGAAGTATACGCTAGAAAAATACGAATTTTCCTGAACTGTCAGCCTGCCTAGAATGCCTCGCTATCGCGGGGCCACTATTTGGACCCAATGGTTCTAACGAGGAAATACATCATGAAACTCAATTCCCTGGGCGCGGCATCGCTGCTTGCGCTTTCATTGGTGGTGATCAGCGGTTGCGATCAGGTCGAAAAAAGCGCACAGCAAGTGCTGGGCAAGGCGACCGAATCGGCCAAGCAAGCGATCGATGACACCCAGAAGGCCGCCGAACAGGCATTGAGCGAAGCGACAAACGGCCTGATCAACCCGCAAAAAAAGGATGATCAGGAAGACGAAGCCTCAGAATCAAACAGTAAAGAAGCCTAATTTCCCGCACAACGTCAGGACTGACCTATGGACTACCTTTTACAACTGGCCGCCAGCCCCACCGCCTGGGTTGCCCTGGCGACCTTGATCGTCATGGAAATCGTGCTGGGCATCGATAACCTGATCTTTATCTCGATCCTTACCAACAAGCTGCCCGAGAAGCACCGGGCCAAGGCGCGACGCATCGGTATCAGCATGGCGTTGATTCTGCGCCTGGGCCTGTTGAGCACCATCGCGTTTATCGTGCAACTGACCACGCCGGTGTTCGAAGTGTTCGGCCAGGGTTTCTCGTGGAAGGACATGATCCTGATCGCCGGTGGCCTGTTCCTGGTGTGGAAGGCGACCACCGAGATCCATCACAGCATGGACCCGGAGCCTGAAGAGAAAGCCAGCGTCGGCAATACGGTTGCCATCGGCTTTGCGGCGGCCATCGGGCAGATCCTGTTGCTCGACCTCGTGTTCTCCATCGACAGCATCATTACCGCCGTGGGCATGACCGAGCACTTGCCGATCATGATCATTGCTGTGGTGACCTCGGTGATCGTGATGCTGGTGGCGGCCGAGCCGTTGGCCAAGTTTATCAACGACAACCCGACCGTGGTGATGCTGGCCCTGGGCTTCCTGATCATGATCGGCATGACGCTGATCGCCGAAGGCTTCGGCGCCCATGTGCCTAAAGGCTACGTGTATGCGGCCATGGCGTTCTCGGCGGCGATCGAGTGCCTGAACATCGCCCGGCGCAACCGCCACAAGCGTTTGCTTGCCGCTCGGCAGTAACCGCTGACAGCAAAAGGCCGGCTGCGCTCACAAGAGCACAGCCGGCCTTTTGCTGTCTGGTAGAATTCGCGCACTTGATAGCGTGAGGTCCTACATGAACGAGCCGATTCGTCTTACCCAATACAGCCACGGCGCGGGATGTGGCTGCAAGATTTCGCCCCAGGTATTGGAGGTGATCCTCGCCGGCAGCGGTGCGCAGAACCTCGACCCCAACCTGTGGGTGGGCAACGCCTCGCGCGACGATGCGGCGGTCTACGCCATTGACGACGAGCGCGGCGTAGTCTCCACCACTGACTTTTTCATGCCGATTGTCGATGACCCTTTCGACTTCGGGCGCATTGCCGCCACGAACGCCATCAGCGACATCTACGCCATGGGCGGCGACCCGTTGATGGCCATCGCCATTCTCGGCTGGCCGGTGAATGTGCTGGCGCCGGAAATTGCCCGGGAAGTGATCCGTGGCGGACGTTCGGTGTGCGACGAAGCCGGCATTCCCCTGGCGGGCGGCCATTCCATCGACGCGCCGGAACCGATCTTCGGGCTGGCCGTGACCGGCATCGTGCAAAAGCGTCACATGAAGCGCAACGACACGGCCACCGCTGGTTGCCGGCTGTACCTGACCAAGCCGATCGGCATCGGCATCCTCACCACCGCCGAGAAGAAGGGCAAGTTGCGTGAGGCCGACATCGGCCTGGCCCGCGACTGGATGTGTACCCTGAACAAGCCGGGCAGCCGTTTCGGCAAACTGGCGGGTGTCACGGCAATGACCGACGTGACCGGCTTCGGCCTGCTGGGCCATCTGGTGGAAATGGCTGACGGCAGCGGTGTGACGGCACGTATCGAATACGCAAAAGTCCCACGTCTGCCGGGGATCGAGGACTACCTGGACCAAGGCTGCATGCCGGGCGGGACCCTGCGCAACTTCGACAGTTACGCGAGCAAGGTCGGGCGCCTGCAGGAGTTGCACAAGCGCGTGCTGTGCGACCCGCAGACCAGCGGCGGGCTGTTGATCGCGGTCACCCCCGAAGGCGACGCCGAGTTCCACGCCGTGGCCGCCGAACTGGGGCTGACGCTTGAGCCTATCGGCGAACTGGTTGAGCGACAGACCCACGCGGTAGAGGTGTTTTGATGGCAACTGACATCACCGACTATCGCGACATCTTCCTCAATGACCGGCCGATGATGGATACCCGCGCGCCGGTCGAATTCGTCAAAGGCGCCTTCCCAGGCGTGGTCAACCTGCCCCTGATGACCGATGACGAGCGCCAGCGCGTCGGCACCTGCTACAAGCAGCAAGGGCAGCAGGCGGCAATCGTGCTGGGCCATGAGCTGGTGTCCGGGGCGGTCAAGGCCGAGCGCATCGAACAGTGGGCGCAGTTCGCCCAGGCCCATCCCGAGGGCTACCTGTATTGCTTTCGCGGCGGTTTGCGTTCGCAGATCGTGCAGCAATGGCTCAAGACCGAGGCGGGCATTGAGTACCCGCGTGTCGGCGGCGGCTACAAGGCCATGCGCGGCTTTTTGCTGGACACCGTCGAGCGCGCCGCCACCGAGTGTGATTTCGTGCTGCTGGGCGGCATGACCGGCACCGGCAAGACCGAAGTGCTCGGCCAGTTGCGCAACGCGCTGGATCTGGAAGGCCACGCCAACCATCGTGGTTCCAGCTTCGGCAAGCGTGCCACGGCGCAGCCGTCCAACATCGACTTCGAAAACCGCCTGTCGGTGGACCTGCTGAAAAAACGCGCGGCGGGTATCGAGCAGTTCGTGGTCGAGGACGAAAGCCGCATGATCGGCAGCTGTGCGCTGCCATTGCCGCTGCACAAGGGCATGCAGTCGTTCCCCATGGTGTGGTTGGAAGACAGCGTCGAAGGGCGGGTCGAGCGGATCCTGCGCGATTACGTTGTGGACCTGTGTGCGGAGTTCGTCCAGGTGTTTGGCGAGCAGGGCCAGGCCGTGTTTGCCGAACGGCTCACGCAGAGCCTGGCCAACATCCACAAGCGCCTGGGCGGTGAGCGTTTCCAGCGGTTGCAGGCGGTCATGCAGAACGCCCTGGCCGAACAGGCGCGCAGCGGTGCGGTGGATTTGCACCGGGTATGGATCGAAGGGTTATTGCGCGAGTATTACGACCCGATGTATGCGTTCCAGCGCGAAAGCAAAGGCGCGCGCATCGAGTTTGCAGGGGAGCAGGGTGCGGTGGTGGAGTATTTGCGCGATAGGAATAAGGGGTGATATTCAAGGGCCTCTTCGCGAGCAAGCCCGCTCCCACAATTTGACCGTGTTCCTACAGGATAAACGCGGTCGAGTGTGGGAGCGGGCTTGCTCGCGAAGGCGCCATCTGCCCCAAAAAACAGCTAAAGGACCACCGCCCCGATCAACCCGCACACCACCCCCACCAACATCGTCAACCCCGCCACCGTCACCAGCACCCGCGCATCAAAGTCCTTGCGCAGCATCAACAGCGACGGCAGGCTCACGCTCGGCAGTGTCATCAGCAGGGCCACGGCCGGGCCGGCGCCCATGCCCAAGGTCATCATGGTTTGTACGATGGGGATCTCCGCCGCCGTAGGAATCACGAACAGCGTGCCGACAATGGCCAGCGGCACCAGCCAGACCAGGCTGTTGGCCATGGCGCCATCCACATGGGGGAACAGCCAGACCCGCGCCGCGCCCAGGATCAGCACCGCCAGGATGTAAATCGGGATCGTGCTCCAGAACAGTTGCCACAGGGTGCGCAGCCAGCGGCTCAGGAACGGTTGCGACTCGACGATGCTGGCCTCGGTGACGGCCTCCAGTGCGGCTTCCGGCACTTGCTCGGGGCGCGCGATGCGTTGTGCCACCAGCGACACGCCCACCACCAGCACGATACCCGCCACCAACCGCAACGCGGTAAAGCCCCAGCCCAGCACAAAGCCCATGAACACCAGGGTGGCCGGGTTCAATACCGGGTTGGCGATCCAGAAAGCCAGCGCCGCGCCCACCGACACCTGCTGGCGCCGCATACCCGCCGCCACCGGGGCCGCGCAGCAACTGCACATCATTCCCGGCAAGGCGAACAGCCCGCCGCGCAGGGTCGAGCCCAGCCCGGCACGCCCGAACAGACGCAGCAACCAGTCACGGGGGATCAGCACCTGCAGCAGCGAACCGAGGATCACCGCCAACACCGCGGCTTTCCAGATCGCCAGGAAATACACCTGCGCATAGGCCAGCGCCGCCGTCAGGGGCGAGCTTTGTTGATCATTGAGGATCGAGGCGCCGATGCTGTGGTTGTCGGCGGCGACAAAGGCCTTGAGGTAGTAGGGCGACCACTTCACATAGTAGAGGCCGACGCAGGCGACCAGCAGGAACAGTGCCGGTTTCCACCAGAAGGACCAGCCCCGGTTGGGCTGGGAGGACATGAGGTCGGGCATGGTGATGATCCGCAGATGAGTCGATAGCGGCGCATCATACGCTGTCAGCTATCGGCACTCACCTGTGTTGGTTCCGGGCAGCTTTCGTCGCCGTCGTTCAAGCCTTGCTTGTAGTTGCGGCTGAGCAGTGAGGCCTTGCCGTTGTGCCAAGTCAATGTCAGCACGTACAAGGTGTCGTAGTCGCTGCCGGACCAATCGTCGGTGATGGTGTGCTTTTCGCCTGACGCTTCGCTGGCCACCTTGTTGATCAATTCCGGCAGGTAGCCGTGGGACCAGGCGGTGTAGATCGTGGCGTTGTGGTACTTGTCTTCCACCAACTCGTCGGCGAGGGCGCTGGTGTCGTTGGCGGAAAACTTGATGTTCACCGGCAGGCCGAGTTTGATGGCGCTGGGGCTGATGGTCATCAGTGGGCGAATGTAGCTGTAGGAATTGTCCAGCTCGCCTTCTTCCACATTACGCGTCGGGTTGGCGGCAAATACGAAATCGGCATTGCCGAATTTTTCCGGCAGCAGGGTGGCCAGGTTCATCGCGCGGTTGAGGCCCTGGCAGTTGAGCTGCCCCAGGCCGCCGGCGGGTTTCTCACCGTGGCGCAGGAATATCAGGGTTTGCACGCCGTCGACTTGTTCGGCGCGGCTGGTGCGCGACTCCAGGGTCAGGCCGATAGCGCCGCCTGCCAGTAGCAGCGGCAACATGATGTATGAATATCGTTTCAGGCGCAGCGCAAGGCTCAGGGGTTTGAGGGTCATTGTTATCGCGTCTTCAGTGCATCGGATTAAGGCGGACAAGCCCGGCCCCAGTGACGCATCCGGCGTCCTGCGGTGTTCCCTGTCGATGTAGCGCGTCGTCTCCATTCACCATTGAGCGCACTTAAGAGTGCGCGAGGGCCTATTGGTTCGCCCACGCAGGACTTTAGCCGGCACTTGTTGCGTATTGATGACCCAAGCAGGACGCGCGGCAGATGACTATCATGGGGACTTTCCACCGAGGTCCCTGCGATGAACCCACTTGCCGCGTTCCCGATCCACAGCAAATGGCCCGCCCGGTATCCCGAGCGGTTGCAACTGTACTCGCTGCCGACCCCCAACGGGGTAAAAGTATCGATCATGCTCGAAGAACTGGGCCTGCCCTACGAGGCACACAAGGTCAGCTTCGAGACCCAGGACCAGTTGTCCACCGAATTCCTGTCGCTGAACCCCAACAACAAGATCCCGGCGATCATCGACCCCAATGGCCCCGGCGGCCAGCCGCTGGCGCTGTTCGAGTCCGGCGCGATCCTAATCTACCTGGCGGAGAAAACCAGCCAGTTGCTGTCCGAAGACCCGGCGAGCCGCTATGAGACGCTTCAATGGCTGATGTTCCAGATGGGCGGTATCGGGCCGATGTTCGGCCAGCTGGGTTTTTTCAACAAATTTGCCGGCAAGGCCTACGAAGACAAACGCCCCCGTGACCGCTACGCCGCCGAATCCCGACGTCTGCTGGGCGTGCTGGAAAAGCGCCTGCTGGGCCGCACCTGGATCATGGGCGACGATTACAGCATCGCCGACATCGCCACCTTTCCTTGGATCCGCAACCTGATCGGTTTCTACGAATCCGGTGACCTGGTAGGCATCGCCGATTTCCCCAATGTACTGCGTGCGCTGGACGGTTTCGCCGCACGGCCGACGGTGATCCGTGGCCTGACGATTCCGAGCTGAAGCATGCCGACTTTCGATTTCAAACAGCTGGACGTATTCAGCAGCGTACCGCTCAAGGGCAATCCGTTGGCGGTGGTGTTCGGCGCCGACAGCCTGACCGACCAGCAGATGGCGGACTTCGCCAACTGGACCAACCTCAGTGAAACCACGTTTTTGCTGACACCGCGTGATCCCAGGGCTGACTACAGGGTGCGCATTTTCACCACCCAGACGGAACTGCCGTTTGCCGGGCATCCGACGCTGGGCAGTTGCCACGCCTGGCTGCAGGCAGGCGGCATCGCCAAAGGCGAGGAAATCATCCAGGAGTGCGAGATTGGCTTGGTGCGTATCCGGCGCCAGGGCGATGAGCTGGCGTTTATCGCGCCGCCGTTGTTGCGCTCAGGCCCGGTCGAAGCGCCTGTGCTGGAACGCGTGCGCCTGGCCTTGGGCCTGGCTCCCGAAGAGATTCTGCGCAGCCAATGGGTCGATAATGGCGCGGGCTGGCTGGCCGTGATGTTGGCCGATCGTCGCCAGGTCCTGTCTTTACAACCCGATTACTCGCAACTGGCGGGATTGGCGGTAGGTGTGATCGCGCCATGCGACCCCGCTCGGGACCACGTGGATGCGCAATTTGAAGTTCGTGCCTTCATCGCCGGCGACGGCGCCCAGGAGGACCCGGCCACCGGTAGCCTGAACGCTGGTGTGGCGCAATGGCTGCTGGCCGAAGGCCTGGCGCCGGAGTGCTATGTGGTCAGCCAGGGCACGGCTCTGGGCCGGGCAGGGCGCATCCGGGTCGAACGCCAGGGCGAAGACATCTGGGTGGGCGGCGCGGTGGCGGTGTGCATCGAGGGGCGTCTACGGCTCTAGATCAATGAATTGTTACGGGCCGCGCAATACACTGTTGGGCCCTCCGGGTTTGTGTTGCCGGTGCCTGGGGGCATAAGCTTCGTCCCAAAGTTTTGACCTTTATCCAGGAAAGCCATGACCAGCCAGTTCCCCCAAGCCCGTCCACGCCGCCTGCGCCGCTCCCCGGAGCTGCGTGGCCTGTTCCAGGAAAGCGAGTTCACCCTTAACGACCTGGTGTTGCCGATTTTTGTCGAAGAAGAAATCGACGACTTCGTGCCGATCACCAGCATGCCAGGCGTGCAGCGCATCCCGGAAAAGAAGCTGGCCGCCGAGATCGAGCGTTATGCGCGTGCCGGCATCAAGTCGGTGATGACCTTTGGTGTGTCCCACCACCTGGACGCCAGCGGCAGCGACACCTGGAAAGAGCGCGGCCTGGTCTCGCGCATGTCCTCGACCATCAAGGACGCCGTGCCGGAAATGATCGTGATGTCCGATACCTGCTTCTGTGAATACACCGATCATGGCCACTGCGGTGTGATGCACGGTGCCCATGTCGATAACGATGCGACCTTGGTCAACCTCGGCAGGCAAGCCGTGGCCGCCGCCCGCGCCGGTGCCGACGTGATCGCCCCTTCGGCGGCGATGGACGGCCAGGTCCAGGCGATCCGCCGCGCCCTGGATGAGGCGGGGTTCACCCATATCCCGATCATGGCGTACTCCACCAAATTCGCCTCGGCGCTCTACGGCCCGTTCCGCGAAGCCGGCGGCAGCGCGCTCAAGGGCGACCGCAAAAGCTACCAGATGAACCCGATGAACCGCCGCGAAGCCGTGCGCGAATCGCTGCTGGACGAACAGGAAGGCGCGGACGCGCTGATGGTCAAGCCGGCGGGGGCCTACCTCGACATCATCCGCGATATTCGCGAAGCCTCGCGCCTGCCGGTGGCGGCGTATCAGGTCAGCGGTGAGTACGCGATGATCAAGTTCGGCGCCCAGGCCGGGGCGATTGATGAAGACCGTGTGGTGCGCGAAACGTTGGGCTCGATCAAGCGTGCGGGTGCGGACCTGATCTTCACCTACTTTGCGATGGACTTGGCGCTGGCCGGGATCTGACGCGCACCGCAAATCAACTGTGGGAGCAGGCTTGCCTGCGATAGCATCACCTCGGTATCACTGAAAAGACCGAGGTGCCTGTATCGCAGGCAAGCCAGCTCCCACATTTACCTGCATCGTTTGTGAGGTAGTATTCCAGCTCCGCTGCCCAGGAAGCTTTGCATGTCTTCGTCCCATCTATCCCTTTTACTTTTCTCGTTATTGGTCCTGGCCGGTTGCTCCACAACGCGCAATCCGCAGCAGCCGGAGCGCAGCGAGGCCGAGGTGAAGGCCCAGATCGTGCGCCTGCTGCCCGCCAAGGTGCCGGACCGCAATGGTTGGGCCCAGGACATCTACACCGCCTTCGACACTCAGAAAATCTACCCCAGCACCGAGAATATCTGCGCCGTGCTGGCGGTGACCGAGCAGGAGTCCACTTTCCAGGTGGACCCGCCCGTGCCGAACATGGGCAAGATTGCCCAGGACGAGATCCTGCGCCGTGCCGGCAAAATCCACGTGCCGGCGTTTGTTGTGCGTAGCGCACTTCAGTTGCGCTCGCCCACCGGCAAGACGTACGCCGACCGCTTGAGTGCAGCACGCACGGAAAGGGACCTGAGCGGCATCTTCGATGACTTCATCAGCATGGTGCCGTTGGGCAACACCCTGTTTGGCGGTTTCAACCCGGTGCATACCGCCGGCCCGATGCAGGTCAGCATCGACTTTGCGCAGAAACAGGCACGGGGTTATCCCTACACGGTAGACGGCACTATTCGCCGCGAAGTGTTCACCCGCCGTGGCGGCATGTACTTCGGTATCGCGCATTTGCTCGGCTACCCGGTGAACTACGACCAACCGCTGTATCGCTTCGCCGACTTCAATGCCGGGTGGTACGCCAGCCGCAATGCCGCGTTCCAGGCCGCCGTCAGCCGCGCATCGGGCACCGAGCTGGCGCTGGATGGGGATTTGATCCGCTACGGTTCATTGCTGCCCGGCACCACTGAACTGGCGGTGCGTTCCCTCGGCCCCAAGCTGGATATGCGCAACCCGAGTATCCGCAGCCAATTGGAACAGGGCGAGCAACCGGATTTTGAAGAGACCACCCTCTACAAGCGTGTATTTGCACTCGCCGACAAAGCTGCCGGCAAGCCGATGCCGCGGGCGATCCTGCCGGGCATCGTGCTCAAGAGCCCCAAGATCACCCGCAACCTCACCACGGCGTGGTTTGCCAAGCGCGTGGATGAACGGTATCAGCGCTGTATGAAGCGCTGAGTGGGTAAAGCGGTTCTAGAGGATTACTGCAGGGCATTGCGAGGGATTTGCGTGGTTGATGGTGATGGCTGCAGCCTGGGGGCTGGAGTACACCTCGATTCCGATTCCAAGGAAGAACTCGCCATGATCGCCCACGCCGTTCCCGAAGGTTTTGTCTCATTGCCCCGCAGCAGTCCCCTGCTTGATCTGCTGGGCCCGGCGTATTGCCGGGGCGAAGGCCTGCATCTGGAAATTGGCCTGCGCGCCGACAATCGCCATGCCAACGGCCGCGGTACGGTGCACGGCGGCGTATTGGCGACCCTGGCGGATGTCGGCATGGGCTACGCGATGGCGTTTTCCAGTGAGCCGCCGTTACCGTTGATTACCGCAAGCATGACCTTGGATTACCTGGGGGCAGTGCAGGTCGGGGAATGGATTGTAGTGCGGCTGGAACATCACAAGCGCGGGCGGCAGATGGCGTTTGCCACGGTGAGTGTGCAAGTGGGGGATAAGGTAGTGGTGCGGGCGAGTGCGGTGTTTGCCGTGCCGCGCAGTAGCTAGCGATAGAGATCATATGTGGGGCTTGCTCGCGAATGCGGTCTGTCAGTAACAGATGCTCTGACTGATACACCGCATTCGCGAGCAAGCCCGCTCCCACATGTGATCTGCGTTTTTCCAGGAATACCGCGAAAAGAAAAGGCCCGTTTTTCGTGGAACGAGCCTCCTCCCTGTTGCTCTTTGAATCAACTGCGTTCGAGGGCGAGGGCTACGCCTTGGCCACCGCCGATGCACAGTGTGGCCAGGCCTTTCTTGGCGTCGCGCCTGATCATTTCATGCAGCAGGGTCACCAGCACGCGGCAGCCTGAAGCGCCGATGGGGTGGCCGATGGCGATGGCGCCGCCGTTGACGTTGACCTTCTCGGCGTCCCATTCCAGCTCTTTGCCCACCGCCAGGGATTGCGCGGCGAAGGCTTCGTTGGCTTCGATCAGGTCCAGGTCACCCAGGCTCCAACCGGCTTTGTCCAGGCAGCGGCGGGTGGCCGAGACCGGGCCGATGCCCATGATGGCTGGGTCGACGCCGGCATTGGCGTAGCTGGCGATGCGTGCCAGAACAGGCAGGCCCAGGGCCTTGGCTTTGTCGGCGCTCATCAATAGCACCGCCGCAGCGCCGTCGTTGAGGCTTGAGGCGTTGCCCGCGGTCACGCTGCCGTCTTTCTTGAACGCCGGTTTGAGCTTGGCCAGGGATTCGGCGGTGGTGCCGGCGCGTGGCTGCTCATCCACGACGAAGGCCACCGGGTCGCCTTTGCGCTGGGGAATCAGGATCGGCGTAATCTCGTCAACGAAACGGCCCGCCTCGATAGCGGTGATCGCTTTCTGCTGGGAGGCCGCGGCGAATGCGTCCTGCGCTTCACGGCTGATGCCGTACTTGTCCACCAGGTTCTCGGCGGTGATCCCCATGTGGTAATCGTTGAACGCGTCCCACAGGCCGTCGGTGATCATGCTGTCGACCATCTTGGCGTGGCCCATGCGCAAACCGGTGCGCGCGGCGGGTAATACGTAGGGGGCCAGGCTCATGTTTTCCATGCCGCCGGCGATGACTACCTCGGCATCGCCGCAACGAATGGCCTGGGCGCCCAGGTGCAGCGCCTTGAGGCCCGAGCCGCAGACCTTGTTCAAGGTCAGGCTGGGCACGGCGTGGGGCAGGCCGGCCAGGATGGAGGCCTGGCGCGCCGGGTTCTGGCCGCTGCCGGCGGTAAGGACCTGGCCGAGGATCACTTCATCGACCTGGGCCGGGTCCAGGCCGGTCTGTTCCAAGAGGCGACGGATCACCGCGGCGCCCAGTTCCGGCGCCGGAATATTCGCCAGCGAACCCTGGAAGCTGCCCACGGCGGTGCGGGTGGCAGCGACAATCACGACGTCTTGCATGAATTCTGTCCTCACTCGAAATGCATTTCTGGAACGTGGTCCGGGACGATCAGTTTACCGGCGGTCTTGCTCACAATCTCTTCAACGCTGACGCCAGGTGCGCGCTCCTTGAGGACAAAAGCGCCATTTTCGATTTCCAGGTACGCCAAGTCCGTCAGCACACGCTTGATGCAGTTCGCACCGGTCAACGGCAGGCTGCAGTGGCTGAGCAGCTTGGACTGACCGTCCTTGGACGCATGGGTCATGATCACGATGATGTTTTCCGCACCAGCCACCAGGTCCATGGCGCCGCCCATGCCCTTCACCAGCTTGCCGGGGATCATCCACGAGGCGATGTTGCCGTGCACGTCCACTTCAAACGCGCCCAGCACGGTAAGGTCGACGTGGCCGCCGCGAATCATCGCGAAGGACTCGGCGGAAGAGAAGATCGAGGCGCCGATCCGTGCGGTGACGGTTTGCTTGCCGGCGTTGATCATGTCGGCATCGATGGTGTCTTCGGTCGGAAAAGGTCCCATGCCGAGCAGGCCGTTTTCCGATTGCAGCATGACTTCCATGCCGTCGGGAATGTAGTTGGCCACCAGGGTCGGAATGCCGATGCCGAGATTGACGTAGAAACCGTCCTGCATTTCGCGGGCGACGCGCTGTGCCATTTGTTCGCGGGTAAGAGCCATTGTGCTGTTCCTCTTATTATGTGCGCTGGATTATTTGCGGACGGTGCGCTGTTCGATGCGCTTCTCGAAGGTGCCGCAGATGATCCGGTCGACGTAGATGCCAGGGGTGTGGATCTGCGCCGGGTCGAGCTCGCCCGGTTCGACGATTTCCTCGACTTCGACCACGGTGATCTTGCCGGCAGTGGCGGCCAGCGGGTTGAAGTTCTGGGCGGTGTGACGGTAGATGACGTTGCCGAAGTGATCGGCTTTCCAGCCTTTGACGATGGCGAAGTCGCCGGTGATGGACTCTTCCATCAAATAGGGGCGACCGTTGAATTCGCGGGTTTCCTTGCCTTCGGCAACCGGAGTGCCGACGCCGGTGGCGGTAAAGAACGCCGGGATGCCGGCGCCGCCTGCGCGCATTTTTTCGGCCAGGGTGCCTTGGGGCGTCAGCACCACTTCGATCTCGCCGCTGAGCAATTGCTTCTCGAACAGGGCATTCTCACCCACGTAGGAAGCGATGACCTTGCGGATCTGCTTTTCTTCCAGCAGCACGCCCAGGCCGAAACCATCAACGCCGCAGTTGTTGGAAACCACTGTCAGGTCGCGGGTGCCTTTGCGCTTGATCTCGTTGATCAGGTTTTCTGGAATGCCGCACAGACCAAAACCGCCCGCGAGCACGGTCATGCCATCTTCCAGGCCTGCCAGGGCTTCTTCATAGGACGCCACGCGTTTATCGAAACCTGCCATATGCACCTCTTTTATTGTTTGTCGGCCAGCAATGAACCGAGTGTTGCTCCGACGGATTGATTTGTTAAGTTGTTTTTTAAGGTTGATTGATTTAAAAAACAGCATAGTTAGCCCGTCGCCGGAGCACCGCCATGACTGTGAAACAAATGCGCGCTTTTCTCGCCGTGGCCCAGAGCCTGAGTTTTGCCGCCGCATGCGAGCGCCTGCACCTTTCCCAATCTGCGCTGAGCCTGACGATCAAGGGCCTGGAAGAAGGGCTGGGCGGGCGCCTGTTCAGCCGTAACACGCGAAACGTAGCGCTGACCCCTGAAGGAGAATCCCTGCTGCCCCTGGCACGCCGCCTGATTGCCGACTGGGACAACGCCGAAGACGAGTTGCGCCAGCGCTTCACCCTGCAACGCGGGCGCGTCACCGTCGCGGCGATGCCGTCGTTTGCGGGCAACTTGCTGCCGCCGATCCTGAAGATATTCCGTGCGCGTTACCCGCAGGTGAATGTCACCGTGCACGACTTGATCAACGAGCAAGTGCTGGAGATGGTGCGCGATCGGCAGGTGGAACTGGGCGTGGCGTTCGAGCCCTCTGAAGGTTCATCGCTGGCGTTTACGCCGCTGTACCTGGACCGCTTTATTGCGGTCGTGCCGGGGGACTCGCCCCTGGCGCACTGTGCCGAGGTCGATTGGAAAACCTTGCTGGAACAACCATTCATCACCTTGCAGCGGCCGTCCACGGTGCGGGTCATGCTGGAGGAACACTTGGGTGCCTTGCAGATGAAGCTGCCGGTGGCCCTGGAAAGCCATCAACTGGCAACGGTAGGCAAGATGGTTGCCTGCGGCCTTGGTGTCAGCGCCGTACCTGCGTTGTGCGCGCGACAGATGGAAGAGGCGGGTGCTCATTGCATCACCTTGAACGGTCCGGTGATCCAGCGGCCGATTGGTGTGCTGACCAAGCCGGGGCACGAATTGTCGGCGGCAGCGCAGGCGTTGTTTGATATCTTCCAGGATGAAGCGGCACAGGGCCGGTTTCCAACTTTTTAAGCTCGCCAAAAAGTGTGGGAGCTGGCAAGCCAGCTCCCACATTTACTGTCGTGCGTTGCTTAGTAGTAGCGGTCGATCACTTTAACTTGCGAGCTGTCCTTAAAAGATGCCCAGGCGTTGTTAAGTGTGTCGAAGACGTGCTCTATGAAGTTACGATCGGCAGCCGCCTTCTTGCCGACATAACCCTGGCCTCGGCGGTACATCTTCAGACGCGCCGCCAGCTCACGGTTATTACGGTCAAACTCGGCTTCTTCGGTGTGGGGCGCCAGGCAGTCAAGTTGGACTTCGCCCGATTTGCCAACCCACAGGATATGGTCGTCGAGTGTGTCTTTCTGCGCTGCGAACATCTCAGCCAATTCATCGATAGTTGGTTGGTTGTTCAGATTCATGTGTAAGCCCCTTGACCAGTTGGCGATCTATCAATTGATTCGTTAAAACTGCTTAGTTGTCTCCGGTTCCGAAAACCGGGCGTCAGCGACGGTCTGCCGAATACGGGCAGGGTCTTGAACCTGATGCATGTAGTCTTGCTGATGAACTGCTACGCAATGCTTTCATAACGAAGACAAGCAGCATTCGAGCTCCTTGTACCGATCCTTTCAGGACGGTCAGCTTCATCAATCCGCCTTGTGGGCAGTGCACATCCGGATAAAACAGCTCGGCGGTCAGACGAGCTCTTTCAAAACGCTTGTTGCCAACGCTCCCGATCCGGGAGACGTCTAGATCATGCAAGGACTAAAAGGTTACGTCAACAAGTATGTAGTGATTATTTTCGGTCACTACATAATTTGGCGTGGGGACGGGAGGGTGCGTAAAAAGGTGACTTGGGCGTCATTTTTTGGAGTGCTCGGTCGTAGCGCCGGGGTAGCCCATTCGGCACAAAACCCCACATTGGATGTGTGTTGTTGCGCTATACGAGCCGGGCAGCAAGCAGCGGCAACAGCTGCTCGCAGGAGGCCTCGATCTTCACCTGCAACAACTCATCCCCGCGGGTCTTGCCCAGGTTGATGGCCATCACCGGCTTGCCTTGCTCGGCCATCGCCTTGCACAAGCGAAACGCCGAATAGGCCATCAGCGACGAGCCCACCACCAGCAAGCCCTGCGCATTTTCCACCGCCGCCATCGCCCGGGCCGCTGTCGCGGGCGCTACGTTCTCACCAAAAAACACCACATCCGGCTTCAGGCGCTCGCCATCGCAATGGGGGCAGCGGGGGACCCGGAAGTGTTCTTCAAAGGCGGGGTCGAGCAAGGTGTCGCCGTCCGGCGCCTGCACCGCCTGGACTTTCACCATGTGAGGGTTGTCGATTTCCAGCTGTCGCTGGACTGCATCGCGCGCGCTGCGCGACTGGCAATCCAGGCACAGCACGCGGTGCAGGCTGCCGTGCAGTTCGATCACGTCATGGCTACCGGCTTGATCATGCAGGGTGTCGACGTTCTGCGTGATCAAAGCGCTGATACGCTCGCGTTGCTGCAACGTCGCCAGCGCCAGGTGTGCCTGGTTCGGCTGCGCAACGCGGACCCTCGGCCACCCCAGCATCGCCCGCGCCCAATAACGGCGCCGCGCCTGCGCAGTGGCAAGGAACTCCTGATACATCATCGGCGCCTTGCCACGACGCACGCCTTCGCTGTCACGGTAATCGGGAATCCCCGACGACGTGCTGATCCCCGCGCCGGTCAGCACCAGAAAGCGCCGTTCGGCCATGGCCCGGTGCAGGGTGTCGAGGTGTTGCTCCTGATGTTCCAGCGTGTCGAGCATGGTTTCCCCTATTCGCCGCGAATGTACTGCTCCAGCTGTTTGATCAGGTCAGCCTGTTCGGCAATGGCCTCCTTGACCAGGTCACCGATGGACAGCAGGCCAAGCAGCTTGCCGTCTTCGACCACCGGCAGGTGGCGCAAGTGACTGTCGGTCATGATGTTCATGCATTCATCGACAGTTTTACGGGTATCGACAGTGATCACCGGAGAACTCATCACGTCATCGACCCGCGTGGTCACCGACGACAACCCCTTGAGGATGAGTTTACGTGCGTAATCACGTTCGCTGATGATCCCGACCACCACGCCGTCCTTGACGACCGGCAAGGCCCCGACGTTTTTCTCCGACATCCGGACCAGCGCTTCAAACACGGTGTGGTCCCATTGGATGGTGTGGACGTCCTGGTTTTTCTGGTCCTTGGCTTTGAGTACTTGTGCAACGGTTTTCATGTCGGCCACTCCGGTGTTGTTGTTAGAAGCTCAGCGGGTCCCTACAGAATCCTAGACGGCCCACGCCGCGGCAAGGTCCAAAGCGGCGTTAAACCCGTCGAAAAACGTCATTCGCCGTATTTTTTCGGTGTTTACCCGGCATTTGACGGTTTTTTCGCGCGCTTGGGGCTGGCTGCGGTCTTGCGTGGCGCACTCTTGCGCTTCTTTTTCCACGGTGTGGCGCCTCGACCCGCCGGGCTGGCCGGACCGGTGATGGTCATGCGCATGCCATTGCAGCGGGCCACTTGCTTGCTCATCCAGGCAGCCTGCTTGGCGACGAACTCTTCCAGGCTCATCTCACCGCTTTGCACCATGTCCAGCGCCTGTTCCCAAATGGCGGTGGTGCCAGGGTCTGCAATGGCCCGTGGCACCGCATCGATCAGGCTGAACGCTGCCGGCGTGGCCGACAGCGCCTTGCCGTTTTTCACCAGGTAACCACGGTCGAGCAGGCCCTGGATGATTCCGGCGCGGGTGGCCTCGGTGCCGATGCCAGTGGTGTCCTTGAGTTTCTGTTTGAGCAGCGGGTCTTGCACCAGCTTGGCGACGTTTTTCATCGCCTTGATCAGGTCGCCTTCGGTAAAGGGCTTTGGCGGTTGGGTCCACAGGTCCTTAAGGTTGACCTTGGCCACCGCATAACCCTGGCCCTGCACCAGCATCGGCAGGGCCTGCGGTGCCGGTGCTTCACGGCCCTTGATGGGCGCCAGAGCCTCGGGCAAGGCGCGCTTCCAGCCCGGTTCGATAACCACTTTACCGACCGCGCGCAAGGCTTGGCCCGCGCAATCGAAATCCGCCTGGGTGCGATCGTATTCATGGTTGGGCAGGAACTGCGCCAGGTAGCGTGCGCGAATCAATGTATAGACCGCGCGGTGTTTGCCGGTGAGTTGGCCGACGTCTTTGCCGGCCCCGGTGGGGATGATGCCGTGGTGAGCGCTGACCTTGGCGTCGTTCCAGGCCCGGGAGCGGCGCTGGGGATCGATATACGGCATCAGGTCGGCAACCGCCGTATCTGCGCGGCCCAGCGCGGCGAGAATCTTCGGCGCCTCGGTGTGCTGGCTCACGGGCAAGTAGCCGCAGTCACTGCGCGGGTAGGTGATGACCTTGTGGGTTTCGTAGAGGGATTGGGCAATGTCGAGGGTTTCCTGGGCCCCGAGGCCGAGTTTCCTGGAGCAGATTTCCTGCAGCGTGCCCAGGTCGAAGGGCAGGGGCGCCACTTCGCGCATGCGCTCGGTTCGCAACTTCACCAGCTGCGCGGTAGCAGCGTTTTCCATGGCCATAGCGGCGTCCCGCGCCATTTGCGGGTTGAGACAACGACCCTGGTCATCACAGGCGTCTTCTGCCGCACGCCATTGAGCGGTAAAAGTCATGCGCTCATGGCGCAGGTCGACATCGATGGCCCAGTAAGCCACCGGCACAAAATCGGCGATGCTGCGGTCGCGGTCCACCACCAGCCGCAAGGTCGGCGTTTGGACGCGGCCCACCGGCAGCACACCTTGATAGCCGGATTGACGCCCGAGCAGGGTAAACAGGCGGCTCATGTTCATGCCGATCAGCCAGTCGGCGCGGGAGCGGCCCAACGCCGAATGATACAGGCTGAAGGTCTCGGCCCCTGGCTTGAGCGCCGCCAAGGCCTTACGGATGGAGGCATCGTCCAGTGCCGACAGCCACAGCCGCTGGATCGGCCCTCGGTAGCGGCAATGCTCCACCAGCTCGCGCGCGATCATCTCGCCTTCACGGTCGGCGTCGGTGGCGATCACCAGCTCCTGGGCTTCCCCCAGCAGTCGCTTGACCGCCTTGAACTGGCTGGCGGTCTTGGGCTTGACCAGCATCTTCCATTTGTCCGGGACGATCGGCAGGTCGGCCAGCACCCAGCGTTTGTACTTGGCGTCGTAGGCATCCGGCGGAGCGGTTTCCAGCAGGTGGCCGATGCACCAGGTGACTGTGACGCCATTGCCCAGCCAGCAGCCATCGCCCCGGCGGCTGGCGCCGAGCACGGCCGCGATATCCTTGGCCTGGGAGGGTTTTTCACAGAGGTACAGCCGCATGGTCGTCACATCAGATCGGGGTTGATGCTGTGCAGAATGCTTAGTAAGAGACGTTTGGGCAACTATTATCTGTATGGATGTACAGCAATTTGTGTGAGCACCGCAAAAACAAAATGTGGGAGCGGGCTTGCCCGCGATAGCGGTGGTTCAGTCGATGTTGTAATGACTGACCCATCGCTATCGCGGGCAAGCCCGCTCCCACAGGGGATCTCCAATAATCCAGGAAGGATCAGTTGTTATCGATATCCACATGCCGCGTTTCTTTGAGGCAAATCATCCCCACCACCAGGCTGACCCCAGTCACCATCACCGGATACCACAGGCCGTAGAAGATATCGCCGGTGTACACCACCAAAGCAAAGGACACGGTCGGCAGGAACCCGCCGAACCAGCCGTTACCGATGTGGTAGGGCAGGGACATCGAGGTGTAGCGGATACGCGTCGGGAACAGCTCCACCATCAGCGCGGCCAGCGGGCCGTAGCACATGGCGGCAATCAGGATCAGCGCCACGATCAGTACCACCACCATGACCTTGTTGACCTGGGCCGCATCCGCCGAAGAAGGGTAACCGGCCAGGGTCACTGCGCCGCGCAGGGCCGCTTCGTCGAATCCGTCGATACGCACTCCACCCACGCTGACCTGCACCGGGCTGCCGGCAGGTGCCGCGGCGCTGCTGTAGGGCAGGCCTTGCTTGACCAGGAAGGTCTTGACCTTGTCGCAGGGGCTGTCAAAACGCGCCTTGCCCACCGGGTCGAACTGGAAGGTGCAGGTAGCCGGGTCGGCGAGTACCGTAATCGGTGCCTGGCGGCTGGCCTGGTCCATGGCCGGGTTGGTGTAGTGCGCCAGGCTCTTGAAGATCGGGAAGTACAGCACGGTCGCCAGCAGCAGGCCGAACATCAACACCGGCTTGCGTCCCACCTTGTCCGACAGCCAGCCAAAGAAAATGAAGAACGGCGCGCCAATCACTACGCTGATGATCAGCAACACGTTGGCCAGGGCCGGGTCCATCTTCAGGAACTGGGTGAGGAAGAACAGCACATAGAACTGCGCCGCATAGAACGTCACCGCTTGCCCGCCGTTGATGCTGAACAGCGCGATCAGCACCACCTTGAGGTTTTCCCATTTACCAAAGGAATCGCGGATCGGTGCTTTGCTCGCTTTGCCTTCCTCTTTCATCTTCAGGAATGCCGGCGACTCGTGCAGGCTCAGACGTATCCAGGTGGAAATGCCCAGCAACACGATGGAAAACAGGAACGGAATGCGCCAGCCCCACACCTCGAACTGATCACCGGTGAAGTAACGGCAGGCCAGCACCACCAGCAACGACAACAGCAGGCCGAGGGTCGCGGTGGATTGAATCCAGCTTGTATGCAAGCCGCGCTTGCCGGCCGGCGCATGCTCGGCCACATAGGTTGCCGCGCCGCCATATTCGCCGCCCAAGGCGAGGCCTTGCAGCATGCGCAGCACGATCAGGATGATCGGCGCCGCAATGCCGATACTGGCATAGGTCGGCAACAGCCCGACGCAGAAGGTCGCAACGCCCATCAGAATGATGGTGACCAGGAAGGTGTATTTACGCCCGATCATGTCGCCCAATCGGCCAAACACCAACGCCCCGAATGGCCGCACCACAAAGCCGGCCGCAAAGGCCATCAGCGCGAAGATGAACGCCGTGGTGTCGTTGACGCCGGCAAAGAACTGCTTGCTGATCACCGCCGCCAGCGCGCCGTAGAGAAAAAAGTCATACCACTCGAACACCGTCCCGAGGGACGAGGCGAAGATGACTTTTTTCGAGTCGTTGCGGATGCTGGCGGTGTTGACCGCCGAGCCCAAGGGTTGAGCATGTTCTGACATCGGGTAGCCCTCACAGTGATTATTTATTGTTGTTCCACTGTCGGCGCCAACCGTGGCGCCGCTATTTCTACATCGCCCTCTGTAGGAGCGAGCTTGCTCGCGAAAATCATCAACGATTACGCGGGAAACCTGAGTGAATGCGCTGCCTTTGCGTTTTTCGCGAGCAAGCTCGCTCCTACAGTAGGCGGCGAAAGGATCAGCTGCGCGGCCTTTTCCGCGATCATCAGCGTCGGTGAACAGGTATTGCCGGAGGTGATGCGCGGCATGATCGACGCATCGGCAATACGCAATCCAGGCACGCCATGCACGCGCAGTTGGGCGTCGACCACCGCGTCTTTGTCACTGCCCATGCGGCAGGTGCCGACTGGATGGAAGATCGTCGTACCGATGCGTGCGGCGGCTTCATGCAGCTCGTCTTCGGTCTGCAGCGAATCGCCCGGCAGATACTCAACGGGTTTGAACTGGCTCAGGGCCGGCGCGGCGACGATGCGGCGCGTCAGGCGGATCGCATCGGCGGCCACCCGCAGATCTTCCGGATGGCTGAGGTAGTTCGGGCGGATCAGTGGCGCATCCGCCGGGTTGGCCGAGCGAATGTCGATACGCCCGCGGCTTTGCGGGCGCAGGTCGCAGACCGAGGCGGTAAACGCCGGGAACGCGTGCAGCGGTTCGCCAAAACGCTCAAGCGACAGCGGCTGTACATGGTATTCAAGGTTGGCCGAAGTCTGTTCCGGACCCGATCGGGCAAACGCGCCGAGCTGGCTGGGCGCCATCGACAGCGGGCCGCTGCGGTCATACAGGTAGCGCAGGCCCATGCCCATCTTGCCCCACAGGGTGCCGGCGATCTGGTTGAGGGTGCGCGCGTTTTCCAGCTTGTAGATCAGGCGCAATTGCAGGTGGTCCTGCAGGTTGCCGCCGACGCCTGGCAGTTCATGCAGTACGTCGATGCCCAAGGGTTTGAGCACGCTGGAAGGGCCGATGCCCGAGCGCTGCAAAATGCCCGGCGAACCCACGGCGCCGGCGCACAGCACGATTTCCTTGCGAGCCTTCCAGCTCAGTTGCTGGCCATGCTGGTGCCCGATCACTTGCGAGGCGCGGCCGTTTTCCAGCAGCACGCGGTCCACTTCGACTTCGGTCAGCACCGTGAGATTGGCACGCTGACGCACCGGTTTGAGAAACGCCTTGGCCGCATTCCAGCGCACGCCGGCCTTCTGGTTGACCTGAAAGTAGCCGCAACCTTCGTTGTCGCCCCGGTTGAAATCGTTGATGGAGGCGATGCCGCTCTGCGCTGCGGCATCGCGGAACGCATCGAGGATCGGCCAGTGCAGGCGTTGTTGCTCGACCCGCCATTCGCCGCCGTCGCTATGGAATTCAGAGCCGCCGGCAAAATGGTTTTCGCTGTGCTTGAACAGGGGTAGCACGTCTTTCCACGCCCAGCCGGGGTTGCCTTCGGCCGCCCAGCCGTCGTAGTCCTGGGCCTGGCCGCGCATGTAGATCATGCCGTTGATGGACGAGCAGCCGCCCAGCACCTTGCCTCGCGGATAACTCAGCGCACGGCCTTGCAGGCCTTCCTGGGCTTCGGTCTTGAAGCACCAGTCGGTGCGCGGGTTTCCGATGCAGAACAGGTAGCCGACGGGGATATGGATCCAGGGGTAATTGTCGCGGCCGCCGGCTTCGAGCAGCAGCACGCGATGAGCGGGGTTGGCGGACAGTCGATTGGCCAGCAGGCAGCCCGCGGGGCCGGCGCCTACAACGATGTAATCGTATTCAGCAGTTGCAATGGGCATCTGAGGGGCTCGCTTGTTTTTCTTATTGGCTCCATCCTAGTTGTTAGTTTTCGTCTTAAAAATGTTAGTTTTTACCCAGCTGCTGTGCGTTTTTAGACAGCGCGGCCCAGGCCATGCAATGGAGGCACCATGTTCGACTGGAACGACCTGCGGTATTTTCTCGAGTTGCAGCGCAGTGGCCGCCTGCTCACCGCCGCGCAACGCCTGAAAACCACCCACGCCACCGTGGCCCGGCATATCGAGGCCATCGAGAAAAGCCTCGGCACCGCACTGTTCGTCCAGCATGCCCAGGGCTATGAACTGACCCCTGCCGGCGAAGCCCTGCTCAAGCACGCCGAAGCCATGGAAAACGTCGCTTTGCTGGCCGAAGACGAACTGACCCACAGCGCCGCACCCTTGGGCAAGATTCGCCTGGGCGTGGCCGAAGGGTTGGGCGTGATGTTCCTGGCCGGGCGCATGGGCGGGCTGTTCGAACGCTACCCCGGGCTGGAAGTGGAACTGGTGGCCGTGCCGCGCTTTGTCAGCATCCTCAACCGCGAAGCGGAAATCAGCATCCACCTCGAACGGCCAAGCGTCGATCAATTGGTCACGCGCAAGCTCACCGACTACCGCCTGGCCCTCTATGCCAGCCGGGCTTACCTGGATCGCCACCCACCGATTGAAAAACGCGAAGACCTCGCCGCGCACGCATGGATCGATTACGTGGACGACCTGCTGTTCAGCCAGGAGCTCAAATTCCTCAGCAGCTTTTGCCGCAACCCCAAGGTGGTGTTCCACAGCACCAGCGTGATCGCCCAGCACCAGGCGGCACGCTCCGGGTTGGGCATTGCGGTGCTGCCATGCTTTATGGCGGCAGGCGATCCCGCCCTGGTGCCGTTGTTGCCGGAGGAAGGGATTGAGCGCAGCTACTGGATCAGCTCGCGCCGGGAGCTGCACAAGTCGGTGCGGTTGCGGGTGTTGTGGGATTACGTGGTGGAACTGTGTGCGCGGGAGCAGGGGTTGTTGCTAGGCGAATCGAGCTGACTGAAACCGAATCAAAATTGTGGGAGCTGGCTTGCCTGCGATAGCGGTGGGTCAGAACCGAACAGGAAAGCTGACCCACCCCTATCGCAGCATAGGTATCTACACATCTTTGTAGTGAGCGGGCTTGGCGAATCGTCGCACCGCCCGCGCTGGGCTGCGAAGCGGCCCCAAACCAGGCGGCTCGGTTCCCTCTGGAACTCGGCGGTGTCATCATTGGGGCCGCTTCGCAGCCCAGCGCGGGGCAAGCCCGCTCACTACAGGGAGATTCGCCAGCCTACGAAAATTGTGTAGATACCTATGCCTATCGCAGGCAAGCCAGCTCCCACATTGGGATTGTGGCGTTGCTTGCATCGAGTCAGGCTCGCAGTTCGAATTCGGCGCTGCCCAAACACTCCCCGTTCACCAACACCTCTACCACATGCCTGCCCGGATAATGCCGGCGCGTCGTCAATTCGCGGATATGCTGCTCGCGCCGGAGGCTGTGATGCTCGCCCGCGCCGAGCGTGAACGCCTTGAGCTTGAAGACTTTGGCGGCGCTATGGCCGGCGCTTTTTACATAGTGGATCGCATAATCCACCACCAGTTTCTGTGGGGCGGCGGCGGTGGACTCGAGCGAGAACGACAGGTTTATCCGTTCCCCCAGGCTGATCACCGCCGGTGTCACGCTTAGCTGATGAAGCGTCACCTCGGCCCTGGCCCCGGCGCCCATGATCGTCAGCGCGCGGCTGTTGCCTTGCTTGATCAGGCTACGCAGTGCATGGCGGGCGATCCAGGCCGTGTGAGGGTGCTCCAGGTTCCAGCTCTCGATCAGGCTGAGCACCCAGTCCGGGTGGTCCTTGGTGATGTCGTTGAGGTGGTTGGCCACGGACTTGCGCACATACAGGCTGTGGTCGGCCTTGAGATTGTCCAGGATCGCGGCGCACAGCTCAGGGTTGGCCTGCACCTGAGCCAGGCGGAACGACCAGGGCAAGCGCGGTCGCGAGCCTTCGCTGGCGAGGCGGCGCACGTGTTCGTTAGCGTCCAGCGACCATGCCTGCATCACCGCCAGGGTGCGCTGCAAGTCCAGCAGCAAAAACGGGCGGATGGCAAATTCGGCGGAGCCGAAAGGGGTGAAGTATTTGAGCGCGGCCATGGATCGCTCGAAATCGTCGCGCCCGTAACTCGCGACGAAGTGCGGCAGGAACAGGCTGACAAACGCGCTGTTCAGGCGGGGTGCCAGCGCATAAAGCAGCTTGAGGGTTTGCGCGTAATCCAGCGGTATCACCGCATGCAGGCTCTCGCTGACCCGTGCCATGCGCTGCATTACCGACAGCTCGGCCAGCCCGGCCTTGGCGTGCTGCAGGAAACCCTTGGCGTCGAACGCCGGGTACACCGCCGTCATCTCGTCGGCGATATGGTGCAGGCGTTCGACGTTGAAGATTTCCTTGAGGGCCGGAGCGCTTTGGTCAGTCATCGTGATTCCATAGGGGGTGTCAGAGAAACCAGCGATATTCCCGCGCATGGATCTCTTGCTGGAAGGCCAGGTGGTCCTGGCGTTTGTTCTCGCAGTACACGTCGACAAATTCAGCGCCCAGCTTATCGCGCAACACCGGCTGATGCTGCATGGCGCGTACGGCGTCGAGCATTTCCAAGGGGAAGTCGGTGCCGCTGGTGCTGTCTTCATTCAGCGGCGCGATGGGGTCGCGCTTGGCTTGCAGGCCATGTTCCAGGCCAACCAGGATGGCGGCCAGCACCAGGTACGGATTGGCGTCGGCACTGGCCAGGCGGTGTTCGATGCGCAGGTTGCGCGGGTCGGACTCGGGGATGCGCACGCAGGCGTCGCGGTCTTCAAAGCCCCAGCTGGCGCGGGTCGCCGCATTCACTGTAGCGCCCAGGCGGCGGAAAGCGTTGTGGTTGGGCGAGAAGATCGGCATGCAATGGGGCAGCAATTCCAGGCAACCGGCCACCGCATGGCGCAGCGCCTGTTGCTGGTGGGCCGCCAGCAGGTTGTTGCCCGCGCCGTCGTACAGGCTCACATGCACATGCATGCCGCTGCCGGGGTGTTGCAGGTAGGGCTTGGCCATGAAACTGGCGCGGTAGCCATGTTTGAGCGCCACGCCGCGAGTGCTGCGACAGAACAGCGCTGCCCAGTCGGCGGCGCGCAGGCCATCGCTGTCGTGGCCGAAGTTGATCTCGAACTGGCCGGGGCCGATTTCGGCGGTGATCACCGTGATATCGATGCCTTGGTCCTTGGCGGTACGGGCCATGTCATCGAGCACTTCGCTGAAGCGTGACAGCCGTTCGATATGCAGGTTGGGTTGATCGTCCGCATCACCGCTCAGTGGGTCGCGGGCGAATTGCGGCTGGCCGTTATCGAGTTTTTTGTCGAACAGATAGAACTCCAGCTCGAACGCCACCACCGGGTGGATGCCCTTGTGCTGCAAGCGTTCCAGCACCTTGGCCAGCACTTCGCGGGGCTCGAATTCGATGGGGGTTTCGGTTCCATCCGAGGTGATCAGCATCTGCCCCAATGGCTGGGATTCCCAGCTCACCGGCTTGAGCGTGCCCGGCACCAGCCGACGGTTGGCGTCCGGGTCACCGTCGTTGAAGCAATAGTCGCCAATCTTGAACAAACCACCCTGGGCGCCCAGTAGCACGGCGTTTTGCGGCAGTTTCAACGGGCTGCCGGCGGCGACCTTTTCCAGCATGTCGATCGGATAGCGCTTGCCGTAGAAATGCCCGGGAATGTCCAGGGCGATCAGGTCGACATAGCGCACCTCGGGATGGAGCTGGCGGAAGGTGCGGACTTCGGCCAGTAGCGAGGCACAAGGGTTTTTCACGGGGGTTGCTCCTAGTTGTAGACCCACAGCACGCGGGTGGGCAGGTCAGTCAGGTTGGCGTAGCGGCAATGGGCGAAGCTGGCCAGGTGGAAGCTGTCGCCAGGGCCGAGGGTGACGGCGTCGGTTTCACCCTCCACCCACAGCGTCAACTCGCCCTCCAGCACGAAACCCGCCTGCTCGGCGCGGTCGCTCATGGTGTGCTCGCCGCTGTTGGCTCCGGGGGCCAACAGGCTGTCGAGCATCGAAAAGGCACCGTTCATGCTCGGCGAGACGAGAATGTCGGTGATGCCATTGGCGTAATACACCGTGCGTCGCTCGTCGGGGCGGGTGACCCAGTCCACTGCCTTGGGTTTGGGCAAACTGTAGAAATAAGTGGTGGGCACGTCGAGGGCGTGGCTGATGGCGGTCAGGTCGGCCACGGTTGGCTGCGACAGGCCGCGCTCCACCTGGGACAAAAAACCCACCGAACGCTCGATTTTTTGCGCGAGTTGAGCGAGGGTGAGTTTCTTGTGTTTGCGCAGGTCGTGGATCAGCGTGGCGAGGGCGGCGAGTTCTTCTGTAGGTGTCATGAAATTAATATCTAAAAATTTCATGAAAAAATACAGCATTAATTTCACGCCTGCAATCAATCGGGCCACGAAGGCCGCTCGCCGCTCACCGGCACGTCAAGGGCGGAAGATAAACGGGATGACCGTCGCGCCTTCGCCGTGTTGCAGACCGCCTATCAAGGGTACCAATTGGCCGTCCCGGCGGGCGTGATGGGCCAGCGCCCGCACGTTAGCCGACTGTCGCTGCAGATTGAAAGCTGTCGGGGAGTGCGGGTTGTAGTGACGGGTAAGCACATGGTCGGAATTCGTTCGGATGATTGTCAGCCAATACACGGTTGGGCGCCCTTCGCGTCGAACCAGCAGCTCGCTGGGGTAACGTGTGTCCACCACGTGATAGTGGCTGTCGCCCAGCAATGCTCGCATCAGGTTTCGGGCAGTCGCGGCGTTGGGCATCACCGCGGCGTTGGCCGTCAAGGTTATGGGCATACGGTCCGTACGGAACCTTAAGAGGTTGAACTGTGCCGATGGCTCCAGTGGCCAGGCACGTTGGTCTGGCGTTTGCGGCAGGCGGGAGAGCAGCGCCAGCGGATCGGCCGCCAAGGTCAAGGGCGAGCCTCCCGGTGCCGCGGCTGCGCGGCCCGACCAACTTGTCCAGTCGTGCAGCGTGCGAAGCAGCCTGGCATAGCCGCCCGCATTGAGCCCTGTGGGGTTGCTGCGGTTGAACAGCACGGCGGCGAGGCGAGTCAGCGAGTGTGGGGTAAAGCTGGGGAATATGTGACTCAGCTGGCGTGCAACGGGGGCGCGGAACGGCAGCTGCGCGCCGATGAGCCAGCGTTCCAATGAAACGTTGTATTCCACGATCCTGGGTTGATCGTGGAAATAGCGGTGCAGGAGGTCTTCGAACTGCACAAACGTCGAGCAGGGGCGGTCGTTCGGTACGATAACGGCTCTGGCTCCGGCTACGGCCGAGGACTCGCTCCCCGGCAGCGTCGCATAATAGCGGCCCTCCATCTGGATGTATTCGACCGACGCCTGGCCCGGCGGCGCGTCACGCCTGCGCCAGATTCCCGGGCGTCCCGCCACGGCTTCCATCACAGCGGCGTCGAAGCTTTGCCCCCAATCGACAAAACGCTCCTCGGGCGGGCGTGGAGGTCGCGGGGCAGGCAATAGGTCGGGTTCGGTCGGCGCGCGGCTGGGCCCCGGAACAGGCTCTATGGCCGATGGCTGCGAACCGGGCAGGTCCCGCCCCTCCAGCCGTAACCTGAAACGCTGCGGTGTCACCATGAGGTACTGTGAAAATTCATCGAGCCGGGTTGGCGACCTCCGCAGATGCTGGACCAGCGCCGTTTGCAGTTCCAGCTCACGGTGCCGGGGAAACACGAACGAATCCAATACCCGCCTGGCCTGCTCCACATCCAGGTAAGGGTAGAGGTCCATCAGCGCTCTTTGCGGCTCGGTCGCAAAGGGCGCGCCGCCGCGCAAGCCCAGGTGCGGGGAGCGGATCTCCCACAGGCCTTGCGGGTTGCGATAGAGTGGCTGGCCTTTATAGGCGCTGGGTGCACGCCTGGGGTCCTTGAGTCGCCACACCTGGACGTCGCTGTCGCGGGCGATTGAATACCAGCGGCCGTGTTCCTCGAGAAAGTGCTGGGGCGCCTGGTAGATGCCCGCGTCCACCACGTCCCGCACGTAAATGTCCTGCGCCTCCCAACCTTGCAGGCGCTTGACGTCTGTGGGCGGTTTTTTCAGTGCCATCTTGGGGTCAAGGCGTGGGCGCGCGCTTATCGGGGTACGCGGGCGAGCCGACCCTGCGCCGGCCACGGCGCCATCCAGCACCGCCCCCACCAACTCGCCCAACGCGCGCACGATGTAGTGCGCCGCGCTTGCACGGTCGCCGAGCTGGGCCGCTTCCACCGCATTGATCACCGACAGGCTGCTCCTGGCCAGGCCGATGGGCAGCATGACCTTCACCGGGAAAAACGCCGTGGCAAGGTCCAGGCCTGCGGTTATCAGCGTGGTGGCGCTTTCGTAGTCCGCTTCATGGGTGCTGGTTGACTGCGCATTCGCATCGTTGATTACCGCCGACGCTTCGGTCTGGTAGGCCTCTTCAAGGATGTTGTCGGCGATGCGGGTCAGGGCGATGACCGGATCGTTGGCGCCGTCTTTGAGCAGACCGCGAATTCTGCGTTGCGCAGTCAATGTCACGCGGCCTGCCAGATAGTCCTGCCAGGCGCTGTGGTTGATGAAGTTGCGGTGCATGGCCGAGGCGTCGGGATACTCGTGGAACAGGCGCCCGTTCGGGCTTTTGGGGGTGTAGACCACCCGCGAGGCGACCGCCTGCGATGCGGTTGAAAACACCAGCACGCCGCGCACGCGTTCACCGCGCAGCTTCAATGCACTGACCACGACCCGGTGCCCTTCGACGCGAGCACGTTTGTCATCATCCGTCGGCCCGGCGAGCACACTCATCACCCAATTGAACCCGCGGTCCAGTCGGTCCGCCAGGAAGTCGCCGGCGATTTTCGCCTCCACGGCATCAACCCGCAGTTGCAGCGCCATGACCTCCATGTAGCGTTGCTGCTCAGCCTGGGCCGATGGCGAGGTGATCAGGCGTGCCTTGAGGAATTGCTCGTAGCTGTCGCCGATATTGAGGGTGCGCACCAGGTCTTTGACTTGCGCGACCGTCAACGCGGTAAAGGGCGCCTGTGCTTTATCGGTCAACCGTGAAAAGTTAGTGAAGTTAAGGTCCAGCCACTCGATATTTTCCAGGGCCAGTTCAGTCAGCGTCAGTTGGCGGGTAGTGAACAGCGGCGTGCCCGGGGTCGAAGGGTGAGGTTTGCCACCGGCCACGTAGCCGCCGATCAGCCGGGGGGCATAGGTTTTGGTGTGGATGAGGATGTCATCCGGGTCAACCGTCAGGCCGTGCTCGGCCTCAAGCACCCGGCGCAGTTGTTCATTGCTGTACGCCAATAAGGTCGCCGGGTCGCTGTACTGCGACAGCGATGGCAGGGCCTCTGGTCCGGACAGCCTCAGCAAGTGCTCGGCGTAAGCCTGTACAGCCTGCTCCCATTGCAGTTTGTCGTCCGGGGTCGCGGCCTTGAGAAAGTGCTGGAGCTGCCGGCGGGCCTTTTTCCGTTGCCGGGCGGCCAGCCAGCCGGCGGCGTCGAACGCGGGCGTGATAGTGGTGGTTCGGTCAAGGCTCTCGGGCAATTGAGTGATGTCCACGTCACTCGCGTGCCGCTGGTAATGGGCGACCGTCCAGCTGAAGTTCTCATCGACCCGGGTGCGTAGCGAATCGATGGCGTCGCTGAAAATCGACGTCAGCCGTTCGGTATAGCGAAATTGCCCGCTGAGGTTCTGCTGCTGGTGAAACGCCAAGCCGGAGGCACGGTCGTTCTCGTTCATCAGCGCCAGGAGGTCTGAAAATTCGAGGGGGCTGTTCAAGCGTCGGTGCAGTTCCAGGTCCAGGCTGGCCATCGAGTCAAACCCTTCAAACCCGCTGGCCGGCAGGAATAAAAGCACCGGGCCGACATTGGCCTGGGGTGTCACGTCTCGGGCCGCTGGGGCTTGTACCTCGCCTTGTGGGCGCACCTGTGGCGTTTCGTGATCGCGGGACGTGATCACGAAGGCGCCGTACAGCGGGATATCACTGGACAAATTGTCCCTGACCGCGATTGCGTAGGCGCAGGGCTTGTCGCCTTTGAGTGCCTGGCGGGAAAGCGCATCCGGCGTGCGCGCGACCTGCATCAGCAACAGCTCGCCTGCGCCCTCGACGACGCCGTCGACCTTGAGCAGTTCAATCTCGGCCTTCATCAGCTCAAGACGTTTTTCGCCCAGCCACTGCTGGCACGTGCGGATATCGGCATCCTCGGCGGGGCCGTTCCAGAACGCGGCCTGGTGTGCCTTGAAGCGGGTCGCCAGGTCGCCGGCCAGAGTATTGAGAAAGGCGTCGAGCGCCGCTGGGGTCAAGCCCAGGTCAGGGGCGCTGTCTTCGCCGCTGGAACTGAGGTGAAACGTGGTGGTGCGGCCGGCATAGTTGGCCGGCGTCTGGGTGACAATGCGTCTAACCACAGCATCCATCAGGGTCGGCAGCAAAGGCTGTACATCCAGGACCGTATCCTCGGTGTCGTCCGATGAAGCCTGGGCAGGTTTGTCCGACGGATCGACCGGGCTCGCCGCGTCGATACGCAGGTAGGTCTTGGTCATGGTTAGCGGCGTGGGTAACGCCGCGAAGGTTTGATTGAAGGCGTCCTGTACGCACTGAGTAAAGGTCGGTTGTTGTTCCAGAACCTCCAGTATCTGGGTGTTCAGCCTGTGGATTTTTTCTGTCAGGCGGCTCGCCAGCGAGGTGTCGCGAGCGTTCAGCGCAGTGATCAGGGGGTCAGGGGGGAGCAAGGTGCTGTAGCGCATGAAGATGGCCTGGAAAGCGAAGTGAATGGCCATGTTGCCGCGCGTTTGATCAAGCCATGCACTACACAGGTAGTGCGTCGTTTACTGCGCCTGTTGCTTGGGCTGAATGATTTCGCGCGGCAGCGGTCCGAACCTGGGTACGCGCCATTCATTCAAGGAGCACCCATGAAATCCAGATCCCTAGTTGCCTGCCTGCTGGTCGCCACCGGCCTGTCCACCGCAAGCTTTATCGTGCACGCTGGCGATACCCCTCAAGAAACCGTGCAGCCTTCGAATATCAATGCCCGTGATTTGAAAGAAGGCGACCGCGCGCCGGACATGCTGATGCGCAAGGAATCGGCACTCGGCGACTGGAAAAAGCGCGGGCTCAAACAGCCTGAGGAAGAGAGCCAATGGACGCGGGTAGGCGATAAGTACGTGCTGCTCAAGACCACCAACGGCACCATTCTCGAGATCACACCCGTCAAAAAATGACGGTGCCCGTTGCGCCTGCTCTGGGGTAAGGTAACCGGCTTATAAACGCCGCGTTACCTTCAAAGAAAAGAGAGCAGGATGCTTGCCACAATAAGAAATTACCCCCGCACCGTTAACCTGTTGCTGTGCGCCACGTTGATGCTCACGCTGGCCAAGGCAATCACGTTTCCGTACCTGGTGATCTACCTCACCAGCCACTTCGCCCTCGACATCACCCAGGTCGGCCTGGTGATCGGCAGCTCGCTGATCGTCGGCTCGCTACTGAGCGTGTACGGCGGATTCCTGGTCGACCGCATCAACAGCTATCGCCTGCTGCTCGGCCTGAGTGTGCTGTTTATGCTGGGCTTTATCGGCACGGTGCTCGCGCAGAATATCTGGGCGTTCTACGGCTGCCTGATCATGATCAACCTGGCTTACGCGGTGATCGACATCGCGGTCAAGGCCGGGTTTGCCAGCCTGTTGCCCCTCGAGGCGCGCAGCGAAGTGTTCTCCATCAAATACACCCTGACCAACATTGGGTATGCCGTAGGGCCCTTTTTCGGAGCGATGATTGCCAAGCTGGATATCAGCTTGCCGTTTATTCTTTCGGCGCTGTTGGGGGGAGGGTTTTTCCTGCTGTATTGGCGGTGGGGCGACCGCATGCTGGCGACTGTCGATGCGGCGCAAAAGCCGGTGCCTTTCCTCGCCGTCGGCCGCGTGTTGCTGCGCGACCGCCGCCTGGTCTGCTTCACCCTCGGCGGCGTGCTCAGCGCCGTGGTGTTCGGCCAGTTCGTCGCCTGGCTGTCGCAGTACCTGGTGATTACAACTACGGCTGAATACACCTACACCGTGATCAGCACCGTGCTTACCACCAACGCGGTGCTGGTGATTGCCTTGCAATACGTGATTGGCCGGCGCATTTCGCACCGCTACCTGGGCCAGTGGCTGATCGCCGGCCTGGGCATGTTCATGTTGGGGATCATCGGTTTCGCGCTGGCCGACAGCGTGCTGTGGTGGGTGCTGGCAATGGCGGTGTTCACGGTGGGGGAGATCATTGTGTTTCCCGCCGAGTACATGTTTATCGACCGTATCGCCCCGGACCACCTGCGCGGCATGTACTACGGCGCGCAGAACCTGTCCAACCTGGGCGCCGCCC
Source organism: Pseudomonas sp. SWRI18 (assembly GCF_014268345.1). Taxonomy (NCBI): domain Bacteria; kingdom Pseudomonadati; phylum Pseudomonadota; class Gammaproteobacteria; order Pseudomonadales; family Pseudomonadaceae; genus Pseudomonas; species Pseudomonas sp. SWRI18. The sequence continues at coordinate 55,283 of NZ_JACCQQ010000007.1, forward strand.
TGGGGCCGGTGCTGTGCGGGCTGGTACTGGCCAGCCTGCCGGCGCAGGCCATGTTCTACATGCTGGGGGCGTTCATCATTGGGGGCGGGGTGTTCTATTTCATCGGGGCGTCGCTGAAGGCCAGTCATCCAGCGTGAGCTTGCCCACGGTGTTGCTTTGCAATTCGTAACGCAGCTCTTCCACCATTTTTTCGACTTCTTGCGGGGTCTGCAGCCGGTTGGTGCTGATCCCGGTCACCACCAGGTCGACACGGCCGGTTTCGGCATCGTAGACCTTTAGGGTGAGGGACGCGTCCCGGCACAGGGTAAATTCACACGTCAGCGGCGACAGGCCTTCTTCGATGCAATTTCGCAGTTGGGCGAGGGTAAACATGTGGGTTCCTTCGGGGACGAATGTTCGACCCTTGAAGGTTATTGCTTGCCTCTGGCGCCAATAAGGCGAATTCGCACTAGCCGCACTAGTGCATTTGCACTTTTCATGAGCGCTTTTTGAGGCGCACTTCACCGGCAAACAGTCCGCGTTCCCGGGCCCAGACCATGGCGGCGCTACGGCTGTGCACCCCCAGCTTGGAGTAGACCGTGGCCACATGGTTACGCACGGTGTTGGGCGCCAGTTTCAGGCGCGAGGCGATTTCCTTGTCGGCCAGGCCTTCACAGATCAGACCCAACACATCGCGTTCGCGGGCCGTGAGGTCGGTGAAGGCAATATTCGGCTGGTTAGGGCTGTTGACGCTTTTGGCGTTGGCCAGTTTTTCGATGAGTGTCTGGCTGAACCACGAGGCGTCCTGCATCACTTCCTCAATGGCGGCCACCAGTTCCAGCTCCGAGCGTTTGCGTTCGGTGATGTTCATCATCACCAGCAAGTAGCACGGCGCGTCCTGGATGATCACGGTGTCGGCGGACACCACGCAATCGATCACCTCGTTACCTTTCTTGCGCACCTTGAGGTCCTGGCCGTCGAGGTTGCCGGACTTTTCCAGGGTGGCGAACAATTGGTCGCAGGCAGACTTGCTGTCGATAAAGTCGATGTCTTCGATGGATTTGCCGATCAGCTCTTCGCTGATATAGCCGGTGATGCTCATGAAGGCCTCGTTGACGTCCACCACCTGCCGGTTACCGGCGCTGCACACCAGGGTCGGCACCGGCGTCAGGCGGAACGCCTTGGCAAAGCGTTCCTCACTCTGGCGCAGGGCAATTTCCGCTTTGCGCCGTGGCTCCAGGTCCATGAAGGAAAACAGCATGCAGTCCTCTTCGTTCATGTCCAACGGCTGGCCGGCGACAATCACCAGCTTGGTGCCGCCCCTGGGAAGCCGCAGCTCGGCCTGCATCTGGGGGATGGTCGCGCCTTCGCTCAGGCGCTGGATGGCCAGGTCCTTGCGTTCGGCTTGCTCCAGCACATCCAGTTCATAGACGGATTTACCGATGACTTGGTCGCGGTTGTAGCCGGTCATTTCCAGGAAGCCCTGGTTGACCTTGATGTAGCGCAAGTCGCTCAAGCGGCAGATCACCGCGGGCGCCGGGTTGGCGTTGAAGGTTTTTTCGAAACGCTGCTCGGCACTGGCCCACTCGGTGGCGTCGCTAAGGATCAGTACCAGCAACTCCGGCTCGCCCTTGGCGTCGGTGATGACCAGGCTGCGCAGGCGGTGCACCCAGGTTCTCTCTTCGTCGGCAGTGGGGGTGACTTCCACCACCACATCGCTGAATTCATCCCCCGCCGCCGCCCGGGCAAGGGGGTAACTGTCCGGCTGTAGAGGGTGATTGTTACGGTAGCGCAGGGTGAAACGCTCGGCATACTGCTGCCCATCGGCGCCCAGCCCCATCACATCGCCCACTCCGTGCATGGCCAGTGCGGCCTCGTTGGCCCACAGGATGGTTTGATCGACCTCGGCCAGAATCACGCCGTCGGACAGCCCGGAGATGATCTGCTGCAGTTGGCGGCGGTTGGTTTCCTTGGCGAGGACATCCTGGGTCATAAGTTCTCCTGGGGGTTGGGCGCATACGCATGAAAGCTACGACATTTGTGCTTCAGGATAGTGCAGAGAAATTGCGCGGGGTGGGGGTGCGAATGCACTGGGTGGGGGGGTGCATTTTGAGAGGGGTGCCAAGAGCCAGCGCCTGTAAGAGACCGAAAGCGGTTCCCACGCTGCTTGAACGCAGCGTGGGACGGGCCCTACAACTGCGCCAACCAGCCCACCAGCGGCACTATCATGAGCGTACTCAGGGCCATTGAGGTGACATTGCCAATGTACGGATGAAAATGTGTAGGCAGGCGCCCCGCAATCCCACAAGCCAGTGGAGGTGCGATTAGCGCGCCGAGCAGTGCACTTGTGGCAATTACCGTCCAACTACCGCCGTGCGTTAATACCGTAGCAGGCACTACAGACACCAGCGGAACATAGGTCGGGTACCATCCTCGCTTGATCCACTGTTTTCGCCAGATCACCACGCCCAGGGCTGATGTCAGCGCCTGCGCGCCTATCAGCGGCAGGACCAAGCCTGATCCATACGCCGGACTGATCGGGTTCAGGGCATACGCGAGCAACACGCCCGCCAGCAAGCCGAGACTGGCCAGTTCGTTTCCAAAAAACGGCGCTTCGGAAAAATCAGCCAGAACCCGGCGCAGGCTCCAGGCTATACCGTAAGTGGGCGGTTTGGTGGGCATCGGTCTGATGGGCGCGCTGTAGTCCGAACGTATCAACGAGGGCACTCGACGACACAGTTCAAACGCCAGGACGCTACCCACGGCCATACCCACGACGTTGCCGATCACCGCTGGAAGGCCCAATGGTATGCACACAAAGTTAACAATCAACAAGCACAGAGGCGTCACTAGCAATGCGCCCAAGACTGCACCGTTTAACGCAACTTTCCAGCCGCCGCCGAACATCAGCACCATGGCTGCCGGTAATGAAACGAACGCCGCAAACGTGGGTTGCCACGTCTGCGCCGTGACGCTCCAGCCCCAGAGCAGATTACTCAGCAGTAGCCCCAGCAGTGAACTGGTCACCAGCCAAGGCCACAGTCCGGTACCGTAGGAAATGGAAAAACCCTGCCAGGCTTTACCGCGCCTGCTCGCCCACCAGCCCAGATAGGCGCCGCTCAGCAATCCAAGTGATGCGAGTTCATGCTTATAGAAAGCGACCTCACTGATATCCCCGAGTATCCACCGCAGCCAGGCAACAGGGTGGGGCAGGCTCGCAACCATCTCGCCATAGCCCGGCCAGGAACCTTCATGGTTGAGTGCGACCCAAAGCACCAGCAATACGCTGATTACCCCTGCTACGAGAACGCTGAAGTCCGTCCATGAACGACGGGGTCTTGTTTCGGTAAAGAGTGTTTTCATGGTTTGCCCTCCGGTCAACGAGGCAGGGCAGGGTGATGGGAGTAACCGAGCATTTGATCGTAAAGATCATTGCGCCGATCGCGTTGCAGATCATTGAGGCTGTTCCAGATCGGTGCACTGCGAGCGCTGGTGATATCGATGTCGGCAAACAGGATTTCCTGACGATTGGCCGAAGCCACATTGCCGATTGGCCACCCATTGGTGCCGGCAATCAATGAGCATCCGAGATAACGGGCGTCTCGTTCCTCGCCAATGCGACTGGCCGCCGCGATAAATATGTTATTGACGTGGGCAGCGGTCATCGTCAGGTAGGACGCCATGCATTTGCCCGCCTCATCGAAGAGCGGCGGCGGGGTCCACACCCAGTTATTCAGGCTGCAAATAATGTCTGCGCCTTGCTGGCTGAGAATGCGCGGTACCTCCGGAAACCAGATGTCCCAACAAATCAGCAAACCAATACGGCCGATTGGCGTTTCAAACACCGGGAAGCCGGTATCTCCAGGCGTGAACCAAAGCTTTTCCAGGTTCCACAAATGCGCTTTGCGATATTTGCCGATAAATCCGCCGGGACCTAGCAGCACGGCCGTGTTGAACAGCTGCATACCATCGATTTCACACAGACCTGCCACCAGATACACCTGGTGCTTGCAGGCAAACTCTATCCACGCCTGGACAGACCCCCCGTCCGGGACAGACTCCGCGTGATCAAAGGCATCCTGGCGACTGCTGAAAAAATACCCGCTGTTGGTCAGTTCGGGCAGCACGATCAGGTTCGCTCCGCCGTTTACGGCTTCGGTCGCCAGTGCAAGACTTTGACGCAGGTTATTGGCTCGGTTAGCCATGCCAACCTGTGGATCAAGTTGGATGACCGCTACGCGTGCTGGGCTTACTGGTTCGCTCATGGAGGTGACCTCTTATTGTTATACAACCGGGATTCGGTTGGATGTTTATAAGAAGCGACAAGATGTTTAAATAAAAGTCGGACGGTTCCCCCAATGTTGTAGTCTGTTTCTGTTAAGGTTCTGCTTTGTATTCGGGATAGTCTTGGACAGTGAAGCCGCCGTTGAAAATCGCGTTGGTTTTGTTGCAAATGTTTATAACGGTATCAATTGCACCTCTGAAGCAGGGTTCAGTCCAGCCGGCATCGACGGAAAAAGATTCGCCGCAGAGGTACAGTCCGGACTTATAAGAGAAGTCCCTGTTGTATTTCAACAGTTTCATGGCGTCGTAATACGTGCCCGCACGATAGAGCTTTGCGCAGCCAAGGGAGTTTTTATCATTCATCCAGCGTTGAACGACCGCCTGCTTTCGTGCGATATAAGGAGAGATCTTTTCTTTTATATTTCCGGACTTTAAAAGTATTCTGTCAAGCTCGTGTATGCATTTATCGACCAGGTCCTCGTCATTAAATACAGATAATTTTGTAGCGTCATCTTCCCATGTGTAACTGAGTAGGATGCAGTCGTAGGCGTTGCTGCTGTTGTAGCGGTAAGCGTATACGTCATGAACCAAGCTATCTGTGACGATAGTCTGGGGTATTTTTTTGTTTTGTTCGAGGAACGATTTTTTAAGCGGTGCGTATACTTTGCAGCTGGTTTCCCAATGGGCTGATTTATAGGCTTCTATAATCTCGAATGGGAGCATGTCTTGGTTAAATTCTTCAATTGATATTTGTGTCTCGATCAGCCATGAAGGAACTGTCATTACTACAGAGTCGCAATCGATAGACTCTACTTTTCTCGCCTCTTTAGATGTGGTGTTCCAGTCATAGTAAATTCGCGTTTTTCCATTACGCAGCTTTTTCATTTTTGTCACTGCGCTGCTGGTCAGAAAGCCCGAGCGGCTTTTGATAAGGTGGTCATATAAAGAGTGTTGCGTTTCGTCTGGCTTTATGAATAGAAGTGACTCAGCCAAAGAACCAAGGCCAATGTAGGTGGGTTTATTGAATTTAAGTCCTCTGGAATCCACCGTTTCTTCAGCATTCAAGTAAGGCGCTGGCATAGGCGTACCCTCTGCGTCGACACGTCCGTGAATCAACTGCAAATGGCTGCTGAATCCAAATATCGCAGTTCTGAGCGGGTACAGTGAGCAAACATCATAAAATGCTCCCCAGCTGCCATCACCGATTCCAATGGAGTAGAAAACAGCCGACTCTTGCGCAGTCATGCCCATGCCCCCAAAGTTTCCTGGGTCACTTGAACGCCAGTTATCAATGCTTGGCATTTTTACCAAGTCGCGAAATGAAATGCCTTCATATTTTCTAACGATGGCTGCCCACATCTCCTCCCAGTGCTCAGAACCGTAATGTTCGGATATGCTCAGGGTCATGCGTTCGGCGAACGTCTTCCATTTGGCAAAAACATTACCCAGTGTTCGACCCGGCGGCGGTGTTTTTCCATCGGTGTTTTTCCAGATGAGCATGGTCGGTTCTGCGCTGTCATCGATGCTCCCCTCTCGTAGGTATATGCCGGTTGAGCGCACAGCAGCGCTGCCCGGATTTGGGAAGTCTGAATGGCGTAATTCGAAGATGCTGGCGTAATAGGCCATGAGCGATCGCCCATCCTCAGGATGTTCGGTGGATTTATTGAAGAACGGCATCCTCATTGCACCCATCTCGAAAGGCGGTCTGCCGACAGAGTGGGTATTGCTCGTTCCGAGAGCAGTTAAGTGCCTGCCGCCAATGCGTTTGGATTTTTCAAGTAGCGTGATATTCGTGAAACCACACCTGTAAAGTTCACGTGCCGCTGTCAGTCCTGTTATGCCCGCACCGATAATACATATTTTATGGTCCGTTTCGGTGGCTCGGGCAACGCCGTTAAGTTGTTCAACCAAGGCGCGGTAGTCAAAGCATAAATCGGGCGGGTTGGGGAACCTCGCTCGCCATTTATTCTTGGTAGAGCGCTTTTCTCGATGCGGACGTTGAACGATGTCTGCGGGGTAATTGAAGCCGGAACCGATGGTCATTCTGATATTCCTTGTTCAGATTTAATGGGCTCCTGGTAGGTTGCGCGCGCTTACATTCAGGGTGAAATAAGCTGGGGGTGATTTTTGATAGAGGAAAGTCGTGTTCTGTCGTAGGTGCAGTGCAGGCATTCACTTCAATCGGCTACATTTATTCGCGGCAAGAAGCCCAGGCCTCTTGCCGCGACTTGCTCAGCTCGGCTGCATGCACTCCAGCGACCGGTCCACCATCACACTGGCCATGGCCACCAGATGCATGACCGAAAGCACCAGCGTGCGTGAAGTACCGTCCAATTGATCCCCCGCGGTCTGTGCGGCAACGGCCGCGCAACGCAACACGCTGCTGGCGTGGGCCAGGGCGTCTTCGAAGCTGAGGTCTGGGGTGGTGGTGAAAAAGTGCGGCTCTGAGGCGGGTGGTGCGGGGACAAGGTTGTCCATCTTGAAGCTCCTCTAGTCAGGAAGGAGCCGTCACGATCGCTGCTAAACGATGAAGGGTGGCGGCCACGCGCAGGTTAGCAGACCGGTGACTAGGAACCCGGTGCACCCGAGGGTGCCCTGCGCACGGCCACCATGAAGCGCGGGCCGAAAAAAAGCGCCCTGCAAAAGGTGGCGCTTTGCGCCTAGTCACATCGGCGGGCTGCTAAACCCGGTCACTGAATTGGCAGTGACCGACGAAGACTAGCCACGCGATTCGAGCGGCGCAAGCGGTTGGGATTCTCTCGGAAACGTCCTGCAAGTTAAAGCGAAATGTCAGTGATTCGACAGCGTCGGCACTTGTCAAACGCACCTGATTCCGGGAAGCCTTCAAGGCTTTGTGCATCCAACACATAGGTATCTATACAACATTATTGTAGTGAGCGGGCTTGCCCCGCGCTGGGTCGCGAAGCGGCCCCAAACCAGGCCACATGGGTTTATCCTGCGATTCGGCGATGTCTTTATTGGGGTCGCTTCGTGACCCAGCGCGGGGCAAGCCCGCTCACTACATGTTGCGCGTGCGACCTGAAAAAGATGTGTATATACCCAAGCATTCAATGAGAATCCAATGAGCAACAACGAACTCCAAATAACCGACATCCGTCCCGGCACCGGCAAAACCGTGGTCAAGGGTGCGCTGATCACCACCCAATACACCGGCACCCTGGAAGACGGCACGGTGTTCGATTCTTCCTGGGAACGCGGCAAGCCGTTTCAGTGCGTGATTGGCACCGGCCGGGTGATCAAAGGCTGGGACCAAGGCCTGATGGGCATGCAGGTCGGCGGGGTGCGCAGCCTGTTCGTGCCGGCGCACCTGGCCTATGGAGAGCGGTCGATGGGCGCGCATATCAAGCCCAACAGCAATTTGCGCTTCGAGATTGAGTTGCTGGAAGTGCTGACGCGGGACGATTGAAGGCAGGTAGACATGGACGTTGATTCACACATGTTGCCGGGGTGCTCCGTGGCGGGCATTCAGGTGGTTGAGTTGGCCTCCAGTGATGAGGCCGAGCTGCAGCGGTTTTTTGAGCGGGCGCCGGATTATTTCATCGCGGTCAATGGTGAGCCGGCCACGCCGACGCAAGCGCACGAAGAATTGCACGAGCCATTGCCCGACGGGTGGACCTGCCGCCGGAAGTATTGGCTGGGTTACCGCGATGCTGAAGAGCGGTTGGTCGCGTTGGTGAACATTGCGGCGGATTTGTTGGCTGTCGGCGTCTGGCATATCGGGCTGTTGCTGGTGGATGCGTGTCTGCATGGCTCAGGGCTGGCGCAACGGCTGCATGCGGGCCTTGAGGTGTGGGCTGTGCGCAATGGCGCTCAATGGTTTCGGTTGACGGTGGTCATCGGCAATACCAGGGCCGAACGCTTTTGGCCCAGGATTGGGTATGTGCAGGTGCGCATTCGTGAGGGCATTGCGATGGGGCGGCAGGTGAACAGGGTGTCGATTCAGGTGAAGGCGCTGGCGGGTGGCCGGGTTGATGAGTACCTGGCGTTGGTTGGGCGTGATCGACCTGCAACCGCATAGTCACGAATGTACATCGTCCCCTGTGGGAGCTGGCTTGCCTGCGATGCAGACAGCTCGGTACATCAGGCATACCGAGTTGATGCCATCGCAGCACAGGTATCTACACAATTTTGGCTCGACCCTGAAACTCCAGTGAATGGGCCGTTGTGGCGAGCGGGCTTGTCCCGCGTTGGGCTGCTTCGCAGCCCAACGCGGGACAAGCTCGCTCGCCACAGAGAGATCTGTTAGCCGTTGAAAGCTGTGGAGGTATCCATGACCATCGCAGGCAAGCCAGCTCCCACAAGGGTTCCAATAAGCGCTTCCTGAACCCATCCTGAAGAATCCTCTTATTCCCCACGCGAGCACTTTCCTACGGTTTGGTCGGGGCGTAAGCTTCGCGCGTTTTCATCAATTGCGGAGACCCTCAGTGGGTACTTGTTCGAGTGACAGTAGTCGGCCGGTTCTGGTAACCGGCACGTACTTGGCAAGGTAACGAGCATGCTTTCGATGCCGTTGTCTCGCCAATAAAAAGCGAGAAGCGGCATCCCGGCAGCGACCAGTCCTGGCCGTTGCCCCGAATCCCTCTCATCGACGCTGACCAGCACCTGACTGACCTCGGGATGCTACGGACGCGCCTGCCTTTTGCAGCAGGCGGGCCAAGCTGACTGTGCCTATGAAACGGGCGCGGTGCAGACGGCCGTACCTGCACGACGGTTTTCCTCGCGCAGGAGTAACACCATGAACCTCACTGTCCTGAAAGAGTTCTTTGCCGGCTTCCTGCGGACCCGGCACATCGCCCGGCATTTCCGCCGCCTGGCGATGCTTGAAACCGTGACCGACGCCAGCGTCAGCCGCGAAGTCCCGCCGACCCTGGCGCAGACCCTGGTCGCTGCGGCCAACACCAGTGCCGTGCAATTGCTCGGCACGCTGGGCAGCCATGGCGAGGGTCTGAACACCCAGGAAGCCGACGCACTGCGCGTGCAGTACGGTCTGAACGAAGTCGAGCATGAGCAGGCGCTGCCCTGGTGGGTGCACCTCTGGCATTGCTACAAAAACCCGTTCAACCTGCTGCTGACGCTGCTGGCGGTGATCTCCTGGCTGACCGAAGACATGAAGGCCGCCACGGTGATTTTCTCCATGGTGGTGCTGTCGACGTTGCTGCGTTTCTGGCAGGAGGCCAAGTCCAACAAGGCCGCCGATGCCCTCAAGGCAATGGTGAGCAATACCGCCACGGTGCTGCGCCGGGACGAAGCCAAACGCGCCGAATTGCCGATCAAGCAACTGGTGCCGGGCGACCTCATCGTGCTGTCGGCTGGGGATATGATCCCCGCTGATTGCCGCGTGCTCAGTGCCAAGGACCTGTTCGTGAGCCAGGCGGCGATGACCGGGGAATCGATGCCCGTGGAGAAGTTCGCCGAGCAACAGGACGCCAACACCCGCAACCCGCTGGACCTGGAAAACATCCTGTTCATGGGCACCAACGTGGTGTCCGGCGCGGCGACGGCGGTGATCCTGACCACCGGTAATAGCACCTACTTCGGCGCGTTGGCACAACGCGTCACGGCTACCGACCGCGCGACCACCTCGTTCCAGCAGGGCGTCAACAAGGTCAGTTGGTTGCTGATCCGCTTCATGTTCGTGATGGCGCCGTTGGTGCTGTTTATCAACGGTTTCACCAAGGGCGACTGGACCGAGGCCCTGCTGTTCGCGCTGTCGATTGCCGTGGGCCTGACCCCGGAAATGCTGCCGATGATCGTCACGTCCACCCTGGCCAAGGGCGCCGTGTTTCTCTCGCGCAAAAAAGTCATCGTCAAGCGCCTGGATGCGATCCAGAACTTCGGCGCCATGGACGTGCTCTGCACCGACAAGACCGGCACGCTGACCCAGGACCGGATTTTCCTGGCACGCCATGTGGACGTGTGGGGCGCAGAGTCCGACGATGTGCTGGAAATGGCCTACCTCAACAGTTACTACCAGACCGGCCTGAAAAACTTGCTGGATGTGGCGGTGCTGGAGCACGTGGAGGTGCATCGCGAGCTGAAGGTCGGCACGGCGTTTCACAAGGTCGATGAGATCCCGTTCGACTTCAATCGCCGCCGCATGTCGGTGGTGGTGGCCGAGCAGGGGCAGCCGCACCTGCTGATCTGCAAGGGGGCCGTGGAGGAAGTCCTGGCGGTGTGCAACAACGTGCGTCATGGCGACGTCAATGAAGCGCTGAGCGACGACCTGTTGGCGCGTATTCGCCAGGTCACCGCCGCCTTCAACGAAGAAGGCTTGCGTGTAGTCGCCGTGGCCGCGCAACCGATGGCACCGGGGCGCGACACCTACAGCCTGGCGGATGAGAAAAACCTCACGTTGATCGGCTACGTGGCCTTCCTCGACCCGCCGAAGGAAAGCACCGCGCCGGCCCTCAAGGCCCTCAAAGCCCACGGTGTCGCGGTAAAAGTGCTGACCGGCGACAACGAACTGGTCACCGCAAAGATCTGCCGTGAAGTGGGCCTCGAGCAACAGGGCCTGCTGATGGGCAACGATATAGAAGACATGACCGACGCCGAGCTGGCCAAGGCCGTGGAGACCACCAATGTGTTCGCCAGGCTGACGCCGTCCCACAAGGAACGCATCGTGCGGCTGCTCAAGGCCAACGGGCACGTGGTGGGCTTTATGGGTGATGGCATCAACGACGCGCCGGCGCTGCGTACGGCGGATATCGGCATTTCGGTGGACAGTGCGGTGGATATCGCCAAGGAGGCCGCTGACATCATCCTCTTGGAAAAGAGCCTGATGATCCTGGAGGAGGGCGTGCTGGAAGGCCGACGTACCTTCGCCAATATGCTCAAGTACATCAAGATGACCGCCAGCTCCAACTTCGGCAATGTGTTCTCGGTACTGGTGGCCAGTGCGTTTATCCCGTTCCTGCCGATGCTGCCGATGCATCTGCTGGTGCAGAACCTGCTGTACGACATTTCACAGATTGCGATCCCGTTCGATAACGTCGATGCCGAAATGCTCAGCAAGCCCCAACGCTGGCAACCGGGGGATGTAGGACGTTTCATGCTGTTTTTCGGGCCGATCAGTTCGATCTTCGACATCACCACGTTTTTGCTCATGTGGTTCGTCTTCGATGCCAACACGCCCGACCACCAGACCTTGTTCCAGTCCGGCTGGTTCGTGGTGGGGCTGCTGACCCAGACGCTGATCGTGCACATGATCCGCACGCCGAAAATCCCCTTCCTGCAAAGCCGTGCGGCAATGCCGTTGATGGTGATGACCGGAGTGATTATGGCGGTGGGGATTTTCCTGCCGATGGGGCCGCTGGCGCACTACTTCAAGTTGCAGGCGCTGCCATCGCTGTACTTCGTGTTCCTGCCGGTGATCCTGCTGGCCTATATGGGCTTGACCCAGGCGGTGAAGGGTTACTACATCCGTAAGTTTGGCTGGCAATAACCGGGGGCCCGCCAGTCTAGGCTGTCGGGCTTTCGTCGACGCAAAGCCGACTATGCTTTTACGAGGAAAAGTCCTACAAGCAATCGAGACTATCCCTTCATTTAATAAGGCAAACCATTGTTAAGGTTTCGCGCTTGCGCCTCAGGAACAAGGGCGTAGCTCTACGTGTTTACCGTGCTTTATCAAAAGGAGGGGTCTGTACTGCCTGAAGTGCCATGCAGAGTAATCAGCACCGTTTATCGGAACTGTTACTTCTCACAGGTAGATAGGTCCCGTGTGATATGTAAGCGTACTGATCCCTCGGGGGAGTCTTATGAGCAAAGCGTTAATTGTTGACGATCACCCTTTTATACGCGCCACCGTGAAGTACCTGCTCAAGCAGGAAGGCTTCAATGAAATTCTTGAAGCGGGCAACGGCGCCGACGCCATGCAACTTGCGCGAGAGGAGCGTCCGGATCTGGTCATCCTGGATCTGGCAATGCCCAAGCTCGGCGGGCTTGAAGTGATCAGCCGGATCAAGGCGCTGGAACTGCCTTGCAAGATCCTGGTGCTGACTTCGTACCTGGCGGTGTTCTTCTCCACGCGCTGCATGCGTGCGGGGGCCATGGGCTTTGTCAACAAGACAGGTGAGCTCGATGAACTGCAAAAGGCGATCAGGGCGATCAGGTCGGGCTACAGTTGCTTCCCCAGTGTGGCCACCAGTTCAGTACGCCGTGACGATTTGCAGACGACCGAACAGGAACTGGTGGACGCGCTGTCCGACCGCGAATTGACGGTGCTGCAGAAGCTGGCGCTGGGCCTGGGCAACAAGGAAATCGCCGAAGATATGTTGCTGAGCCACAAGACCATCAGCACCTACAAGACACGACTCAAAGAGAAATTGCGTATGTCCTCGGTGGTGCACCTGTCCAAGTTCGCTCAGCGCAATCACCTGATCTGAAATGAACACCATGCGGCTGTTGATATCCACGGTCATCCTGCTGACGGGGCTGCTGTCCGGTGCAGCGATGGCCCTGGATGAGCCACATCCCCTGCGGCTCTTCGGCCACTCCACCCTTGAAAACCCGCGCCTGGAGCTTGATGAAAGTGACTGGCGCTGGCTGCGCGAGCGACGCGTATTGCTGATGGGCGTGTCGGCGCCGGACTACGCGCCTTTCGACCTGAGCAACGACAACGATTTTGAAGGGATCACCGCTGACTATGCGTGGCTGATCAGCCTTATCTTAAACATCCCTATCGAGGTTCGACGCTACGACACCCGCGATGAAGTGATCGAAGCACTCAAGCGGGGCGAGGTAGATCTGGTCGGCTCGGCCAATGGCTATGAGGCGGCCGATAAGGACCTGGTACTGTCGCGCTCCTATGCCAACGATCAACCGGTGTTGGTGACCCGCGCGGGTGATAGCCATTCATTGAGCGCCGACCTGGCCGGCAAGCGGGTTGCGATGCTCTATCACTATATGCAGCCGGATGCGGTCCAGGCCTTTTATCCGAAGGCGCAACTGCTGCTATATGGCTCGACCCACCAGGCCATTGGCTCCGTGGCGTTCGGCCAAGCCGATGTGTATCTGGGTGATGCCATCAGTGCCCGCTACCTGATCAACAAGAATCATCTCAATAATGTCCGCATGGCAGACTTTTCCGCGCTGGAAGTCAACCCGTTCGGGTTTGCCTTCACCGAGGACAATATTCGCCTGCTGAAGATCATCAATGCCGCGCTGGCCGTTATCCCGGCCGGCCAGCAGATGGAGATCCTGCGCCGCTGGAGTGCCGGCGACAGCGGTTTCCTGGCCGCCGACCGGTTGCGTCTGAGTGAGAATGAGCGGCGCTGGCTGGAGAAACATCCCCTGGTGAAAGTGGCGGCGCTCGACAAGTTCGTGCCCCTGTCATTTTTCAACGAGCAGGGGCAGTTCGTGGGGTTGAGCGAGGAGGTCCTGTCGCGGGTCAGCCTGCGCACGGGCTTGAAATTCGAAGTGCTGCAAGGCAGTTCGTTGCCTCGGCAGATTGACGAAGTCAGCAACGGAGCAGTGGACATACTGGCAGTGATCACGCCCAGCGTTGAACGCTCTGAAAAGCTGCGTTTTACTCGGCCCTACCTGTCCAATCCCTATGTGCTGGTGGCGCGCGCCGGTGACGAAAGCCTGGTGACACTGGAGGACATGCCCGGCAAACGCCTGGCATTTATCGGCGGCAACAGCCTCGCCGCGCAAATTGCCCGGGACTATCCAGGCATTGACTGTTTTAACGTCGAGAACCCGGAGCAGGCCCTGGATCTGGTCGCCAAGGGCGGTGCCGATGCAACCGTTATTTCGCTGATCAGTGCACGCTACATGATTGCGCGCCATTTCAGAGATCGCTTGCGTATCACCAGCACGGTCGGTACGGAACCGGCGCGGATTGCTTTTGGCGTCAACCGCAGCCAGCTGGAGCTGTATTCGATCCTCGAAAAGGCGCTGTTAAGTATCACGCCTGAAGAAATGGACGAACTGACCAACCGTTGGCGCAGTGAGATAATTATCGAAGACAGCTACTGGATCAGTCATCGCAGCGTGATCATCCAGGGATTTGGCCTGGCCGCGTTGCTGCTGCTGATTACCCTGGGCTGGGTGCTTTACCTGCGCAACCTGATTCGCAGGCGCGCGCAGGCAGAACGCGCCTTGAGCGACCAGATGCGGTTTATGAGCGAGCTGATCGACGGCACGCCGCACCCGATTTACGTGCGTGATCGCCAGGGCAGGTTAATGGCTTGCAACAACGCTTACCTTGACGTGTTTGGTTTCAAGCTGGAGGACGTGATTGGCAAGACGGTGGTCCAAACCGACACCGGCAACCCGCCCCAGGCGCAGTCGTACCATGCTGATTACTTGAATGTGATGGAGCTGGGCGAGCCGCAGATCCGGGATCGGGTACTCAAGGTTCCCGGCGGTGGTGTGTTGACCATCTACCAATGGATGCTGCCACACCGCGACAGTCACGGAAAAGTCGTGGGCATGATTGCCGGCTGGGTGGATGTCAGCGAACGCCAGCGCCTGCTGGGCCAGCTACAGGAGGCCAAGGAGGAGGCCGACGCCGCCAACCGTGCCAAGACCACGTTCCTGGCCACGATGAGCCATGAAATCCGCACGCCCATGAATGCGGTGATTGGCATGATCGAACTGGCCCAGAAAAACGCCGAGCAGGGCCGGGTTGATCAGGACGCGCTGGAGGTGGCCTCGATGGCGTCCCGAAGCCTGTTGGAGCTGATTGGCGATATTCTGGACATCGCACGGATAGAATCCGGCCACTTGTCCTTGACCCTGGCGCCGGCCAACCTTCACGAATTGTTGGCCTCCGTAGCGCGCGTGTTTGAGGGGTTGGCGCGGGACAAGGGTTTGCAATTGCAAGTCGAGCTCGCCCCGACGACTGACCGACAGGTGCTCATAGACCCTTTGCGCTTCAAGCAAGTGGTTTCCAATTTGCTGGGCAATGCCATCAAGTTTACCGCGAGCGGCCAGGTGCGCTTGGGTGCCCAGTGCCGGCCGGCCATGGCCGACGATCATTTGAACCTGCAGCTGTATGTGGAGGACACGGGGGTTGGCATCAGTGCCGAAGACCAGCAGCGTTTGTTCAACCCTTTTATCCAGGGCAGCAATAACGACCAGTCGGCGCGCACTGGGTCCGGCCTCGGATTGGTGATCAGCCGCAACCTGTGCGAAATGATGGGGGGTCGTCTGCACTTGAGCAGTGTGCTGGGCAAGGGGACGCGGGTGGACGTGACCTTGGCGCTGGCGTTGACTACGCCAGCAGCATCGGCGTCCTTAGCCGGCGAACCTGTCCCGACGACGCAGGCATTGAACCTGCTGGTGGTGGATGACTACCCGGCAAACCGCTTGCTGCTTTCTCGACAGCTGGGCTTCCTGGAGCACCACATCGTTACTGCTGAAGATGGCGCTGAGGGCTATGCACTGTGGCTGGATGGGAAATTTGATGGCGTGATCACCGACAGTAACATGCCGGTCATGGATGGCTACACATTGGCACGTAATATCCGAGCCCAGGAGCGCCAGCGTGGCCTGGCACCGTGCCTGATCTTGGGGTTCACCGCCAACGCCCAGCCGGAGGAGACCGAGCGCTGCCGGCAGGCGGGCATGGACGGTTGTCTGTTCAAGCCGACCGGGCTTGATGATTTGCGCGCGGCGTTGGCATCGCGCACCTCAGCAATCGTAAGGGATGAGCGCGAACCGGTGTGTGATTTAAGCACGCTGACCTCGTTGACAGGCGGCGACACGAGCGCCCTCAACGAGCTGTTGATGCCTCTGCTCAGTAGTCTCGCAGAGGATCGCTCGCGGCTGCTGGCGCTGCGACAACACGCGGATTTCGCCACGTTGCATGACTTGGCTCATCGCGTTAAAGGCGGGGCTCGCATGGTCAAGGCCCAGGCGCTGATGAACTGCTGCGAAGCCTTGGAAAGCGTGTGTGAAAACGCTGACCGCGATGCAGTGGCGGTTGCGGTTGAGGCGCTATGCACAGCGATCGACGATTTGCGCCATAGCCTGAGCCAGTACAGCAAGCTGGCTTGACCTATGTGCATGGGTATCTACACAACTTTCAAAGGCTGGCGAATTTCCCTGTGGCGAGCGGGCTTGCCCCGCGTTGGGCTGCGCAGCAGCCCCAAAACCAGGCGCAGAGGACAGTCTGATACTCCGCGTTCGTCTTCATTGGGGCTGCTTCGCAGCCCAACGCGGGGCAAGCCCGCTCGCCACAGAAGCCCCTGTTCACTGGGTTTCAGCTGCGAGCCAAAGTTGTGTAGATACCTATGCCCATGTGGGTAGCCATTCAGCGGATTTGGGAGAACTCCTACATGGATCGGGAACAAGCCTGATTTTGTCTTCGGGGTATGTCTGGAAAATGGGCCGCGCTCACCGACGAGTAATGCCTGCCCAGGGATTCGCCATGCCAAACAAAGCACTGACCATCCTGATTGCCGATGAACAGCACCTGCAACGTCTGCACATCGAAAAAATGCTCAACCAGCTGGGGTACTACCGGATCGTTCCGGTGCAAACCTTCGAAGAGGTGCAACTGCTCACCGCCATCCCGGCACAGCCTTTTGACGTGCTGATCATTAATGCGGCGCTTGCGGTTCACACCTGCGGGCCGCAGCCCCAGGCGCATCATGTGCTGATCTACGACCACCGGGAACTGAGCCCGAATCCTGACACGCACGCCGACGCAATGCCGGGGGTTCGGGTGCGCCTGCCCGGCGTGCCGGACAACGTCAACCTTGAACACTTCATGGACATCATCGACCCACCCGCAGCCACTACCGGCCTGCGGGTGCTGCCTTGGCTGCGGGAATTATCACGCACGCCCATGCCAGGGGTTTAATCCCACTTCGGTGCGATACCCTTTGGACTGGTCAGGCGATGGCCGCGATCCAGCTCGGCAAGCTGCTGCATGTCGGCAGCGCTCAAGGTCAGTTGCAGCGCCTTGAGGTTGCTTTCCAGGTTGGCGCGTTTAGTCGACGACGGGATGACCGCATAACCTAGCTGCATGGCCCACGCCAGGGCCACTTGTGCCGGGGTCGCCTGATGGCCCGCGGCGATCTGCTGGATTACCGGGTCTTTGAGCACCTCGCCGTAGGCCAATGTCATGTAGGAAGTGATCTGGATACCGTTGGCGGTGGCGAACTCCACTACCGTGCGATTTTGCAGGTAGGGGTGCAGTTCGATCTGGTTGGTGGCGATGTTCTCGGCCCCAACGGCAGTGATCGCTTGCTTCATCAGGTCGACGGTGAAATTGGAAATGCCGATCTGGCGGGTCAGGCCCAGGCGCTTGGCTTCCAGCAGTTGGCCCATGAATTCGGCGACAGGCACCTGGCCTTCCGGCGATGGCCAGTGGATCAAGGTCAGGTCCAGATAGTCGGTTTTCAGTTTGCGCAAGCTTTCGCGCAGGCTGGGAATCAACTGGCCTTCGGCGAAATGGGCGATCCAGATCTTGCTGGTGATAAATAGCTCATCGCGCGGGATGCCGCTGTCTGCAATCGCTTGGCCCACCTCGGCTTCGTTCTCGTAGATCTGCGCGGTATCGATGGCGCGATAGCCCAGTTCCAGGCCGGTGCTGACGGAATCGATCACCACCTGGCCTTGCAGGCGGAAGGTGCCAAGGCCGAAGGCCGGAACGTTTTGCGTTGGGATAGACATCAGTAACTCCTGAAGGGGTGTGAGCAATGGAGTCGAGTATCCGCCCGTCGTTCCTTCGGAAAAACCGTCGAATCCGAAAAGGACTCTTTACCGCAGGTCACGAATCTTCGGGTGCAGAAGTTTTGTACTGAATCGCACACCGTTCAAATGTGGGAGCGGGCTGGCTCGCGAAAGCGGTGGGTCAGCCAGTACATCCGTCACTGATACACCGCTTTCGCGAGCAAGCCCGCTCCCACATTTTGATCTTCATCAGTCAGTTGGTTTGTGCTGTTCCCGCAAGCGCTCGGCCGCACTGCGCAACACTTGTTCGGTGGCGTTCCAACCCAGGCAACCATCGGTCACCGACACGCCGTACTTCATGGATGCGCTCAACGGTTGGCAGCCTTCGAACAGATGACTTTCGAGCATCATGCCTATCAGCGCCACGTCACCCTGTAGCCGTTGCTCCAATACCTCGTTGAAAACCGCCGGTTGACGCAGCGGGTCTTTGCCACTGTTGGCATGGCTGCAATCAACCATGATGCGCGCTGCTACCTTGGACTTGGCCAGGTCGTGCCTGACCTGCGCCACCTGTTGCGCGTCATAGTTCGGCCCACGGTGACCGCCGCGCAGCACCAGATGGGTGTCCGGGTTGCCCGGGGTCTGGATGATCGCCGGGTGGCCCTGGCTGTCGACGCCGAAGTGGCGATGCGGGTGGGCGGCCGAACGCATCGCGTCACAGGCAATGGCCACGCCGCCATCGGTGCCGTTCTTGAAGCCCACGGGCACGCCCAGGCCGCTGGCCATTTCGCGGTGGATTTGCGATTCGGTAGTGCGCGCACCAATCGCAACCCAGCTGAGCAAGTCATCGAAGTAGCCGGCGGCCATGGGTTGCAGCAGCTCAGTGGCGACCGGCAGGCCCAGGCGCAGCATTTCGCGCATCAGCTCACGGGACAGGGTGAGGCCGGCAGCCATGTCGTCGCTGCCATCCAGTCGCGGGTCGTAGGCCAGGCCTTTCCAGCCGATGGTGGTGCGCGGTTTTTCGACATAGGCACGGATCACCAGGAGCATCTGGTCGCTGACTTCAAGCGCGAGCTTCTTCAGGTTGCGCGCGTATTCCATGGCCGATTCCGGGTCGTGGATCGAGCACGGTCCGACGATCACCAGCAAACGCGAATCTTCGCCATTGAGGATGGCACGCACGGCTTGGCGATGGGCATGGACTTGTTCGTTGAGGAACGGGCTGAGGGGCAACTGATGCTTGAGCTCAAGGGCACTGGGCAGGCGCTGGGTCAGGGCTTCATTGGCGCTGGTCAGGGTGCGGATCGGCAGAGCGGCGGTGGCGGAGTTCATATTCAAGGCTTCCTGGGCAAGCGGCGGTTCGGTCCCGCGCGCCTGGCCCTACTGGGGTGTTCGACAATTGGCCGGGTTGGCTACGTGTGTTGGCTTGCCACCAATAGGTGACCGATCGGAGGCGGCAGGCTGTCCCGAGCGGAGCTGGCTAAATCGCCATGCGGTGCACATGTCGTAGCGGTAATAGGTGGCGTAATTCATGTCGTATGTCCTTTAAGTGGTCTTGCAAAAAGATGAGGGCCTTAAAAAACAAAACCCCCGGGTCGGGGAGCCGACCGGGGGTTAGATTTCTCTGGCAGGCGACCCCTTGAACAGTGGGCGCCGATTTCAGGTATCAGGCGCGCCAGTGGCTAAACCAATACCCAAAATAAAAGCTGGCAGCTGCGCTCGAACCGTTCACGCGGCTAGCCGATACCGAGCGCGGGGCGCTGGCAGCAGGGCAAACCTGAGTGTGGGTGAGTTGCAACATGGCATGTCTCCGAAAGATGGGGGGAGCTTACTAGAGGCATGCGGGCGGACTCAATCATTAATTTCTATTGCACACGGGTACTCAGCGCTATGGGGCGAGATATGCTTGCAACCCTTGATGATGATTGCTTGGACGCGACCATGACGACTTTGACCCTTGCTGCTGCTCAATCCATCTCCATCGCGGGCGACTTGCCCGCCAATATTGAGCGGCATCTGATTTTTATGCAGGCGGCAGCCGAGCACGGTGTGCAATTGCTGGTGTTCCCGGAGCTGTCGCTGACGGGGTATGAGCCGTCATTGGCTGCCGGTTTGGCGATTGCGCCGGATGACCCTGTCCTGGCCCCCCTGCGTGAAACGGTCAGGGAGCTGGGGCTGACGGCGGTGGTAGGCATGCCGATCCGCCAGGCACCCGAGGCCGGCGTGTCGATTGGCGCATTGGTACTGGGGGCGGATGGCTCCCTGGCGGTCTACACCAAGCAACATCTACATCCAGGCGAAGAGGTTGCGTTTGTCCCGGGGCAGGGCGGCGCGCCTCTTGAGTGGGCCGGTGACACCATTGCATTGGCCGTGTGCGCGGATTTTTCCCACGCCAGCCATCCGCGCCTGGCGGTAAAGGCGGGCGCCACTGTCTATGCCGTCGGCGCGCTGATCAGCGAAGGCGGCTACCCAACGGACAGCGCGCTGCTCCAGGGCTATGCAGCCGAGCACGGCCTGCTGGTGTTGATGGCCAACCATGGTGGCCCATCCGGTGGCTATGTTTGCGCGGGGCGTAGCGCTATCTGGGCCGCTGATGGCAACTTGCTCGCCGCTGCGCCTGGGGTAGGTGATGCATTGGTGATTGCTCATCGCGATGACGGCGTGTGGGCTGGCCAGGTAGTGGTTGTCTAAATGACGTTTCACTTGCGCGCGGCCACCGACCAGGACCTCCCATTTGCACGAACCCTGACCTTCGAGTCGATGAGTCGCTACTACCGGCAATACGATTTGGTGTGGTCCAGCGCTGGCTTCGACGTCGCCTGGGCTGGCCGGGAGAACTGGCTGATCTGCGACGGCGACGCCGTGATGGGGTTTGTCAGCCTCAGCCGCGACAGCCGGGCGCTCTATATTCGCGAGTTGCACTTGCTCGAGGCGTTTCGTGGGCGCGGTGCGGGCAGTTGGGTATTGGAGCAGATGGCGCTCAAGGCGCAGGCGTTGGGCCTGTTGCGTTTGACGGTATTCAAGACCAACCCCGCGCGCAGGCTCTATCAGCGCAGGGGGCTCAGTATCGTCGGTGAAGAAGACTGTTTCTGGCGTATGGAGCGTGTTTGCGGTTCAAGCTAAACATGCAACGTTTAGCAATAAGTGCATACTGGACTCAGGAGACGATTTCCTGATCGTTGCTCTGGCCATCAGCCTCAGCAAGGATGATCCCTTCTTTCATGCCCAGCAGGACCGCTACCTTATGGGCTTCCCCACGCCGTCCCTTTTTACGCCCAGCGAGCACTTGATAGGTGGTGGCCGGATCTACGCCGTGCTCACGGGCGAACGCTTGCACTGACTTTCCTTGATGTTCCAGCCAAGCCTTGGCTTGTACAGCGGTACGGATTCCGGGCATAGTTCAAAACCGTTCAAGTTTGTTTAACTGAGAAGTGAGTGTGTCACCTCTTGGGGTGTGCCAGATAGGATCATACATCCAAATGAGTGGAATCGGTTCGCGTTTGAGGCAAGAAAGAGAGCGACTTGGCCTGTCGCAAAAAGTTTTTGGCGAAATAGGAGGCGTTGAGGCAAACGCACAAGGCAAATACGAAAGTGGAGAGCGAGCCCCCAAGGCGGACTACTTGTCACGAGTCGCTGAAAGAGGCGTAGATGTGTTGTACGTGTTGACGGGCTATGCGACACCGATTCAGTTGGAAAACCTCAGTCAGATCGAAGAGAAGGTTCTGGGCGATTACCGCGCCATGTTCAAGGAAGACCAGGCTGCAATCCGTCGATTGACGTCAACCCTGGCCGAGCATTCAGCCGCGCAGAATGGAAAAAACAAGCTCAGGCCCCAGAATTCCTGACCTTTCGCCCAGCAAATAGAGCCGTCTGCCGCCTGGCGCGCGGTTGCTGGGTGTTCAAACACTATATATATGACGCTTGCAGCTAGGTCTGCGCCTTGGTTTTTTGCTAAGGTGTTCAGCAACCTATAAGACCATATCGCGAGGTGTCTGCTTGATTAGGGGGCTAGTAGTCGATGACCATGATCTCGTTCGTACAGGCATTACACGAATGCTGGCTGACATCGATGGCCTGCAAGTAGTCGGCCAGGCTGAGTCCGGGGAAGAGTCCCTGATCAAGGCCCGGGAGTTGAAACCCGATGTGGTGCTGATGGATGTCAAGATGCCCGGTATCGGCGGTCTTGGTGCCACGACCAAATTGTTGCGCAGTCATCCGGACATCAAAGTGGTGGTGGTAACCGTCTGCGAAGAAGACCCGTTCCCGACGCGCTTGTTGCAGGCCGGCGCGGCCGGTTACCTGACCAAGGGCGCAGGTTTGGCCGAAATGGTCCAGGCCATTCGCCTGGTGTTTGCCGGCCAACGTTACATCAGCCCGCAGATCGCCCAGCAATTGGCCATTAAATCCTTCCAGCCCGTCAGTGATTCGCCGTTTGATGCGCTGTCGGAGCGGGAAATCCAGATCGCCTTGATGATCGTCGGTTGCCAGAAGGTGCAGACGATCTCCGACAAGCTGTGCCTGTCGCCCAAGACCGTCAACACCTACCGTTATCGCATTTTCGAGAAGCTCGCCATCAGCAGTGATGTTGAATTGACCCTGCTCGCGGTGCGCCACGGCATGGTGGACGCCAGCGCCTGACATGACCACACCGTTTGATCCAAGTGCCTTTCTCTCTACCTGCAGTGGCCGCCCCGGCGTGTACCGCATGTTCGACAGCGAGGCGCGCCTGCTTTATGTCGGCAAGGCCAAGAACCTGAAAAATCGCCTGGCGAGCTATTTTCGCAAGAGCGGTCTCGCGCCCAAGACCGCTGCGCTGGTGGCGCGTATCGCCCAGGTTGAAACCACCATCACCGCCAACGAAACCGAAGCGCTGCTGCTTGAGCAGACGCTGATCAAGGAATGGCGGCCGCCCTACAACATCCTGCTGCGCGATGACAAATCCTACCCCTACGTGTTTTTGTCCGATGGCCACTTCCCGCGCCTGAGCATTCACCGGGGCGCGAAGAAGCAAAAGGGCAAGTATTTCGGGCCCTATCCCAGCGCCGGGGCGGTCCGCGAAAGCCTGAGCCTGCTGCAAAAAACCTTTTTTGTGCGCCAGTGCGAAGACAGCTTCTACAAGAACCGCACCCGTCCGTGCCTGCAGTACCAGATCAAACGCTGCAAGGCGCCCTGTGTCGGCCTGGTTGAACCGGCCGAGTACGCCGAGGATGTACGCCATTCGTTGATGTTCCTCGAAGGCCGCAGCAATGCGCTTACCGATGAGCTCTCCAGCGCCATGGAACAAGCCGCTGGTAGCCTGGATTTCGAAAAGGCCGCCGAACTGCGCGACCAGATTTCCCTGCTGCGCCGCGTGCAGGATCAGCAGAGCATGGAAGGCGGCACCGGTGACGTGGACGTGATCGCCGCCTTCGTCAACCCGGGCGGTGCCTGTGTGCACTTGATCAGCGTGCGTGGCGGACGGGTGTTGGGCAGCAAGAACTTCTTCCCGCAGACGGGCATCGACGAGGAGGTGGCCGAAGTTATGTCGGCCTTCCTCGGGCAGTATTACGTCAGCAGCCCTGAACGCGACCTGCCATCGGAGTTGATCGTCAACGTGGTGCATGAAGACTTCCCCACGCTGATCGAGGCGATCCACGAACTTCGCGGCCGCGAGCTGGACATCAGCCACCGCGTACGCGGTACCCGTGCACGCTGGCAGCAAATGGCCGTGACCAATGCCGAACAGGCCCTGAGCGCGCGCCTGGCCAATCGACAGCACGTCGCCGCACGCTTCGACGCCCTGGCCCAAGTCCTCAACCTGGACGAGCCGCCGCAACGTCTTGAGTGCTACGACATCAGCCACTCCAGCGGCGAAGCCACGGTGGCATCCTGCGTGGTGTTCGGGCCTGAAGGTCCGATCAAGTCCGATTATCGGCGCTACAATATCGAAGGCATCACTGCCGGCGATGACTACGCCGCCATGCACCAGGCGCTGACGCGCCGCTTCAGCAAGTTGAAGGACGGCGAGGGCAAACTGCCGGATATCCTGCTGGTGGACGGCGGCAAAGGCCAGCTGTCCATGGCCCGCGACGTGCTCAACGAACTGGCCGTGCCCGACCTGATCCTGCTCGGCGTGGCCAAGGGCACCACGCGCAAGGCCGGTTTCGAGACGTTGTACTTGAATGATGCCGCCCATGAGTTCACCTTGAAGGGCGACTCGCCAGCGCTGCATCTGATCCAACAGATCCGCGATGAAGCCCACCGTTTCGCCATCACCGGCCACCGCGCCCGACGTGGCAAGACCCGGCGAACCTCAACCCTGGAAGGGGTGGCGGGGGTTGGCCCGACGCGACGTCGCGATTTGCTCAAACATTTTGGTGGCTTGCAAGAGCTCTCCCGTGCCAGCATTGACGAAATAGCCAAAGCACCCGGTATCAGTAAAAAGCTCGCTGAGTTGATTTATGCGAATCTGCATAGCGAATAGAATGCCTTTCCACCTCGTAGCCAGTTGTGCCGATGAATATCCCTAATCTGATCACCGTTCTACGCGTTCTGCTTATTCCCATTTTCATTCTGTTGTTCTATTTGCCGTACGAATGGAGCTACGTGGCCTCCAGTTCCGTGTTCGCCTTCGCGGCCGCCACCGACTGGCTCGACGGCTACCTGGCGCGCCGCCTGGAACAGAGCACGCCATTCGGTGCATTCCTGGACCCGGTGGCCGACAAGCTTATGGTCGCGGTCGCCCTG
Source organism: Pseudomonas sp. SWRI18 (assembly GCF_014268345.1). Taxonomy (NCBI): domain Bacteria; kingdom Pseudomonadati; phylum Pseudomonadota; class Gammaproteobacteria; order Pseudomonadales; family Pseudomonadaceae; genus Pseudomonas; species Pseudomonas sp. SWRI18. The sequence continues at coordinate 79,916 of NZ_JACCQQ010000007.1, forward strand.
GTGCTGCTGGTGCAGGAACACGGCAACCTGTGGCTGACCCTGCCGGCCGCGGTGATCATCGGCCGCGAGATCGTCGTCTCGGCGCTGCGCGAGTGGATGGCCGAAATCGGCGCCCGCGCCCATGTCGCCGTGTCGAACATGGGCAAATGGAAAACCGCCGCGCAAATGCTCGCACTGGTCATCTTGCTGGCCAACCCATCGGACTTCTCGTTCTGGGTACTCACCGGTTACGCCTTGCTGCTGATCGCCGCGGGCCTGACCCTGTGGTCCATGCTGCAATATCTGCGCGCCGCCTGGCCCCACCTGCGCACTACGGTCGAAAAGAAATAAAACTTTTTTGAATCAAGGTGTTGACGGGTTCTGATAATTCTATAGAATGCGCACCACCAAGACGCGGGAATAGCTCAGTTGGTAGAGCACGACCTTGCCAAGGTCGGGGTCGCGAGTTCGAGTCTCGTTTCCCGCTCCAAATATTAAAAAATGGATCTCTGAAAAGAGGTCCATTTTTTTTCGTCCCAAGAAAAGTTTTTTTTTGGTTTTTTGCCGCGCCTCCCTAAAAGCAGTCAGCAACGGTTGGTGTGCAGCTGCATTCCCATGGCGGCATGAAGAAGTCGCACGACCTCAATCATGCCGACGTTTACAACGCGATAAAACACCATATGCCATATGCCATATGCCATATGCCATGGGCCTTTGGCCGACCCATGAGGGCGTTCGGGCGACCAAAGTCCCGCGAGACAGGGCGTACAATTAATGTGATCGTTGCCGGATACGGTCAGTATCAGCGGCTTCGGATTGGCGGAATCAAGGGCCGTTCTGACTGTTGGGCAAGCGACCGCGCATTAAATTGTCGCTTCCATAACTGCGGCTAAACTCTATTTTGCTGGCCAAGACGGATCGGCGGCAGCAGTGAGTTTCGTTGGTCCCGTTGAATATCTATCTTCGAGACAAGGAGCAGTCATGACTTCGCTAGACATGTACGGAAAGGGATATTCGAGATTGCGCTGTGTCGGTCAGTCTATCTATTGACCGACACACCGCAACGGCGAGCAAGCAGGCTTTAGCTGCATTGCCAGGTCAGCGGGGTGCTGCCCAGGATTGGCGCAGACGCCTCGTTAGAGCCGCTCAACCGAATTGACTTGCCGATTCAACCGCGGTTTTTGGCTTCCAGCTACGTGTCAGATGATAAGCAATGGCCAGCCATATGAACCATCCCGGCATGACCATCAAGGCAACGCGGGTGTCAGGCCTCAAGGCCAGCAGGCACAGAACGAAGCCCATAAACGCCAGTGAGAACCATGCCATTGGGACGCCGCCGGGCATCTTGTAGGCCGATTTTGCGTGAAGCTCAGGACGCTTTTTGCGATAGGCAATGTAGGACGCGAGGATGGTCGACCACGTGAAGATCACCAGAATCGCTGACACGGTGGACACGATAGTGAATGCTGTCATGACTTCCGGAACGATGAACAGCACGAGCACACCCAGCAGCATCAACACTGTCGTGAAGGCCAGGCTCAGCAGGGGTACGCTGTTGCCCGACAGTCGCCGAAAAATACCCGGAGCGTTGTCCTGATTCGCCAGCCCGAACAGCATGCGGCTGGAGGAGAATACGCCACTGTTGGCCGATGAGGCGGCAGAGGTCAGGACCACGAAGTTAACGATGCCGGCTGCTGCGGGAAAGCCTGCGACGAGGAAAAGTTCGACAAAAGGGCTTTTAACCGGTGACACCTGTTGCCAGGACGTCACGGCAATAATGCAGCCCAATGCCAACACGTAGAACAGGATGATTCGCAGCGGAATCGAGTTGATCGCTTTGGGTAGGGTCCGCTCCGGAGACCGGGTTTCTGCCGCCGCGGTGCCGATCAGCTCAGTGCCGGCAAATGAGAAGATGGCCATCTGAAAACCGGCGAAGAAACCAAGCAGGCCATTAGGGAATGCAGCCTGCTTATCCACCAGGTGGCCCAGGGACGCGGTAACGCCGCTGGGGGAAACGAACGAGCTGGCAATCAGCACGATGCTCACGCCAATAAGCGTCACCACGGCGATGATCTTGATGATCGCGAACCAGAATTCGACTTCACCGAAAAGCCTGACCGTCAGCACGTTCAGGGCGAACAGTGTCGCCAGCATCCCGATCGCCGGTATCCAGGCAGGCAGATGGGGGAACCAGTACTGGAAAAACCCTCCGACGACGACGGCATCGCCGATCACTGCAACGCTCCAGCTCAGCCAATACGACCAGCCGAGGAAAAATGCGGCGCGAGGCCCCAGGTAGGCGCCGGCAAAATCCGCAAAGGTCTTGAAATTCAAATTGGAAAGCAGCATTTCGCCCATGGCACGCATGACGAAGTAAACGAACAGGCCAATGATCATGTAGATGAGGATGATCGAGGTGCCGGAGAGGGCGATGATCTTTCCGGAGCCCATGAACAAACCCGTGCCAATGGCGCCTCCCATGGCCATTAATTGGATGTGACGATTGTTGAGCGTGCGCTGCAGCGCAGGCTGTTCAACCTGCTCTGATAAATTCGATTTCATTTCAAAACCTCTTGATCTTATGTTTTTGAGTTTTGGCAGAAAAGTGGTTGTCCAGCGCCATTGTCAGGACGCAATGGCGGGTCACGGTGTTGTTTTATTTGGACAGTGACGGCTCGCTGCACAGGCCTTGGAGCGTCACCGCGAGGTCAACTGGCCGTGCGCAGATGGGCGGCTTTGGTCGGTTGCTGATCAAGCATCTGGAACAGGTTTTTTATATTTTCAGGCGTTGGCACCAGGTGGATGTACCGGCCGACCTGGTGTTCTTGCGCCATCGCCTGCAGGTAGCGAAGGGACGAGAAATCCTCGAGGGCAAAGCCCACGGAATCGAATACCGTGACCTGTTCATCGCTCTCGCGTCCCAGGACGTCGCCTTGAACAATCCGGAAAAACTCGACGACGGGCGAGTCAGCCTCCAGTTGCTGGATGTCACCTTCAATGCGTGTTTGTGGTTCAAACTCCACGATGACCCGGGCGTTGCGCAGGATGTCGGCGTGCAGTTCGGTCTTGCCCGGGCAGTCGCCGCCGACGGCATTGATATGCATGCCGGGCTCGATCATCTCGGGCGTCAGGATCGTTGCGTAGGCCTTGTCGGCCGTAACGGTGGTGACAATATGCGCGCCCTTGACCGCTTCCTGTACGGAGGCGGCGTGAATCACTTTGATCGTCGGGAAAGCCGCCAGATTGCGCAGCAGCTTGAGTGAGGCATCGCGATCAATATCGAAGATGCGAATTTCGTTGATGCCCAGCATTTCATGGAAGGCAAGCGCCTGAAACTCGCTCTGCGCGCCATTGCCAATCAGAGCCATCGAGGTGGCCCCTGGACGGGCAAGCGCACGCGCCACCAATGCCGAGGTTGCCGCGGTGCGAACGGCGGTGGTGAGTGTCAGCTCGCTGAGCAACGTTGGATAGCCACTGTGGACATCGGCCAGCAGACCGAATGCCATTACCGTCAGCAGGTTCTGCTGACCATTGTCCGGATGGCCGTTCACGTACTTGAAAGAATACTGCTTGCCATCATCGGTCGGCATCAACTCGATCACACCGTCCGGGGAGTGATTGGCCGTGCGCGGCGACTTGTCAAACTGCGCCCAGCGTAAATAGTCGGCTTCGATGTAGGTGGCCATCTCACGGATTGCCCGGCGGATGCCGACCTTGGCGAACAGGCGTGCGGCATCATCGACATCTATGAATAGCGTCATTTTCTTATTCTCCAATCCATCCAGTTAAACGTTGTAGAGCGGGGTGCTTAAGCGCGTTTGCTCTCGAAACCATGCAGTACGTTCACCGCATTGATCCCGATTTCATCGACCATGTAGCCGCCTTCCATCACGAAGAGGGTGGGGCAACCAACGCTCGCTATCAGCTCGCCAATTCCGATGAAATCCTGGCTTTCCAACAGGAAGTGGCTGATCGGGTCGTCTTTGAAAGTGTCGACGCCCAGTGAGATCACCAATACTTCTGGCGCGAATTGCTGAAGTTTTTTGCAGGCATGGAGCAGCGCGTCGCGATAGGTTTCCCACGCGGTGTTTTTCGGTAACGGGTAGTTGAGGTTGAACCCTTCGCCATGGCCGGCGCCGACTTCACCGCTGAACCCCGAATAGTAGGGATAGGACACGACCGGCTCGCCGTGCAGCGATACGAACATGACGTCATTGCGCTGGTAAAAAATGTTCTGGGTACCGTTGCCATGGTGAAAATCGACGTCGAGCACCGCGACACGTTTGGCGCCTTGGGTGATCGCCTGCTGTGCAGCAATGGCCGCATTGTTGAGGTAGCAGTAACCCCCCATGTATTCACGTGCCGCGTGATGGCCCGGCGGACGGCAAAGGGCAAAGGCACTGTCGTGGCCCTCATCGATAAGTGCCAGGCCTGTCAGGGCGATATCGGCACTGGTCTTGACTGCCTGCCAGGTGGTGGCGGTGATGGGTGAACCGGCATCCATTGCATAGAAGCCGAGTTTGCCGTCAATAAACGTTGGCACCTGATCGTTGGCCAAATCGCGTACAGGCCATACCAGTGGCAAGGCATCATGAGTGCGTCCTGTTGCGCACCATTCTGACCAGGCGCTTTCCAGAAAGCTCACGTAGCGCTCGCTGTGCGCGTTGACATAACACGAGCGGTCAAACACGCGCGGTTCGACTATCTGGCCAAGGCCTACCTGCTTGACACGGTTGTGAACGGTGTCGGCCCGACTGGGCTGCTCGAATGACGGCTTGAGCACGCCATCCTTCAACTCGGTGCCATGGTGCAGACGGTGGGAATCACTGAAAACTGTAAACATTCTGCGCATCCGTTAATGTGAGCCAGTGCAAATATTCTGTTCTGGTCAGGACGCGATTTCTTTGCTTTGTTTGCGTTAATCTCTATATTTATCGGACGATTTAACTCAGGAATGGCGTAATGAAGAAAAATATATCCAGGCGCATCAGCCTCGACGAGACCGATCTGGCCATTCTTGAGTTATTGCAGGACGATGCGAGCATTTCCAACGCCGAACTCAGTGAGCGGCTTTCGTTGAGCCTCACGCCTTGCTGGCGACGGCGCAAGAGAATGGAAGAGGCGGGGGTGATCAAGGGGTATCAGGCGACACTTGATCGAAGAATGCTGGGGCTGGATATCATGGCCTTCGTGCACATCCGCTTTTCTACCCACGCCGATCACGCGCCGGACGCCTTCGAGGCCGTGATTGCTCAGTTGCCACAGGTATTGGCCTGCCACAAGATCACCGGCGACGCCGACTACGTGCTTCAAGTGCTGGCGGAGGACCTTGATAGCTATAGCGACTTTATCGAGCAAGTGCTGAGGCGCCAGGTGGGTATAGCGTCTATTCAGTCGAGTCTGGCTTTGCGCGAAATCAAAGCGGGTAGCCGTATTGCCATACCCAAATTGAGCAAGGATTGAATGTCAGTCCCTCTGGGCTGAATAAATCTTTAAAACCTTCCCGCCACGTCCGTCGTCATAAGCATCTGCTCGAAACGCTCCAGGAAGACCGACTCGGCGCGGGTCATCTTTTGGTCGCGGTTCCAAAGCAAATAGACGTTCACATCGCTGACGCCCTCCCAGGGCGGCAGGCGCCAGATTTCATCGGCCTGCACATCGGCAGCGACAATGTGTTCTGGCAGGCAGCCAATGCCATATCCTGCGGCAACCAGGCGCAAGATCTCATCCAGGCTGGGTGAAGAGGCGACAATGCGTCCAGTGAAGCCTTGTTGATCCCTGAATACCGTGAGCGGCGATAAATTGCCGCCGATCTGGTCACTGGTGAAGCTCACGAAATTTTCGCTTTGCAGGTCTGACAAGGTCAGGTTCTTGCGTCCAAACAGCCGATGGCGCTTCCCACAGAAAAACGCATACCGCTGTTCAAGCATCACCCGCTGTTCGAGGCGGGGCTGCGGTGTACGGCACAGGCTCAAGCCGAAAGACGCGGTCTTTTGCAGCAGCGCACTGATCACATCCGAGCTGCGCAGTACATCAACTTCCAGTTCCACTTGAGGAAACTCATTGTGGAATTGCGCCAGGAATTCATCGTAGCTGCGAGACTGGATACGGCTGATGGACAGTAGCCTGATTTTACCCGTCACCGTCTCTGCGGGTGCGTCCAGCGCGGGGCCCAGGCGGGAGACCGTTGCGTAAATCTCTGCAGCGATCTGCATGACCTCCTCGCCGGCCTTGGACAGGGTGATACGCGGCCCGCGACGCACCACCAGTTCACTGGCAAGTTGCTCTTCCAGTCTTTTGAGCGCCTGGCTGATGGCCGGTTGGCTCAAGTGCAGGCGGGCGGCGGCCCGGCTAATGCTGCCCTCTTGCCCGATAACCAGGAAGGTGCGCAACAGATTCCAGTCCAGGCGATCATTGAGAAAACGCTTGGCTTCGGGGTCGCGCTGAAAACCAGACGATGAGAGAGTCATTATTGCCCAGGCTTATACTTGAGTATTTAGATTAGAAGCTTTTCCTAGCATAGGGCGTGGCGCACCATCCAGCAATGCACCGCGAGAGTGCGACCTTCATGCTGATGCATGACCTATCTCCTGCCTATAACAATGATTTCCGGGAGCCACAGATGACCAGCAAAACCTCCACGCCGCGGCGTGCCGCAGCCGCCGCATTTATCGGCACCACCATCGAATTCTATGACTACTACATCTATGCCTTCGCTGCGGCATTGGTGTTGGGACAGCTGTTCTTTCCCAGTGAAAACCCGGCCCTCAGCACCATGGCCGCGTTTGGTAGCTTCGCTGTAGGCTTCATCGCCCGGCCGTTCGCCGGGATGGTATTCGGTCATCTGGGTGATCGCCTGGGCCGCAAGAAAATGCTGCTGGTGACCATCGTGCTGATGGGCGTTGCGACGACCGGTATAGGCTTGTTGCCCACTTACGCCCAGGCAGGTATCTGGGCGCCCATCGGTCTGGTGTTGCTACGGTTGCTGCAAGGCATTTCTGTCGGCGGCGAATGGGGCGGCGCGGTACTGATGGCCAGCGAGCACGCCCCCAAGGGACGCAAGGTGTTTTTTGCCTCGTTCGCCCAATGGGGCAGCCCGGCCGGCCTGTTGCTGGCGCTGATCGCATTTCGTTTGATCAGTGAAATGGAACAGGAAGCCCTGATGAGTTGGGGCTGGCGCATTCCGTTCCTGATGAGCGGCGTGCTGATGATCGTCGGCCTGGCGATTCGCTTCGGTGTGCCGGAATCGCCAGAGTTCGCCGAGGTCAAGGAGAGCGAGCAAACCTCTGACAACCCGGTGATGGAGGTGCTGCGCACGGGCTGGAAGAACATTCTGTTCGCTGCGCTGGCCGTCACCATTGGTTCGGGCGGCTTCTTCTTCACCAACACCTTCATGATCACCTACGTCACTCAGTATCAGGGCATCGCCAAGACCACGATCCTGGATTGCCTGTTTGTGGTCACCATCCTGCAGTTCCTTTCGCAACCCTGTTCGGCACTGCTGGCCGAACGCTTGGGTGAAGGGCGCTTCCTCAAGTGGGTGGCGTCACTGTGTATCGTGGTGCCATATCCGATGTTCCTGCTGGTACAGACCGGCAACCTGTTCTACATGACCGCCGGTATTGCCCTGGCGGTGATCCTGCTGGCCGCACTCTATGCAGTGATTGCCGGCTACATGGCTGAAGCCTTCCCGGCGCGGGTGCGGTATTCGGGCATTTCGATTGCCTATCAACTCGGTAGCGGCTTGACCGGAGGCCTGACCCCCATGATCGGCACCTTCATCGCCGCTCAATTCGCGGGGCAATGGGTGCCACTGGCGCTGTTCTTCAGCGTGCTGGCCCTGATGTCGCTGACCGGCGTGCTGGGGCTGGCGCATCTACGCTGCGTCAACGCCAGGCCGACTGCTCTGTCCACTGCCCAAGGAGTCGCATGATGAGCAAGCCTCTCGCCATGACAGAGGTCGAATGGCAAGCGCGCTGTGAGCTGGCGGCGCTGTACCGCTTGATCGCCTACTACCGCATGACCGACCTGATCGATACCCACATTACCCTGCGTGTACCGGGACCTGCGCAGCACTTTCTGATCAACCGCTATGGTGTGGCGTTCGAAAGAATGCGCGCCAGCGATCTGATCCTGATCGACCTGCAAGGCAACGTGGTCGGTGGCAACTGCAACGGTGGCAAGGTCAACGCCGCCGGGTTCGTCATCCACTCGGCCATCCATGAGGCGCGCCCGGACCTGCACTGCATCATCCACACCCACACTGCCAGCGGTATGGCGGTGGCGGCCCAGCGCGACGGGTTGCTGCCGCTGACCCAGCATGCGCTGAAGTTCTACGGCAACCTGGCGTATCACACCTATGAAGGCATCGCGCTCTCGCTGGAGGAGCGCGCGCGCCTGGTCGCCGATCTGGGGTCGCACAAGGCGATGATCCTGCGTAACCACGGTTTGCTGGCGGCCGGTGTGGGTGTAGCAGCGGCGTTCCACGAGATTTATTTTCTGGAGCGGGCCTGCCAGGCGCAGATCCAGGCGATGTCAGCTGGTGTCGCGCTGAACATTCCCAGTGAGGCCGTATGCCAACACACGGCGGCGCAGTTTGGCCGTGACGGCATCGATGGCATTATCGACCTGGCCTGGCAGGCCGCGCTCAGTCTGATCGACGAGCAGCGCACCGACTGGTGCAGCTGACCATGGCCCGCATCGTTTTGCTCTGCCAGAACCCCGCGTTGACCGATTGGCTGGCCACGCTTTTCGCCGTCCATGCGCCGCACTTGAACGTACTGCGGCCAGACGATGTGCAGGCGCCGCTCGCCGAGGTCGCGGTGTGCTGGTTCCCACCGCCCGGCAGCCTGGGGCGCTTGCCGCGCCTGCGCCTGGTGCATTCGATCGGCTCGGGTATCGACCATCTGGCCCAGGACGACTCTCGCGATGCGGCGGTGCCGGTCTGCCGCGTGGTCGACCCTGACCACAGCCTGGGCATGAGCGAGTACGTGCACTGGGGCGTGCTGCACTTCCATCGAGGCTTCGACCAGGTGATCGTCGGCCATCCTGCGCAACATTGGCAGCGTCCGGTGCAGCGAAAGGCTGAAGATTTCAGGGTCGGTGTGATGGGCCTGGGCGCGATTGGCACGCCGGTGGCGCTCCGCCTTGCTGCGGCGGGCTACGACGTGCGCGGCTGGGCCCGCACGGCGCGTGAGATCGACGGCGTGACAACCTTCAGCGGTCCTGACTCTCGACGTGAGTTTCTCGACGCACTGGATGTACTGATCAACCTGCTGCCACTCACCCCCGCGACCCATGGCGTGTTGTGCGATGAGGTATTCCAGTGCATGGCCAAAGGCAGCGCATTGATCAATTGCGGCCGCGGCCAGCATCTCAACCTCGATGACCTACGGCAGGCACTGGCGGGCGGGCAACTGCGCGGTGCCTTGCTGGATGTCTTCGAGCAGGAGCCTTTGCCCGCCGACTCGCTGTTGTGGCACACGCCGGGGGTCTGGGTGACGCCGCACATGGCGTCTGCCGCGTCCGACCTGTGCATCGCCCGGCAAGTCGCCGACAACGTGTCGCGAATGGCCCAAGGGCTTGCACTGAACAATCGGGTCAATCCTGAACTGGGCTATTGACCGCATGGGTTTTGAGAGAGGTCCACAATGAAAACATTTTTCCACCCGGCACAGCGCCTTCACCACCCTCGTTCCTACCTGTCGCGCGGCCAGATGCGTCAGCCACAGGAGTTGCCTGCGCGTATCGACCCGCTGCTGGCGATGGTCGAAAAACTGGGTTACCCGCTGTTGGCGCCCGACGATTATGGCCAGGCACCGCTGGCCGCCGTACATACCCAGGCCTATCTGGACTACCTGAGCAGCGCTTACCAGCAGTGGCACGAAGTGCCGGAAGACTGGGGCGATGAAGTCATGTCCAATATCTATATTCGCGAAGGCAACCCTCTGCGCGGGATTCTGGGCAAGACCGCCCGCTATCTGGCTGACGGCAGTTGCCCGATCGGCGAGCACACCTGGCAGTCCGCCTATTGGTCGGCACAGAGCGCCGTGGCTGCCGCGCACGCGGTTATCGAGGGAGACCCGTCGGCTTACGCGCTTTGCCGTCCACCGGGGCACCACGCCCGTGCCGAGGCCGCAGGCGGCTTCTGCTTTCTCAACAATGCGGCAATTGCCGCTCAGGTGCTGAGGGGCAGGTTTTCCAAAGTCGCGGTGCTCGATACCGACATGCACCACGGCCAGGGCATACAGGAAATTTTTTACGACAGGGATGACGTGTTGTATGTGTCGATCCATGGTGATCCGACCAACTTCTACCCGGTGGTCGCCGGTTTTGACGACGAAACCGGAACCGGTGCCGGTGAGGGCTTCAACCTGAACCTGCCGATGGCCCACGGCGCCAGCGAGGCGGATTTTTTCAATTGCATGGATCAGGCCGCGTCTGCATTGCGCACGTTCGGCCCGGATGTGTTGGTACTCTCGCTGGGCTTCGATATTTACGAGAACGATCCCCAGTCCAAAGTATCCGTCAGCCATGAGGGCTTCCGTTTGCTGGGGCAGCGGATCAAGGCCCTGGGGATTCCTTGCGTGGTGGTGCAGGAGGGCGGTTATGACATCGCCACGCTGGATGAAAATGCCTCGCGCTTCTTCGCCGGCATGACTGCTTGACGTCACATTAATCGGTCCTGCCGCAGTGGCCTTATGAGATTCTTCAGATTGGATATTTCAGGTAGGGCCGATACCGTCTACGTTTTCCCCTGGTAGATATCAGGGGTATCTCATGCACAATCCACACGCTCAGCACGAACAGCAAGAGCGCTCCAGCGGGTCGGCGCGTGAAGACGAAGTGACGACTAACGATCTGTTCAGCACACATTTCTCAGGTTTGTCTGCCATTCAAGCTCAGTACCTGGCCCGTTCGGTGTTCGGCATTGACGGCCAGGCGTCGATACTGACAAGTGAGCGTGATCAGAACTTTAAAATCTCGACCGACCAGGGGCGTGATTTTGTGTTGAAGGCGACCCACCCATCAGAAGATCCTGGCGTGACCGACTTCCAGACCCAGGCTCAATTACACATCATGAACAAGGGGCCAGAGGTTCCGGTGCCAAGGTTGAGGCCGACGCTTGACGGTGAGTATGTACATCGCCGCAATATTCCCGGGTCCGAACAGAGCCAAGCCATCAGAGTCATCGATTTCATACAAGGCTCGCCACTCTACAAGGTGCAGCGCAGCGCCAGGCTACTTGAATCACTAGGTGTGGCAATGGCACATCTGGATATTGCGCTGAAAGGTTTTAATCATCCCCAGATGAATCACAAACTGTTGTGGGACATCCAGCACCTGAAAGAGTTGAGCGCACTGACGAGTTACATCGACGACGACGAAAAACGTGAGCGAGTTCTCGAAGGCTTGAAGCGTTATGGGATCGAAACTGAACCCGCACTCAAGCTTTTGCCAAAGCAAGTCATTCATAACGACATGAATCCGTACAACATCATGGTTGATGGTGAGAGTGGGACCAGGCTCACCGCGATCCTGGACCTTGGTGATATGGTTTCGGCCCCAAGAGTGCAGGACCTGGCAGTGCTCTGTGCCTATCAGCTGGCAGAGGGGGATAACGTGCTGAGTCATGCCGTGGAGTGCATAAAGGCTTACCACGCTGTCAGCCCACTCACGCAATCGGAACTCCATCTGCTCCCCAACTTGATCGAAGCCCGCTTGCTGGCCACGGTGCTGATCACCGAGTGGCGAGCCAGGGACCATCCTGAAAACAGCGAATACATACTCCGCAACAATCCGTCCGCATGGGCTGGGCTGCGGCGCCTTGAGGCATTTGGGCCGGGTCAGGCACAGATCTATATCTTAGAAAAAATCCAGGAAGCGGGGATGGTCGTATGAAAAAAGATGCCAACATGCTCAATTCGTTTGACGCCGCGCGCTTGGGGCACTTGCCTTTACAACAAGCCGACATGATCAAACGGCGCAACAAGGTGCTTGGTCCGGCTTACCGTCTGTTTTATGAGGAGCCACTCCATATTATCCGAGGAGAAGGCGTTCACTTGTTTGATCAGGACGGACGACCCTATCTTGATGCCTATAACAACGTAGCGTCTATTGGCCACAGCCGCCCGGAAGTGGTTGAAGCCATTACCCGCCAGGCTTCAATGCTGAATACCCATACCCGGTACCTCCACGATCTGGTTATTGATTATGCAGAGCGGTTGGTCGGTACGTTTCCGGCTGAGCTGTCACAGGTCATGTTTACCTGCACCGGCAGCGAGGCAAACGACCTGGCATTGCGCACCGCCAAGCACTTTACAGGCGGCACCGGCGTCATCGTGACTCAACTCGCGTATCACGGTGTGACGGCTTCTGTTGCAGAGATTTCCCCTTCGCTTGGCGGCGGCGTTCCACTGGGTCAGCATGTGCGGGCGGTGGAAGCGCCGGATACGTATCTCTTCAGCGGCGAAGATATAGGCGCACGCTTTGCGAAAGCTGTTGGAGAGGCCATTGCTGATCTCAAGCGACACGGCATCAAACCCGCTGCGTTAATCGTCGATTCCATTTTTTCCAGCGACGGCGTGTTTTGCGACCCGGAGGGCTTTCTGAAGGAAGCTGTGGATTTGATACGCGCCGAAGGAGGCCTCTATATTGCCGATGAGGTGCAATCCGGCTTTGCGCGAACCGGGTCGGCCATGTGGGGCTTTCAGCGGCATGGACTCATCCCCGATATCGTGACGATCGGCAAGCCCATGGGCAATGGTCATCCCATCGCGGGCCTGGTTGCCAGGCCCGAGGTGCTTCAAGCGTTTGGAGATCAAGCCCGCTACTTCAATACGTTTGGCGGCAACCCCGTTTCCTGCGCCGCCGCGATGGCGACACTTCAAGTGATCCAGAACGATAGGCTGCAGGACAACGCGGCGCGCATTGGTGCGCTTATTCATGCTGGCTTTCGGGAGCTTGCCGAAAAATTCGAGCTGATTGGCGATGTCAGAGGCGATGGACTATTTATTGGCGTGGAGCTTGTAGTCGATCGCAAGACCAAGGCTCCCGCCAAAGGGGTGGCCGACCAGATCGTGAACGGTATGCGCCAGCGTGGCGTATTGATCAGCGCAACCGGCCCACGGGGAAATGTGCTGAAGATTCGCCCAATGCTTACGTTCAATGAGGCTCACGCGCAACAGCTGTTGATGGCCGCATCGGGTGCGCTGGAGAATCTTTGAATCAGTAGAGGCTACGACTCATGGCCGTCGATAAAGAATGCACGCCGGCCTCGATCCTTTCCAGCGGTACTGCGCCGAAACCAAGGACGAAGCACCTGTTTTCCAGGCTGGGGATATTTTTTACAAAACAGGGCGTTCCAAGGAAAATCCCTTCGCGTTTGGATTCATTAATCATGCTCTGATAATTCACCAGTGAAGAACACTCGGCAAAAATATGAAGGCCCGCCCGCGCGCTGGAAAGGCTCACCATGTCACCCAGCGACTTTTCAAGAGAGGATCTCAATAGATCTTGCCGGGATGAATACTCGGTACGCATTCTGCGAATATGCTGGGCAAAATGCCCCTCATGAATGAAGTCAGCCAGCGCTGCCTGGAGGTGCAAAGCCCCGGGTCTGAAAAGCTTCGTGCTGGCCTTGGCAAAGGCTTCTGAAAGGTGATTCGGTACCACCAGAAAGCCCATGCGTATCCCTGCGAACATCGCCTTGCTGAAGGTGCCGATGTAGATAACGCGTCCATCAGTGTCCAAACCCTGGAGCGAAGGCAGCGGGGCGCCGTCGTATCTGAACTCGCTGTCGTAGTCGTCTTCCAGGACCCATAGATTTTGTGCTCGGGCGCTTTGAAGCAACTCCAGGCGCCTGGACAACGGCATCACCACGCCCGTCGGATATTGATGCGACGGGCTCACGACGACGATCTTTGTCCGTGGCGGGACGTCACTGTTCGCGAGGTCCAAACCCTGTTCGTTAACCTCACCCCCTGCCACGTTCAGCCCGGAAGCTGAAAAGACGGTAGGAAAGGCCCAGTGGCAAGGATTCTCGACGATCGCAGTATCGCCTGCATCTGCAAGCAATCTCGCACAGAGGTCAACGGCCTGGTGTGTACCGGTCGTGATAATGATCTGGCCAGGATCACAATTGACGGATCGTGAGATTTTCAGATAGCCCGCTATCGCCTCCCGAAGTTGGCGTAATCCGCCATGGTCCGCATAGCCAGAGAGCGCCAGATTGCCTTTCGAAAGATATCTGGCAACGAGCCGCTTCCAGATATGAAACGGGAAGGCTTGCGAATCGGCAACCCCAGGCACAAATGCTCCAGTGGTATTTCCCATACCCCCCGGCAATGAGGTCAATTGAGAACCGCGCCTGGAAAGCTGCATGGAGTGCTGCGTATGTACGTTTCCGGGCGCAGCACTCAGTGGCTGCTTCAGGGTAGGGGCCACGTATGTCCCGTTTCCGGCACGGGTAACCAGATAGTTCTCCGCGATCAGTCGGTCGTAAGCCAGGGATACGGTGATCCGAGAGACCTCAAGGTCAGCGGCCAATGCGCGGGATGAGGGAAGCTTCTGCCCCGAGATCAACGTGTGATCCAGCACTGCAAACCGAATAGTGTCATACATCTGCTTTTGCATCGGAATCGATGACTGCTTATCAAGGTTTTTTAAAAGCAAGTCAGTCAAGAGGACAGCGCGCATTGGAGTGGCTCTATCAAAATGTTCGGTATGGCTATACACCCTATTGCCAGTGAGCGTCATATTCAATCGGGTTTCCCCCAAAGAACCTGTCGATGGACACCGCTACTGTCCTGCACAGAACCAGGCCGTCAATGTGCCAATTGGTAGCACGTAGCGCGATTTTCCTGCGACCGCTCTCCTGCGTAAGAACCAAGGATTGCATTTGAATCAGCCAGTTAACCTGTCATGAGCATTATTGGCACGCACCGTGCTTTATTGTATTCGTGGATAATTGGATACAAAAATACAAAGAGGCTGACCCTATGCAATTTGCCCCCGCTTACGTTGACCGCCAGCCTCTCACTGCGGAAGAGGAGGCCTACAACTTCCTCCTCGATGCCATCTGCGGCGGCCGTTTCCGCAAGGGCGATCGCCTGATTGCCGAGGATATCGCCGGCGAAATCGGCATGAGCCGCATGCCGGTGCGCGAGGCATTCCGCCGCCTGGATGCCCAAGGCCTGGTAACGCTGCGGCCCAATCGCGGTGCCATCGTCAGCGGTCTGGATCTCGATGATCTGTACGAGGTGTTCGAGATGCGTAGCGCGCTTGAAGGCTTGGCGGTGCGCGTCGCGGTCAGCCGCATCGGTGAGCGCCAGTTGGCGGCGCTGGAGCGGTTGCTGGACGAGATGGATGACTACCGCGACGAGAGCGCCGCGTGGGTCCGTCGCCACCGCGCCTTTCACGAATATCTGTGCGGGCTAAGCGGCCGGCCACGCTTGATGAAGCAAATTTCAGCGTTGTATTCGCTGGTGGAAGCCCCCATGCGTTTGTGGCTGCAGCACAGCGAAAAACCCCTCAGCGCGCGCGAGGAACACGCGGTGATCCTCGACGCAATTCGCGCCGGGGACGCCGCCCGCGCCGAAGCCGTGGTGCGCGAACACATCGAAAGCACCGTGCCGCTACTGATTCGATTTCTGCAACTGGAAAAATAAGAGAGGCGGGGCCTAACCCGTCCGTGTTTTGACTTTAGTCCTGCCCCCGTTATTCAACGAAGTGGAGTGTCTGGTCATGCATAAACAACACCGCGCCTTGCTGGTGGCTGTAACCCTGGGTTTCTGTACACAATGGGCGTTTGCCGCGCCCCAGGTGCCGGAGCGCCTGCAAAAGGTCGATAAACTCACCTACTGCTCGGGAATGGATTCGCCGCCCCTGGTGTCCTTCGACGAATCCCAGAAACCGCGTGGGCTCACCGTCGACCTGGGCCTGGAAATCGCCAAGCGCCTGGGCAATAAAACCGTGCAATGGCGGGTCATTCCGTTTTCCGGCCTGGTGCCGGCGCTGCTCGCCCAGCAGTGCGACATGATCGTCGACCAGCTGTTCGACAAGCCCGAGCGCCGCCAAGTGATCGACATCGTCAACTACATGTACTCCAGTCAGGCGGTGGTGGTACCCAAGGGCAACCCCAAGGGCATCAAGACCCTGGATGACCTGTCCACGCACAAGGTCGCCGTGCTCAACGGCTCCACCATCAAGACCCTGCTCGACACCCAGAACGAGAGCCTCGCCAAGGCCGGCAAGCCCCCGATGAAACTGGTGGTGTACAACACCGACACCGATGCCTTCCAGGCCCTGCGCATCAGCCAGGTCGACGCCTATGGCACCACCGTGGAAACCGCTGGCTACTACGCCGCGATGGCCCCGGAGCTGTTCCAGGAAGGCGTGCCCGCGTTCAGCCGCATCCTCACCGGCCTGGGCATGCGCAAGGACGACCCGCAACTGACCGTTGCCGTGCAGCAGATCATCAGCGACATGCGCAGCGACGGCAGCTATGTGCAATTGCTCAACAAATGGCATGTCAGCAGCGACACACTCGACTGAGGTTCTACAACGATGAATTTCAATTGGGATGTGTTCTGGCAATACCTGCTGCAGCCCAGTGGGGTCTACCTCACCGGGCTGTGGCTGACTTGCCTGATCAGCGTGCTGGCGATGCTGCTCGGCTGTGCGCTGGGCCTGGCGGCGGCGCTGTTGCGCCTGTCGAAGAACCCGCTGCTGCATCTGCCGGTGCGCTTTTACGTGTGGTTGATGCGCGGCACGCCGTTGCTGGTGCAGATCGTGTTTCTGTACACCGCACTGGCAGCGGGCGGGATCTTCCGCTTCGAGGACATCGAGCTGTTCGGGCTGATCATCCCCGGCAACATCCAGGCGGCGATCATCGCCCTGGGTCTGAATGAAGGCGCGTACATGGCCGAAATCATCCGCGCCGGCATCGGCGCGGTGGACAAGGGCCAGTACGAGGCCGGACGTTCCCTGGGCATGGGGTTCGGCAAGTTGATGCGGCGCATTGTGCTGCCCCAGGCGTTCCGGGTGATCGTGCCGCCGCTGGGCAATGAGTTCAATGTGATGCTCAAGAACACCACGCTGGTGAGTGTGATCGGCGTGCAGGAGCTGTTGCTCAGCACGCAGATGGTGACCTCGGCGACGTTTCGCGTATTCGAGTTGTACTTGGTCGTCGCCATTTACTTCCTGACCTTGACCACCCTGTGGGGCTTTTTCCAACGCTGGCTCGAACACCGCTTCGGCCAGTCCGATCGGCCTTCGGCGCCACCTCCGGCCGCCAGCCGCATGTTCGGTCGCAGCACCCTGAAACTGCTGAGGGGACGTTAACCATGGCGCACCAAAGTGAAGAGCTGATCATTGACGCACAGGATATCCAGAAGTCGTTCGGCGAGTTGCAGATCCTCAAGGGCATCTCCCTGCAAGTACGGCGCGGCGAAGTGGTGGTGCTGATCGGCGCCTCCGGCTCCGGCAAGACCACCTTTATCCGCTGCATCAATTTGCTGGAAGACATCCAGGGCGGGCGCATCCGCGTCAACGGCCGCGCCATGGGCTATCGCGAACGCAGCGACGGCAGCCTGGTACGCGATTCGGAGCGCAACATCGCCCGCCAGCGTCGCGACATCGGCATGGTGTTCCAGCGCTTCAACCTGTTCCCGCACATGACCGCGCTGGAGAACATCATCGAAGCGCCGATCCAGGTGCTCGGCGTGCCGCGTGCGGCGGCGCTGGAACAGGCGCGCGGCTTGCTGGCGCGGGTCGGCCTGGCGGACAAGGCCAGCCACTACCCGTCGATGCTCTCCGGCGGCCAGCAGCAACGGGTGGCGATTGCCCGTGCTTTGGCGATGAAGCCCCAGGCCATGCTGTTTGACGAACCCACCAGCGCTCTCGACCCGGAAACCGTCGGCGAGGTCCTGCAGGTGATGAAGGAGCTGGCCGAGGAGGGCATGACCATGGTGGTGGTCACCCATGAAATGGGTTTTGCCCGCGAAGTGGCCGACCGCGTGGTGGTGCTCGATCAGGGCGAGCTGATCGAACAAGGGCCGCCGGAACAGATTTTCAGCCACCCCAGCCATCCACGTACCCGGGCGTTTCTCAGCCGTGTGTTATGACCTTTTTTGAAGAGCCTTTGCCATGTTGAAATTCTCCGCTCACGAGTATCCCTATCCGTCGCAACGCCAAAGCGTTTTCGCCCGTCGCGGCATGGTCGCGGCGTCGCAGCCTCTGGCGGCACAGGCCGGTATCCAGATCATGCAGAAGGGTGGCAATGCCATCGATGCCGCGATTGCCACGGCGGCGGCCCTCACTGTGGTTGAACCCACCGGCTGCGGCCTGGGCGGCGATGCATTTGCCCTGGTGTGGTGCAGGGGCCAGTTGCATGGCCTCAATGGCAATGGACACGCGCCGGCCGCCTTGAGTATCGAAGCGGTCAAGGCGGCGGGGCACACACAGATGCCGCTGTACGGCTGGACCCCGGTTACGGTGCCGGGTTGCCCGTCGGCGTGGGCCGAGTTGTCGAAACGCTTCGGTAAGTTGCCGTTTGCCGATTTGCTGCAACCAGCGATCAGCCTGGCACGCGACGGTTTTCCGCTGTCGCCGGTGGTTGCCCACCAATGGCAGATCTCCTTGAACGAATTCGGCCCGCACCGCGATGACGTGCTGCAAGCTTGGTTCGATACGTTCCTCGTCGACGGGCACGCACCCCAAGCGGGCGAAATTTTCCGCAACCCGGCCCAGGCCCGCACCCTGGAAGAACTCGCCGCCACCGGCTGCGAAAGCCTGTATCGCGGCGCTCTGGCCGAGCGCCTGGATGCGCATTCGCGCGCCAGCGGCGGCTACCTGCGCGCCAGCGACCTCAAGGATTACCGCGCGCAGTGGGTGGAGCCGATCCACATCAATTACCGTGGCGTCGACGTTTGGGAAATCCCGCCGAGCGGCCAGGGCCTGGTGGCGTTGATGGCGCTGAAGATCCTCGAAGGCTTCAACTTCGATCACCGCGACAGCCAGCAGACCTGGCACCGCCAACTGGAGGCGATGAAGCTCGCCTACAGCGACGGCCTGCACTACATCACTGACCCGGCGCACATGCGCGTGGCGGTGGCCGACCTGCTCTGCGATGACTACAGCACCCGCCGCCGTGACCAGATCGGCGAGCAGGCCCAGCCGCCCAAACCCGGCGACCCCCATGCCAGCGGCACGGTGTACCTGGCCACGGCGGATGCCGAAGGCAATATGGTCTCGTTCATCCAGAGCAATTACCACGGCTTCGGCTCCGGCGTGGTGCTGCCCGACAGCGGCATCGCCCTGCAGAATCGCGGGCAGGAATTCAGCCTTGATGAGGCGCATGCCAACTGCCTGGCACCGGGCAAGAAAACCTTCCACACCATCATCCCGGGCTTCCTCAGCAAGGACGGCAAGGCCCTTGGACCGTTTGGCGTGATGGGCGGCTATATGCAGCCCCAGGGCCACGTGCAGATGGTGATGAACCTGGTGGACTTCGGCCTCAACCCCCAGGCGGCATTGGATGCGCCGCGCTGGCAATGGCTGGGCGACATGAAGGTCGGCATCGAACACGGTGCTTCACGCGACATGGTCAATGCGCTGGCGCGGCGCGGGCACAAGGTACAGACCGACAGCGACCTGACCGACTACGGGCGTGGGCAGATCATCCTGCGCGACCCGGTCACCGGCGTGTTGTGCGGCGGCACTGAGCCACGGGCGGATTCGCATATCGCGGCGTGGTAACGGTTGCCTGATTGCCATCCTTTTACCCATCGAGTAAGCGGGAGAGCACTGTGTTCAATAGTGAGTTGGGCGGGCACGTTGCACTGGTCAGCGGTGCCGGAAGTGAAGCCGGGATCGGCATGGCCATCGCTCGCAGGCTGGCGGCATCCGGAGTGAAGTTGATCATTACGGCGAGCAGTCAGCGTATTTCGCAGCGGATAGAAGAGCTGCGCGCTGAAGGGTTCGAAGTGGAAGGCCGGCCAGCTGACCTCACTGATGAATGTCAGGTGCGTGAATTGAGCCTGTGGGCAGAGTCCGTCTGGGGACGGGTGGATATTCTGGTGAACAATGCCGGCATGGCCATGCAAGGAAGCCCTGAGGTGTTCTCGGAATTGGCAACGATGGAACTGCAGGAGTGGAATCTTTCACTGGGCAGAAACGTGACCACAGCCTTTCTTCTGACGCGAGCCGTTCTGCCCGGTATGAGGGCGCGAAATTACGGGCGCATCATCAATATCAGCTCCACCACAGGCACTCGGTGCAGCAACCCGGGCGAGGCGGCTTATAGCGCCGCCAAGGCCGCGATGGTAGGCATGAGCATGGGGCTTGCGCTTGAAGTCGCCAGGCAAGGGGTCACCGTCAACAGCGTCGCGCCGGGCTGGATTACCACAGGGTCAACCTCACCCGTTGAAGCCGAGGCGGGACGCTTCACCCCGATGGGCCGGGCAGGCAGCCCTCGCGAAGTGGCTGCGGCGGTTGCATTTCTGGCGTCGCCTGAATCCAGTTACATCACCGGTGAAGTCATTGTGGTGGATGGCGGGAACTGTTTGATCGAGAACAAAGCCCCTCGGGCCTGAACTTAAAGATGGGGGCGGTGGAGTGTTCCTGTCTGAACGACGACGTTTAACTGATTTTTGTCATTAACACGGGGTGTTGATCATGTCGAAAAGTGGAATTAGTGAATCAGCGATTGCTACGTTTACCGCCTCCGAGCGTGAGCGTTTCATAGAAAGCAACCCAACGTCGATGGCGCTGGCCAAGCGTGCCAGGGCGAATCTGTTCAACGGTGTGCCCATGCACTGGATGAGCGACTGGTCGATGCCTTCGCCGCTGTTCGTGCAGCGCGCCAAAGGTGCACGCTTCACCGATGTTGATGACCATGAATACATTGACTTTTGCCTGGGCGACACCGGCACGATGTTCGGCCATTCACCTGATCCTGTTGCCCGCGCCATCGCCGAGCAGGCGAACAATGGCTTGACCACGATGCTGCCCGGCGAGGACGCGGTGGTGTGCGGCGAGTTGCTGGCTCAGCAATTTGGGCTGCCTTACTGGCAAGTGACCGCGAATGCCACTGACGCCAACCGTTATGTGCTGCGCTGGGCGCGCGCCATCACCCAACGCAATGTCCTGCTGGTGTTCGACGGCTGCTATCACGGCACTGTGGATGACGTGATGGTGCGCTACCGCGACGGCAAGACAGTGCACCGTCCTGGGCTTGTGGGCCAGGCCTACGACTTGAGTCAGTACAGTCGATCCATCCCCTTCAACGATGTCGCCGCACTGGAGGCTGCCTTGGCTCAGGGCGATGTGTGCGCGCTGATGTGCGAGCCGGCGATGACGAACATCGGCATGGTCCTGCCCGATCCTGGGTTCATGCAAAAGTGCCGCGAGCTGACCCGTCAATATGGCAGCCTGCTGGTCATTGATGAGACTCACACGATTTCCACGGGCCTGGGTGGATGCACGCGCCAATGGGCGTTGGAACCCGACTTTTTCGTGGTGGGTAAACCCATCGCAGGGGGCATGCCTTGCGCTGTGTTTGGCGTGACCGAGGAAGTTGCTCAGGCCATGCGCGACGTGCAGATGAGCGCAGAGGGCGGCGGCCATGGGCACAGTGGCATGGGAACGACGCTGTCCGCCAACTCGCTGGCGATGCGCTGCATGCGCGCCAGTCTTGAAGAGGTCATGACCGACGCAGCCTACCAGCACATGCTGTCTGTAGCCTCACGACTGGCGCAGGGATTTCGCGCGTTGTTCAAGCGCCACCAACTGAACTGGTCTGTCACCGAGTTGGGCGCTCGTTGTGAGTTTCAATTCTGTGCCACGTCGCCCAGAACCGGTGCGCAAGCCGAGGCGGCTTTTCATGACAGCCTTCAAATGGCGCTGCACCTCTACCTGATCAATCGCGGCATCCTGATCACGCCTTTTCACAATATGACCCTGTGCTGTCCGCAAACAAGTGAGGCGGATATCGACAGACTGCTCGGCGAGCTGGATAACGCGCTGACCACGCTGCTTGCCCTGCCGGGAGCCCGGGCCACCTCCTAATAAGTGGACGGTGACGCCCCGGTTTTTCTCAAATACTGCCAAGGCGCTTGAATGAGCGCCAAGAGGTTTGACATGCGATTTGCTGATAGAAAAGAGGCCGAGGATTATCTCGCCGCACACCCTGAAGTGCTGAGCATCGAGTTGTTCCTGATCGACGCGAATGGCGTGCCACGGGGAAAACTGTTGCATCGTAACGAGCTGCTGGCGATCTACGAAAACGGTCGGCCACTGCCAAGTTCCATTCTTGCCCTGACCGTGCAGGGTGAAGACGTGGACGAGACTGGCCTGGTCTGGGATGTGGCTGACGCTGATTGCTGGACCTACCCCTTGCCGGGGAGCCTGACCCTGCAACCCTGGCGCACCCAGCCAACCGGTCAAGTGCAGGTGAGCATGCACCCGACCCAGGGGCTTCCCGCCGCGCCCGTCGACCCGCGCCATGTACTGGTGAACACCATCGAGCGGCTCAAAGCCGATGGCTTCCATCCGGTAATGGCCGTGGAGCTGGAGTTTTACCTGCTGGACCAACAGCGCGACGTCAACGGTCGACCGCAGCCGGCGCAGCAAACCAACGGCGTACGTCCGGTGGCTCCGCAGGTGTATGGCGTATACGAACTCGAACAGGTTCAACCGTTTCTTGATGACCTCTACGCAGCGTGCGCGCTGCAGGGGTTACCGGTGCGTACGGCGATCTCCGAGTATGCGCCGGGCCAGCTCGAGTTGACGCTGGAGCATCGTTTCGACGCACTCCAGGCCATCGATGAAGGCGTACGTTACAAACGCCTGGTCAAGGGTGTGGCCAACAAACACGGGCTGCAAGCGTGCTTCATGGCCAAGCCATTCAGCGATCAGGCCGGCAGCGGTCTGCACCTGCACGTCAGCCTGGCCGACGAGGAGGGCAACAACCTGTATGCGAGCGAGGACCCACAGGGCACGCCGCTGTTACGTCACTCCATCGGTGGAATGATGGCAACCTTGTTCGACTCGCTGGCGATCTTTTGCCCCCATGCCAACTCCTATCGCAGGTTTCAGACCGGCAGTTACGCGCCGCTGGCCAAAAGCTGGGGCGTCAACAATCGTACGGTGTCGTTCCGCGTGCCCGGTGGCCCTGCGATCAGCCGGCACATTGAACACCGCATTTGCGGTGCCGATGCCAACCCCTATCTCGCTGCTGCGGCGTTGCTGGCGGGCATTCACCACGGCATCACGCATCAGAGCGATCCCGGTGCGGCGATTGTGGGCAACGGCTATGAACAGGCGACCGATTTTCTACCCACCGACTGGCTGACCGCGTTGCAGGCACTGGAACGCTCTACCTGGGCACGCGAGGCGCTGGGCGCTGAATTCCTCAAGGTGTACCTGGCGATCAAGTGGCGCGAGTTCCGTACCTTCAATGCCGAGGTCGGCGAGCAGGACTGGCGCTGGTACCTCACTCACGCCTGAATGTGGCCCCGTCAGCGTGTCTTGAAACGGACCGCTGAAGGCACCTATTTCCGAGTTATCCAGAGATAAATCATGAACCATGCGCTCAAGTTCTACATCGATGGCCAGTGGGTCGACACCCAGTCGGGCAACACCCTGGAGGTGATCGACCCTTCCACCGAGCAAGCCTTCATCAGCATCGCGGTGGGCAACGCGGCGGACGTGGACAGCGCGGTAAACGCCGCTGCCAAGGCCTTTCCCGCGTTCTCTGTAACCCCCGTCAGCGAACGCCTGGCACTGCTCAAAAACATCCTGCGGGTCTACAACCTGCGCTACGAAGACTTGGTCAAGGCCGTCAGCCAGGAGATGGGTGCGCCGCTGCATTTTGCCCGTGACTCGCAAGTCTGGAGTGGTCGCGCGCACCTGGAGTCGACCATCAGTGCCCTGGAGACATTCCAGTTCAACGAAGTGCACGGCATCACTCAGGTGATACGTGAAGCCATCGGCGTCTGCGCCCTGATCACGCCCTGGAACTGGCCGCTGAACCAGATCGTCTGCAAGGTCGCGCCCGCCATTGCCGCCGGTTGCACCGTGGTGCTCAAACCCAGTGAGATCGCGCCGCTGACCGGCATCATCTTCGCCGAAATCATGCATGAGGCGGGCGTGCCGGCCGGGGTGTTCAACCTGCTTAACGGCACCGGGCCGGATGTGGGCCATTACATGGCCAGCCACCCGAAAGTCGATATGGTCTCGTTCACCGGTTCCACCCGCGCAGGCATTCTTGTCGCCAAGGCAGCGGCCGATACGGTTAAGCGCGTGGCTCAGGAGCTGGGCGGTAAATCGGCCAATATCCTGCTGGAAGACGCAGACTTTGATGTGGCGGTGGCCAAGGGGGTTAAGGGCTGCTTTTCCAACTCCGGGCAATCCTGCAATGCGCCGACCCGCATGCTGGTACCACGCGCGCAGCATGCCCGTGCCCTGCAGATTGCCAAAGTAACCGCCGAGCAGCTGGTTACCGGCAACCCGCAGGAGGCCAGCACGAATCTCGGTCCGGTCATCAGCGACGCACAGTTCGCCAAGATTCAGGGCCTGATCGCCATCGGCATCGAGGAGGGCGCCACCTTGGTGACGGGCGGTCTGGGCCGTCCTGAGGGCCTGGACAAGGGCTATTATGTGCGACCCACCGTGTTCGGCGACGTGACCGCGCAGATGACCATTGCCCGCGAAGAAATCTTCGGCCCCGTGCTGTCGATCATTGCCTATGACAGCGAAGCGCAGGCCATCGAAATGGCCAACGACACCGTCTACGGCCTGGCCGCCTACATACAGTCCGGTAATATCGAGCATGCCCGCGCCGTCGCCAAACAGATGCGTGTCGGCTCGGTGTACCTGAATTACCCGATCTGGGACACGCTCGCACCGTTTGGCGGCTACAAACAATCCGGCAATGGCCGCGAGTATGCGGGATGGGGCATTCACGACTTTCTGGAAATCAAGGGCGTGGTCGGTTGGAGCGACTGACGACTGAACGGGCAACAGTTACGCCCTGAGCTGAACATGGGTCGTAACTGTCGCAGGGGGACACTTTATTTTCGGTAGTCCAAGCTCACCCTCAGGAGACTCACAATGTGCGCTATCGGCAATCAGCAATGTTCTCCATTGGCTGTGGGTAGAGGCCAATATCCTTGCGTAGAGTTACACCTTTTTTCGATCTTGAAATACTCTAAAAACAAGTCCAGAATTGAGTCCTTTCTTACTTCGGAAAGAAAATAAACCCCTTAGATTTCAATGAGTCGGATACCAGATACGAGTCTCGTTTCCCGCTCCAAATATTGCGCTACAGAGTTCCACTAAATTCTGTAAGCGTTTGAAATCAGGGCCTTTAGGCCCTTTTTTCGTTCCGGCGGGAACCACTGAAATCCAGCTCCATCCAGTGCTTTTAAGTCCCGATTTAAGTCCCGAATGAGGATCTTGAATTTGGACGCGCACTGAATCGGTTTTTTGCTGGAGCAGCTTGGATAGCGAGACGAGCAACTGGCTCTGACTCATGCCGGACCTGGTTCAACCAATTGTTCCGCTATGCGCTGGTGAAAATCGAGGGGCTGGAACACAACCCTGCTTCAGACCTAGATGTGGTCGCACTTCCCAAACCTCCGGTTACGCACAATCCATTTCTCCGCATGGACGAGCTTCCGGGGTTGATGGCCGCGCTTCGAAATTATGGTGGCGCAAACCAAACCCGCCTTGGCCTTCGATTGTTGTTGCTGACCGGTGTCCGCACGGGTGAATTGCGGTTGGCGACACCCGACCAGTTCGCTCTGGAGAAGCGCTTATGGGTCATACCGGCGGAAGTGGTGAAACAACTCCAGCTAGCGATGTGCAAGCCAGGTAAGCAGACCCAAAATGTAC
The DNA here is from genome assembly GCF_014268345.1 of Pseudomonas sp. SWRI18. Taxonomy (NCBI): domain Bacteria; kingdom Pseudomonadati; phylum Pseudomonadota; class Gammaproteobacteria; order Pseudomonadales; family Pseudomonadaceae; genus Pseudomonas; species Pseudomonas sp. SWRI18. Next base: position 105,791 of record NZ_JACCQQ010000007.1, read on the forward strand.
CGCCTTATCGTGCCGCTGTCAGCTCGTCCAGGGAGCATCCTGATTCGAGAATTCACTTCAATTCCCGAGAAGTAAGTCTTTGAGGAGTGAGCGCACTGGTGCCTCAGTATCGACCGGAGGCAAGGCGCGGGCGATATGCCGATGTTTAGTCCATTGATTGATCTTTAGTACTGGGCCATTGACTCCAAAAATTTCGAACTGTCGGCGTTCGCCCGCCGTCCATTTTGTTGAAGGCAAGGCGACGTCACAAAGCGTTTACCGGAGGGGATGGTGATGGCTCAGCAGAAAAATGGTTTGGTGGTGATCTGCGGTGCGAGTGCGGGCGTAGGGCGGGCCACGGCGCATCGTTTCGCCGCCGCCGGTTACCGCATCGGTTTGCTGGCGCGCGATGAAGCCGGTCTGGCGGCGACACGGGAGGAACTGGCGCAATATGGCCAGGCGACGACGGCGATTAGTGTCGATGTGGCCGATGCACAGGCACTTGAAGCGGCGGCCATTGCGCTTGATGAGGAATTGGGACCGCTGCAGATCTGGATAAATTCAGCGATGGTCACCGTGTTCTCGCCGATCGAAAAACTCACTGCGCAGGAAATCCGGCGCGTGACCGAAGTCACTTACCTGGGCACCGTCAACGGGACCTTGGCTGCCCTGAAATTGCTGCGGCCGCGCAATAAGGGTTTGATCATCCAGGTAGGCTCGGCGCTGGCTTATCGCGCAATTCCTTTGCAATCGGCGTATTGCGGCGCCAAGTTCGCCGTCCGCGGGTTTACCGATGCGTTGCGTTGTGAACTGCTGCACGAGCGCAGTCGAATTCGTGTATGCATGGTGCAGTTGCCGGCGATCAACACCCCGCAATTCGACTGGGCGCGAAACAAGCTCGACAAACGCCCGCAACCAGTGCCGCCGATTCACGATCCGGACGTTGCCGCCCGAGCGATCTTCAGTGTGATCCAACGTCCGCCACGGGAATTGTGGCTGGGCATGGCGAGCATCAAGGCGATTGTCGGCAGTTGCCTGATCCCGGGACTGCTCGATCGAATGCTCGCGCGTCAGTGCTATCCGGGCCAAATGAGCAAGGAAGATGACAACGGCGGCCATGGCGACAACTTGTACCAGCCTCTGGGCGCTGAATTGCACCGGACGCGCGGGCGTTTTGTCGGCCGCTCCCGCGCAAGCGCTCTGGCGCTGACGTCCACCCAGGTATCGGCGGTATCGGCGGTGTTGGCGCTTGTCTGTGCGATGGTTCTGCTATGGTTCTGAAAGGTTGCGTCGAAACCAGCGATAGCCAAAGCCGTTGAGCGTCAGTGCGGTGTTTTCGCTGATTAGCGAAGGATAATAGCTGTCGGCCAGGATCTGCTCGAAACCCTGCAATTGCTGAGTCATGGTCAACTCCAGCGTGACAGGTTGCCTGCTGAGATTGACCAGGACGATGGTCGTCGATTCGCCGATATGCCGCATGGCAAATACCGCCGGATGAGCATGCGAAAGGGGTTGGGCGGTGCCTTTACCGATTTCACTGAGCCTGGCGCGTAGTTTGAAAATCGCCTGGCAATGAGCGAGGAGGGAGTCAGGATCGTCTTGCTGCGCCGCGACATTCACCGCTTTGTAGCTGAACGGCCCGTCATCGATCAGCGGCGCTGGCAGCTTCGTGTGCTCCGCTCGGGAAAAACCGCCGTTGGTGTCGGCGCTCCACTGCATCGGCGTTCGCACCGCCAGGCGTTCACGCCGTTGCAGATCATCGCCCATGCCGATTTCCTCGCCATAGCGGATGATGGGTGTGCCCGGCAACGACGCCAACAGCGCATGCGCCATTGCCTGATGACGTACATCGCCGTTAAGCATCGGCGCAAGCCGTCGACGGATGCCACGGCCATAAACGCGCATGTGCGCCTGGGGAGCAAACACCTGCATGACTTCGGCGCGCTCGCGCACGTTCAGACGTTCCAGGTCGAGTTCATCATGATTGCGCAGCCACACGGCATAACCCGCGCCATCCGGCGCTTGCGGCCGTTGTTGCAACGCACGTAACAGCGGTTCCGCACGCTCGCGAGCCAGCGCCAGGAACAGGTGATTGTTAAGCCAAAAATCCAGCGCCAACTGCAAGCGATTGCCGTTGCCAAAGTAGTGTTCGAAACGCTTCGGTTCGACATCGACTTCGCCCATCAGCAAACAGTCCGGGTTGATCGAGCGCGCATGCGCCGCCAGCCGCTCCAGCAACCACACGCCTCGCTCTTCCTCACCGCCGCCGGCTTGTTCGACTGCATGGGACGCCGCGTCCAGACGAAACCCGGCTACGCCCAGGCGCAGCCAATGGCTGATGATCTGTTCGATCTCTGCAATCACCGCAAGGTTTTTCAGGTTGAGGTCCGGTTCGTGTCGATAAAACAGGTGTCGATAGAATTGCCCGGCCTGCTCGTCCCATTGCCAGATACTGTCTTCCACGCTGGGAAAGATCGGTTGGTTGCCATCGTCTACCGGCGCGTCGGACCAGATGTAGTAATCGCGATAACGACTGCCGCGATCCTGGCGTGCCTGTTCGAACCAGGGGTGTTTTTCGCTGGTGTGTTGCAACACCAGTTCCATGATGACACGCATGCCGCGTTGCTTGGCTGCGTCGATCAGCCGACGCAAATCTTCTTCGCTGCCAAAGCGTGGCTCTACCCTCTGATGATCGCTGACGTCATAGCCACAATCGCGAAACGGGGAGGCATAAATCGGCAATAGCCAAAGCGCGCCGATTCCCAGCGCGCTTAAGTGATCGAGGCGTTCAACGATGCCCGTAAGATCGCCGCAGCCGTCGTCATTGCTGTCGAAAAACTGCGACGGGTCGACTTGATAGATCACCGTGTCATGCGGCCATTCAGCACTCATGCTCAGTTCCTTTGCGGCACACTATGACCGCTTTCTGCGCGCCGAGGGTTCCGTCAAAGAGCTGATTCTCGCCCTGCCTGTCACTGGCGACTTCGATGATCCAGTCGCCAGCCAGGGCGAAAGTGTGCTGGGCCTCGTCAAAATTGATGCATACGATGCGCTCGTCATCAAAGCAGTAGCGGCGGTAAGCCAATAACTTCGGATGCGAAGGCAGCTCCTCCCATTCGCCGAGACGCAAGGCCGCGCTGTGCCGACGGCAATGCAGCAGGCGCCGATAAAGCCTGAGCGTGGAGTGGCTCGCCGTTTCCTGGGTTTGCACGGCCAGTGCCTCGGCGTCCGGCGGGAAGGGCAGCCACGGCGCCTTGCCCGACCAGCCGTGCGGCGCTTGCGACAGCCACGGTAACGGTGCCCGGCTGCCGTCGCGTCCGCCTGGGTCGACGCGGGTTTGTGCGGTGACTTGGGTATCTTCCAGCGCCAGTTCGTCGCCCTGAAAAATGAAGGGCGTACCACGCAGGCTCAACAACATTACCGCTGCCGCATTCGCGCGGGCCAGCGAGCCGCCGTAACGGCTGCGGAGCCGACTGTTGTCATGATTGGACAAGGCCCAGGTCGGCCAGGCCGACTGTTGACCGAGGCAACTTTCGACTTCACGGATGCACAAACGGAACACTACCGGGTCCCATGGCGCATCGAGCGGCGGGAAGTTGAACGACATGTGCAGTTCATCACTGGCGCCGTAGTACGCCGCAACCCGAGCGGTCGAGCGGATATTGACTTCGCCGATCAGCACCCGGTCGCCGGGATAACGATCAACCAGTCGACGCAGCCCGCGCAGCACTTCGTGGCTGTACGGCTGATCATTGATCTGCACCATGGTCTCGCCAGCCATGCAGCGCGGGTCATCGGCAAAGGTCGGATCCTTGCCCACACAATGCACCACATCGATCCTGAAACCGTCGACGCCACGGTCCAGCCAGAATCGCAGCACATCGTGCATGGCCTCGACGACCTGCGGGTTATGCCAGTTCAAGTCGGGCTGCTGAGGCAGAAAGAAGTGCAGATAGTATTGCTGGCTGACTTCATCCCAGGTCCAGGCGCTGCCGCCATCGATCGATGCGCGCCAGTTGTTCGGCTGGTCGCGCCAGATATACCAGTCGCGTTTGGGGTTGTCGCGACTGGACCGAGACTCGATGAACCAGGGGTGTTGATCCGAGGTGTGGTTGGGCACGAAGTCCATCAACAGCTTCAGGCCCCGTTTGTGGGCTTCGGATATCAGTTGATCGAGGTCGGCCAGACGGCCGAATAATGGGTCGATATCCGTGTAGTCGCAGATGTCGTAACCGGCATCGTACATGGGCGACGGGTACACCGGCGACAACCACAACGCGCCGACGCCCAGCGCCTTAAGGTAATCCAGCCGTGCAATCAGACCCGGCAGATCGCCGACACCATCGCCGTTGCCATCGGCGAACGAACGTGGGTACACCTGATAAATCACGACGTTTTTCCACCATGTCGAATTCTGCGTAACGGACATGGTCCCTCCTTGAATAGGCGTCATTCAAGTTGCCGGCTTGCTCAACCAAGGCCGGTTGCGCCAGGTTGGGCGCTAGTCTCCAGCTTGACTTTGATCCAGCCAGGGGAATGCTGATCAAACTTCTGGAAGGCGCTGATGGCATCCGCCATGGGCTCATGCTGTGTCAGCACTTTGGACGGGTCCACACGACCCGCCAACGTCATTTCGATGAGCTTGGGGATGTACTTACGATGATGGCAGTTGCCCATGTTCATGCGCAGGTTTTTATTCATCGCCGCGCCGATGGGGAAGCGGTCGAACCCGGCAGGGTAGACACCTATTATCGATAAGGTGCCAGCCTTGGCCAATCCTTGAACGGCCCATTCCAGGGCTTGAGATGGCTCATCGCCCGGTTGCCATTGTGCGCTGCCGGGGGCCTGGCCGTGGTGAGTGTGGTTGGCATCAATGCCTACGGCATCAATCGCCCGGTCCACGCCAATATCATTGGTCAGGCGATGCAGCGTCTCGACAGGGTCTTCCTTTTCGAAATTGATGCATTCAGCGCCAAGGTCTCGCGCGCGATCCAGCCTGTCGTCCAGGCCATCGATGGCAAAGATACGACCGGCGCCCAGCAGCTTGGCGCTTACGATCGCAAACAGACCTACCGGCCCGCAGCCAAAAACCGCAACGGTGTCACCGTCCTTGATTTCCGCCATTTTGGCGCCGAACCAGGCGGTTGGGAAAATATCCGACATTGCAATCGCCTGGTCGTCAGTAATTGCGTCGGGCAGCTTGATCAAACCGATATTGGCGAAGGGGATTCGGGCTTTTTCGGCTTGCAGCCCGTTAAAAGGGCCTGTGGCCCTGGGACCGCCAAAAAAGGACGTGCCGGCAGTTTTGCCGTTGGGGTTGGCAACGTCGCACTGGGCAAAATAACCCGCGCGGCAGTAAGCGCAATTGCCGCATGCGATGGTCGAAGGGACGAGCACACGGTCGCCGATCCTTAAATTGCGTACATCCTCACCCAAGGCCTCCACGATACCGACCGCTTCATGACCTAGAATCGTGCCAGGTTGCATATCCGGTGCACTGCCGCGGATAAAGTGAAGGTCGGTGCCGCAAATGGCCGAGGCGGTTATGCGGATGATCGCGTCGTTGGGCGCTTGCAGCGTGGGCTCGGCAACTTCATCCAGCCGGATATCGCCGACACCGTGGAACACAATAGCCTTCATTTTGCACCTCGCAGGGTCGATGAGGGGTGAGTTAAGCCGCCTGGAAGTGAGCAAGCCCCCTCATGCATTCGCAGCAGGCTGCAAGTTCTAACATCCACGCGGTGGATATCTATTGCGATAACGAAGCTTTTGAAAATGCTTTGAGAAATTTTGAAACTTTCGATGAACGGTCTATCGCGGATCGCTGGCGTCTGCCCGACGAAACCAACTCAAGGCGGGAATGACCGTTCACGACGTCAGCCAGAAAAAGTTCTGAACGTTTTTGGGCTCTTGAATATCGACCCTGTAACTGAATATTTCTGCTTGCGCATCCTCCGGCGTATCCCGGAGCCAATGCAACGGCAAATAAATCGGCGAACGGGGCGAGTTTTCATGAGTGACGATATCCAGTGCAGCGTCGAATACAACGGTCGCATCCTTCACGGAAAAACTGACCAGCCGCTGATCGATTTCCTCGCAGAGCAGGGTATCGATTTGCCCCACGTTTGCTATCACCGGGCCCTTGGGCCGATTCAGACCTGCGATGTGTGCTGGATCGAGCACAACGGCGAAATGGTTCGCTGCTGTACGTTGCGTACGGCCAACGGCATGAAGCTGGTAAGTGAAGCGCCTCACATAAGGGCCGCCCAGGAAGAAGGCCTGGACCGGATCCTTGCCAAGCATGAGTTGTATTGCAGCGTCTGCGAGCACAACACCGGAGACTGCACGCTGCACAATACCGTCGCCGACATCAACCCTGCGATCCAGCGTTACAAGTACCAGCGCAAGCCTTACAGCAAGGATCACTCCAACCCTTTTTACACCTACGATCCCGACCAATGCATCCTCTGTGGACGCTGCGTCGAGGCGTGTCAGAACGTCGAGGTCAACGAGACCTTGAGTATCGACTTCACCCTGGATCATCCACGGGTGTTGTGGGATGGCGGCACCACGATTGAGGGATCCAGCTGCGTGAGCTGCGGCCACTGCGTCACCGTTTGCCCGTGCAACGCGTTGCTGGAAAAAACCATGCAGCCGGATGCCGGGCCTTTTACATCGATGCCCGAGCGCATCAAGCGTCCGCTTATCGATGCGGTGAAAACCCTTGAGAACACCCTAGGCGCACCGCCCATCACTGCCGTTTCCGTCATAGACATGCATTGGCGCCAACCCGAAATCAAACGTACCAAAACCGTATGCACGTACTGCGGGGTGGGTTGCTCGTTCGAAATGTGGACGCGAGACCGTCACTTGTTGAAAGTGCAGCCTGTAATAGATGCGCCGGCCAACGGCATATCAACCTGTATCAAAGGCAAGTTCGGCTGGGATTTCGTGAACAGCGAAAAACGCCTGACCACACCGCTTATCCGCGACAACGGTCGATTTCGTGAGGCAAGCTGGGACGAAGCGCTGACGTTGGTCGCCGAACGCCTCTTGACGATCAAGCGCGAGCACGGCGCCGACGCCATCGGTTTCATCGGTTCAAGCAAGGCCAGCAACGAAGAGGCTTACCTGACGCAAAAAATCGCGCGCTTGGTCATCGGTACCAACAGTGTCGACAACTCGTCGCGCTACTGCCAGAACCCGGCTACCCAGGGACTGTTCCGCACGGTGGGGTATGGCGGCGACGCCGGCACGATTGGCGACCTGGAGCAGGCGGATCTGATCGTCCTGGTGGGCAGCAACCTGGCAGAAAACCATCCCGTCATCGCCTCGAAGATCAAGGCCGCACGCAAGCACAAGGGGCAAAAGCTGCTGGTGGTCGATCCGCGCAAGCATGAGATGGCCGAGCGCGCCGATCTCTTTCTGCAGATCAAATCCAGCACAGACATCGTCTGGGCCAGTGCGATGTCACGTTATCTATTCGACCATGACTTGGCGGACAAGGACTTTCTGGAAAAACGTGTGAATAAAGTGGACGAATACCGGCGCTCGCTTGATCCGTTTACGCTGGAATTCGCCTCGCACATCACAGGACTGTCTCAGTCGGAACTGGTCAGCGCCGCGACCATGATCGCAGAGGCGAAAAGCGTGTGCCTGCTATGGGCGATGGGCATCACGCAGCACAGTCATGGTGCGGACACCAGCACGGCGCTCTCCAACCTGTTGCTGGTCAGCGGTAACTACGGGCGCCCAGGCACGGGTGGCTACCCGATGCGCGGCCACAACAATGTCCAGGGGGCCAGCGATTTCGGTTGCCTCAAGAATGTTTATCCCGGCTACGAGAAGGTTACCGACGAAGCGGTGAGAGCCAAATGGGCGAAAGCCTGGGGTGTGCCCCCCGAGCAGTTGTCCAACACAGTCGGCGAAGACAATTTCCTGATGGTCGAGCATGCCGCGCAACGCAAGATCAAAGCCATGTACATCATCGGTGAAGAGACGGCGTTCTCCGATGCCGACACGGAAAACGTGCATGAGGCCTTCAAACACCTGGACTTCATGGTGGTCCAGGATATTTTTTTCAGTCGCACCGCCCAATTTGCCGATGTCGTGTTGCCAGGCTGCCCGAGCGTTGAAAAGGAGGGGACTTTCGTCAACACCGAGCGGCGGATCCAGCGTTTTTATGAAGTCTTCCCACCGCTGGGCAACAGCCTGCCGGACTGGCGCATCCTGATGGATCTGGCCAAGCGCATGGGGCATGACTGGGGGTATGAGCATCCCTCGCAAATACTGCAGGAAGTGGCGAGTATTTCCACCCTGTTTGCCGGTGCCTCTTATGAGCGTCTGGAAGGCTGGAACTCCCTGCTCTGGCCGGTGAAGCCAGATGGCACTGACACGCCATTGCTCTATACCGAGCGGTTCCATACCGACGATGGCAAGGCCGTGCTGTATCCGCTGGAGTGGAAAAGCCCGGCGGAAGCGCCCGACAGCGAATTCGACCTGATGCTGGACAACGGGCGCATGCTTGAGCACTTCCAGGGCAACAATCAGACGGGACGTGGAGACCGGATCGACTCGTTGTCACCTGACTGGTTTGTCGAAGTCAGTCCCGAGCTTGCCGCCGAGCGCGGCCTTCAGGAGGGCACTATGGTGCGCATCACCTCACGGCGTGGCTCGGTCTCGGCGCCGGTGGTGATCACCGACCGTGTGAGCGAAAAGCTGCTGTTCATGCCGATTCACCAAGGCAAACCCGGCATCAATGAACTCACTGGCGAGCACCACGACCCGGACGTCAATACGCCTGCCTATAAGGAAACCGCCGTGAAGATGGAGGTCCTCAAGGCGCCACGCCACCGCGCCCCGTTGCCGCCCGGGAATTTCCGACATGGCCACAGGACGCCAAACAATGGCGTGGACGTGGCAGTGAAATGGGCCAGAGACGATTACGCGCCGATCGATATCCCGGCGCCCCATCCGGAGAGGTTTTAATGGCTGAGCCTATCGATTACGACGTCAAACCGACCAACACCGAGCCTGATGCGAAGGACGAACTGGACCGCCTGCTTCAGAGCCTTCATCAACACGGCTTCCTGCGCATGGCCAATGATTTGGTGTGCGCCAACACGGCGATTGCCAACGTGCTGGTGGACGGCCTCAATAAAGAAGGCACGCTCAATGTGATTCAGAATCTGTCAATTTTGGCGATGGCGCTTTCACGGGTTCAGCCCGATGAATTCTACCGACTGGTGTTTGCGCTGAAAGACGCGGGCGCCGCCGTCAGCCAATGGCGCGCGCCGGATAATGACGACCTCGCACCGGGTGTCAAAGGCACCTACCGTTTGCTGCATGACGAATCGCTTTGGCGTGCGATCACACCGCTTATGGAAGGGTTGAAGGCCATGGGCGAGGGGATGAAAAAGCCGCTCGACAAACCTGTCAGCCAGTTCACGGGCAAGCCCAGCGACGCCTGATCGGAGCCTGCACATGGAAGCTTTGGATCCCGCGTTGATGCTGGCGCGCTATCAGTTTGCGTTCACCATCAGCTTTCATATCGTGCTCGCTGCGTTTTCCATAGGCCTGGCCAATTATCTGATGGTACTGGAAGCCCTGTGGTTGTGGCGCAAACGCCAGGTTTACAGGGACCTCTACACGTTCTGGCTGAAAATCTTTGCCTGGACGGTTGCTGTGGGCACTGCGTCCGGGCTCGTCATGGAGTTTCAGTTCGGAACCAACTGGGGCGCACTGGCCCATCGAGCGGGAGCTATTCTCGGGCCGCTGATGTTCTATGAAGTCATGGTCGCGTTTTTTCTGGAAGCCGGCTTCATCGGGGTCATGCTGTTCGGCATGAATAAAGTCGGCCCGCGCCTGCATTTTCTGTCGACCTGTGCCGTGGCCGTTGGCTCGTTATTCAGTGCATTCTGGATATTGTCGGCCAATTCATGGATGCACACGCCGGTCGGTTTCAGCATGACCGAAGATGGCCGGTTCGTAGCGCAAGACTGGCTTCAGATCATCTTCAACCCCTCGTTTCCCTATCGCATGGTCCACATGAGCCTTGCAGCCTTCCTCGGCACGGCCATGCTGGTGGGCGGTGCGGCCGCCTGGCATTTATTGCGCAACAGCCGTCACGCATCCGCGCGGGTGATGTTTTCCATGGCCCTGTGGATGGCGGCGCTGGTCGGCCCTCTTCAGATCGTGGCCGGGGACCTGCACGGTGAAAATACCCGGGACTATCAACCGCAGAAGCTGGCCGCCATCGAGGGTTCATGGCAGCGTCCGGAAGCGGGGAAGGGAGAGCCACTCAGGCTGTTTGCGATACCCGACCAGACGCTGCGCAGAAATGACTTCGAACTGGCAATCCCTCATCTTGGCTCGCTGTACCTGCGCCATGACTGGACCGGCACCATCCAGAGTCTTGATGAGTTCCCTGCACAAGACATCCCGCCGGTGGCCGTGGTCTTCTATGCGTTTCGCATCATGGTCGGCATTGGCTTGCTGATTGTGGCCTTGGGCACTGCCAGTCTTTTGCTGCGCTGGCGCGGTGGTCTTTTTGAATGTCGATGGCTGCTGCGCTGTTCAGTCCTCATGGCTCCCGCCGGGTTCGTGGCGATGCTGTGCGGATGGATCGTCACCGAAGTCGGCCGCCAGCCATTCACGGTCTATGGGTTAATGCGCACCGTCCACAGCCATTCGCAGCAACCCCTTTCATTCGTTGCGGGTAGTACGCTCGCCATCATGGTCATGTATGGGCTGGTTTTCGGGTTGGGTCTTTTATACCTGGTGCGAGCGGTCAGGCAACTGCCGGCAAAAACTGTGGATGCCGATGAAGAATCGGCAGCGCGGGGGGAATCGTAATGTTCATGTCTGAAACGCTGTTACCCGATCTGGCGGCGGCCGCAATCGCCTTTACAATCATCCTCTATGTGATTCTGGATGGGACCGATCTGGGGGTCGGCATGCTGCTGGCGACGCGTCACGATCCTGATGAAAAAAAGTTAATGGTCCATTCCATCCTACCCATCTGGGATGGCAACGAAACCTGGCTGGTGCTGGGTGGCGGTGGGTTGCTGGCGTTGTTTCCGGTGGTGTACAGCGTGTTGTTTTCCGCACTTTATATACCCGTCATTACGATGCTGCTGGCACTGATCGCCAGGGCGGTTGCGCTTGAGTTCCGGGCTGACGCGTCGGCGCAGATGAAGCCATGGCTCGACATCAGCCTCGTGGCCGGCTCGCTGATCGCGACGCTGTGCCAGGGACTCATCATGGGGTGCGTCGTGCAGGGGGTCGAGCACGAGGAGGGCAGGTTCAGCGGCCACGGCTGGGAGTGGCTCGGCGCCTTTCCGCTGACCTGCGGCATGGTGCTGATCATCGGTTATGCGTTGCTGGGCAACTGCTGGCTGGTGTGGCGCACCGACGGGCGATTGCAAACCGCCGCGAAAGGCCAGGCCCGGACACTCGGCTGGCTGACCCTGCTCGGGATGACAGCGATCCTGCTATGGACCAGCCTGTCCAACCCGACCTATCGAGATCATCTTCTGGGCTCCAGCCTGAGCCTGCCGCTTTTGGTGCTCCAGGGTGCATTAGTGGCAGGCTTTTATTGGGCGTTCTCCAGCCGCCTCGAGTTTCTGCCCTTATTTGCGGTGCTGGGATGGTTCGGCGTGGCGTTCGTTGCCGCAATCATTGCCCTGTATCCTTTGATCCTTCCTCCCTCATTGACGATCGGCCAGGCGTCTTCCCCGGCCTCAAGCCAGGCCTTCATGCTCGCGGGCTTTGCGGTACTGGTACCTGTGACGCTTGTTTACAACACATGGGGCTTTTGGGTGTTCCGTGGCAAGGTCACGGCGGGTAAATGAGATTACCGGTTTGCTATGCATAAGCGCATGTCGCTTTACACATATAACTTACACATATTCTCGGAGAGTCCATGTTCAGTCACATTCAGATTGGTGCCCGTGACCTTGCTACCATGATTGACTTTTACGATGCGGTGTTAACCGTTAACAACGGTATGAAGCACTGTTGCGCTTAGCGTCTGTTCAAGTACGCCGCCATCTCGGCCGCAGGGACCATCCCGCCTCCTGTGGCCCAGATCAAATGGGTCGCGCCTGCGGGTATACCGTCCGGCAACCCCAAACGACGCCCATACCCTTGGCGCTCGTGCAGCACCCGCGCGAAACCTGGAGCTCCGGCCAACGCCGAGGGCTCCAGACGCAGTTGCTCGGTGCGATCGAGCAATTGCAGCAAACTGAACAACTCGGCATCGGTCACCGTATAAAACCCATCCAGCATCCGCTGCATCGACCGCCCCACGAATCCCGAAGGTCGCCCGACCGCCAAGCCATCCGCGGCCGTATGGTTGGAAATCCCGAAGTCCTGCACCGTCAGGCCATCGTGCAGCCCGGTGTATACCCCCATCAGCATGCATGGCGACTCGGTCGGCTCGGCGAAGATGCAGTGCACGTGATCACCAAACGCCAATTTCAGGCCGAAAGCGATGCCGCCAGGGCCGCCGCCGACGCCGCAGGGCAGGTAGACGAATAACGGATGTTGGGCATCAACCACCACCTGCTGCTCGGCGAACTGCGCCTTCAGCCGCTCGCCGGCGACTGCGTAACCGAGGAACAGGGTCTGCGAGTTCTCGTCGTCGATGAAGTGGCAGGTAGGGTCCGCCTGCGCCTGCTCGCGGCCTTTTTCGACGGCCTGGCCGTAGTCGCCGGCGTACTCGACCACGGTCACGCCATGGGCGCGAAGCTTGTCTTTCTTCCATTGCCGGGCATCGGCCGACATGTGCACGGTCGTGGCGAAGCCCAGGCGCGCGCCGGCGATGCCGATCGACAGGCCGAGGTTGCCGGTGCTGCCGACCGCGATCTTATGAGCGCGAAACAGCGCCTGGCATGGCGCTTCGGTCAGGCGCCGATAGTCGTCCGCTTCGCTCAGCAGGCCATGGCGAATGGCGAGTTGCTCGGCGTGGAACAGCACTTCGTAGATACCGCCGCGGGCTTTCACCGAGCCGGAGATGGGCAGGTGGCTGTCCTTCTTCAGCAGCAGCCGGATAGGCCCTTCGACGCCGTAACGCTCGCAAAGGGCGCGGGCGAAAGCCGGTACGCCAACCAGTTCCGATTCGATGATGCCCTGGCTTGCAGCAACTTCCGGGAAGGCTTGGGCCAGGAATGGCGCAAAGCGCTGGAGGCGCTCGCTGGCATGCCGCACATCGGTGGCGGTCAGGGCAATATCGTTCAACGCATCGGCCAGGGGCGCGATCTGCGGGTTGAACCAGCTGACTTCTTCGCCGGCCAGTATGGGTTTCAACAGAGGAAATTCGGTAGTCCAGTCGGCGAGGCTTTTGCCATATACGGATGTGATCACAGCAGGGGCTCCAACGGCGGCGCGCTGTGGCGCCACTTGATTAACGGGGTCAAACGGCCGGGCGCCCATCGGTCGCGGTGGCGTACTGGTCCGGGGCCAGCGGCGGGTGGGTGACGGGCGTCCACAGGTCCACTTCGCTGAGGGCCAGGGCGGCCATGTTCGGGCGCGGGCGGCGCAAATCCTGGGTCGTTTCGCAATGGGCTTCGAGGGCACGGGCGGCCATCAGCAGCTCCAGGTCACCGCGGAATTTACCGATCACCTGCATGCCGAAGGGCATGTCGAGGTGGTCGACGCCCATGGGCATCGATAGCGCCGGGTTGGTGGCCAGGGTGACCACGTAAGTCAGCGCCAGCCAGCGGTAGTAGTTTTCCAGCGCCACGCCGTTCACGCTTTCCAGGTACGGCTGCTCCCAAGGGAAAGCCGATACTGGCGTAGTGGGCGAGAGAATCAGGTCGTACTGGCTGAACAGCTGCTGGAAGCGGCGAAATATGCGCGTTTGCTCGGCGTTGGCCCACACGCAGTCCTTGAGCGACATGCGTGCACCCATCTCGTAGTTGGCGCGCGGGTTAGGGCCGAGGGAGCCCGGGTCTTTCTCATAAGCGGCCTGCAGGCTGCCGACGAAGGCTTCGGCGCGGACCACGTCGAAGCAGCGGTGGGCGTGCTGCATGTCCACTTCGATTTCTTCGCAACTGGCGAACAGGCCCTTGAGGCTGGCGACCTTGGCGCGGAACACGCGGCGGATGTCGTCGTCGACGTCGCACACGCCGAAGTCTTCGGTGTAGCCCACGCGCAGGCGTGAAAGGTCGACCGTGCCCTCCATGGCCGCTGGCATGCTGAAGTCATAGCTGAGCGGGTCGTTCGGGGCGATGCCGGCGGTGGCCGCCAGTTGCAGCCAGGTGTCGGCGACGTCGCGGCCCATGGGGCCGACCACGGAAATCGGCGTCCAGCCCAGCAGCTTGCGTTCGCTCGGCACCAGGCCGGGGGAAGTGCGCAGGCCCACGATGCCGCACTTGGCTGCGGGGATGCGCAGGGAGCCACCAGTGTCGGAGCCGCTGCACAGCGGCACCATATTGGCAGCCAGCGCGGCGGCGGCGCCACCGGACGAGCCTCCGGCGTTCAGGCGCGGGTTGAACGGGTTGCCCGTGGCGCCCCACACCGGATTGCGGGTGTTGGCGCCAGCGCCCATTTCCGGCACGTTGGTCTTGCCTACCACTATGGCCCCGGCGGCGCGCAGGCGGCGTACCAACTGGTTGTCTTGGGTCGGCAAGTTGGCGCGAAACAGCGGCGAGCCGTAGGTAGTCAACAGACCTTCGGTTTCTTCCAGATCCTTGATGCCGATCGGCAGGCCGCTAAGCAGACCGCGTGGTTCGCAGCGGTTGATCGCCTGTTCGGTGGCGCGGGCTTCTTTGCGGGCGCGCTCGAAGGAGGTCGCGCAGAAGGCGTTAATCTTCGGATTGTATTCTTCGATACGGGCGATGCAGGCCTCAAGCACTTCGACCGGCGACACCTGACGCGAATCGATCAGGGCCTTGAGTTCCACCGCGCCTTTGTCGGCCAATTCGTTCGGGTTGTGCATGGGGTCGATCCTGCGCAAATAAAACAAGAGAATAAAAACACCGCCAGGCAGCCACAACCAACTTAATTCGAAGGCTGCCATGCTGTTTGCAGAAAGCTCAGGCCGCGCACTGGAGCACGTGCTTGATGTGCTCGATAAAGCTTTCCATGGGCGCCGACAGTTGCCGCCGCGCCAGGGTCTGGATTTCGATGAAGCGCGCGCCGTCAGCCATTTCCGGTACGTCCAGGGCCTTGAGCTGCTGGCTCTTGAGGCGGTGGCGCACGAACAGCTCGCCGGTGAAGGTCACCGCGCTGCCGGACATGGCGAACTTCACCAGGGTTTCCAGGCTGTCGGTGTCCATGATGCTTTTATAGATCAGGCCTTCGCGGCTGCAGTAGATGTCCAGCAACTGGCGCAGCGTGGTGTTGGGGCCGGGCAGCGCCAGGGGGTAGCTGACGATGTCTTTGAGCGTCACGCCCGTCTGAGCTGCCAGCGGATGGCTGGGCGCGACCAGCGCCAGTACCGGCGCCGGCTGGCGGTACGCGACGTGAATACCTTTGGCCGCGCCGAGGCTGAAGCACAGGCCGATGTCGACTTGGCCTTCGCGCACCAGGCGCGTCACTTCCTGGGCCGAAGCCACCTTGATCTGGTAGCTGCTCTGCTGCCCGGCCAGGCGAAACTGCGCGATGGCATCGGGCAGGAAGTGCGGCGCGAAGCCTTCGGTACAGGCTATCTTGATCATGGATTCCGCTTGCTGGCGCAGCGCCTTGATCTCATTGCTCACCAACTCGGCGTCCAACAGGGTACGGCGCGCATAGGCGGCCAGCAGCTCGCCGGCGCTGGTCAGGCTCACGCCCCGCGACTGGCGCTCGAATAATGGCGCTTCCAGTTCACTTTCCAGGCGGCTGATCTGCCGGCTGATGGCCGAAGGCACCACGTGCAGGCGCAGGGCCGCTTCGCTGATGGAGCCGCTGTTGACCACTTGCAGAAAATAACGCACGGCAGTTTCGCTGAGAATTCGGGCGCTCATGGGGAACTGGTTCTCCGGAGTAGGGAGGCGACATTTTAGCCCAGGCTCCCTACCCAACGCGGCTTTCAGCGGCAAGGCCATGGTTCAGGCCTCGTGGGCGTTGGCTAGCTGCACTTCGCGGATCTTTTGCGCGCTGATGCTGGTGCTGACCAGCGCCGCTACCACTACAGCACCGAGCAGGAACAGGAAGGCCGAATTGTAGCTGCCGGTGTATTCCACCAGAAAGCCGATGACCATGGGCGAGACGAAGCCCGCTAATTGCCCGCCGAAGTTGACCATGCCGATGCCGGTGCCCACCAACCGTTGCGAGAGGATCTTGGTGGGCAGGGCGAAGGCGGTGGCGAACACGAATGACTTGAAGAAGTAGGCCACGGTCTGGAACACGATTACCTGGGTGGTGGTCTGCGCCTGGTACATGCCGTACACGAACACCCCGGTGAGCACGCAGCTGCCCATCATCAGGAATTTTTCCTTGCCGTCGAAGTAGCGTGTCATCAGCCAGCCGCCCATGGCGGTGGCGATACTGGCCGAAATGAACGGCAGTGGCACCAGCATGCCGACGGTCTTGATGTCCAGGCCGCGTACGGTCAGCAGGTACATCGGCATCCAGGCGTCCAGGCCCTTGTTGAGCAGGCTCAGGCAGAACCACACCACCACGATCTTCCAGATCAGCGGCATGCGCAGCAGCTCCTTGACGCTGACCTTGGTAGTCGCACGGGGCAGGGCGGCGTCCTCGATCACAGCGACATTGCGGCGCACGGTAAGGGCGTAGAACACGGCGAAGACGATGCCTGCCAGGCCGATGACGAGGAACACATCGCGCCAGCCGAGCCAGAGAATCAGCGGGGCGATGATCAACGGGGCGACGAAGCTGCCGGTGTAGTTGGACGAGATCATCAGCCCGACCATTTTCGGCCGTTGTTCGCGGGGGTAGATCTCAGCCACGCCCTTCATCGCCGACGACGGATAACCGCCTTCGCCCAGGCCGAACAGGAAGCGGATCACCAGCAGCGCGCTCAGCGACCAGGCCAGCCCGGTGAGCACAGTGAACAGCGACCACAGTGCGATGGAAACCACCACCACGCGTTTGCTGCCGAACTTGTCGGCCAGCCAGCCACCGGGAATCTGCATGGCGGCGTAGCCCAGGTAGAAGGCGCTGAGTACCACCCCCAATTGCGCGGGGCCGACGTTGAAGTCTTTGCCGATATGGGCCAGAGCCAAGGAAATGGCCGCTCGGTCGACGTAGGAAATCATGTAACCCAGGTACAAAAGAATGAATACGAATAGGGGGTTATGCAGGAATCTGGTGACCTTCATGAGGGCTGTCCTGGCGAAGAAATGGCTGGAATTCAGGCCATGGTGGGCAGCAGCGCCGAGGGCAACAAGTGATAAAAAGAGAGTGCAGGTGTGCCCAATAATCACAGCACTTACATGGTGCGCGAGCCCTGTTAAGGGGCGGCTGAAGGCAGCGGAATACTGTCGTTATGCGTTGACTTGGTGCGCGCATTGCAGGTTTTCCCTGGATGTACGGCAACAGGGTGTCCGTGCATATTTTTTCCGAGAAGCGCTGATATGCGAATAGTTCATCTTTTCCTTCTGCACCGCAACGCGCATCGGCCCCAGTGATCCTGCGCTCCTCTCCACGCAACGTTGGCTTGCTGGTGACGCTCACGGCAAAACCCGAAACCGCGCACCAACTGGAGAACTGGCTCAAGGATATGCGGCGTTTTGCGAAATGGGTCAAGCCTTGGCGAAACGCAAAGAAGGGCTGAGAAACCCCGATGGTTCAAGCCTCAACGCCCTCCGCCAGCCAGTCGATCCATGCCCGCTGAAAATTCAGGAGCGCCTCGCTGGGCTGCTGCAGTTGAATAAGCTCCAGCATGGGATCGTTTACTGCCGTTCTCACACCCGACAATTCCTCCAATGCCGCCAACCCGCAAAACGGCACATAGGCTTCGCTGTATCCGCCCTCATGCACCAACACCAAACGGCCCTGGCACACACGCTCCGCCGTTTGACGCACCATCCGCGTCATCATGCGGAACGAGTCACTGTGCAACAGCATGCGCGCCAGCGGGTCGACGGCGTTGGCGTCATAGCCGCAGGCGACAATGATCAACTCGGGCTCGAAACGCTCCAATGCGGGAATCACGATCTGCTGCATGGCATGCAGATACGCCTCGTGACCGCTGCCGGGCGGCAAGGGAATGTTAATGTTGGCGCCCAGCCCGTCGCCTTGGCCACGATCATGCGCGCCGCTGTAACCCGGTGGAAAACACCCTTCCTGATGCAGGGAGAGGGTCAACACATCGCCCCGAGCCTCGAATATGGACTGGGTGCCATTGCCGTGGTGAACGTCCCAATCGACCACCGCGACTTTGCCCAGCCCATGCCGCGCCTTGGCCGCCTCGATGGCGATGGCGATATTGGACAACAGGCAAAATCCCATGGCGTTGTCGGCCAGGCAGTGATGCCCAGGTGGGCGCGACAGGGAATAAGCGTTGCTGACCTGACCGCTCAGCACGGCGTCCACGGCGCCGATGGCCAGCCCGGCGGAGAGCTTGGCGATTTCGTAGCTGCCGGGACCGATAGGCGCGGATGGGGCCAACTCACCACCTCCGGCATCACTCAGGCGTTTGAAGCGCTGCAGATAGTCGGCAGTGTGAACCCGCAGCAACGCCTCTTCACTGGCCGGGATCGCGCTGTGCTGCTGCAAATGACTGCTCAGCCCGGACACATCCATCAGGTTTTTAAGACGGCGCTTGGTTTCAGGCGATTCGGCATGGCCGGCCCCCGCAGGCGGTTGTACCCAGCCGCCGACCGGCAACACCAGAACATGGGAACTGGCGCTATGCCACAGGCACAGTTCATCGAAGAAAAATGCGGTGGTTCGGTTCATCTGACTCTCCAGTATCACGGATAAAAGTGCTTTTACGCCGGTGCGCGGCTGCTGTGCATCAGCACCAGGGATAACAAGGTGATGGCGGCTCCGCCCAACAGCAGCGCCGTGAACCCGCTGGTGGTCTCGATCAGGCGGCCGGCAATAGCGGGCCCGATGGCCAGGCCGGTGCCAATCATCAGGTTCGAGGCATTCATCAATTTGCCGCTGTGGTCGAGTTTGGCCAGGCAGGCAAGGATGAGGGGCAGCACAAAGGTCCAGGTGAACTTGAACACAAACGCCGCCACGGCAAAGCGCCACAGACCGGGCTCATCGAGCAGCAACAGCACGGCAACCGCCATGACGCCATAGCCCACGGGCAGCAGCACAAGGCGCGTGCCAACCAATGAGGCGCAACCGGCGCCGGCAATCCCGATCACGGTGGCGAAGGCCAGAATTTCGCCGCTGTTTTGCGCTGAAATTCCCGCATGCGCGGCGATTGCACCGATAAAGGTCCAGACACCGCCGAGGCTGATATAGAAGGTCAGGAGCCCGAGAATGCCGAGCGTGGTCTTCAACCGTGAACCGGGCAGGGCGGCGGCGCTGGTTTGCCGCGCTGCCGGTTTGCCGGCAGTGAAACAACGCGTCAAGGGCAGCAACAGGGCCATCAACCCCGCGAGGATCAGGTAGCAGGCGCCCAGCCCGTAGCGCTCGAACAACGTGGGCAAAAACGCCAGGCCCAAGGCCCCGACCACCAATTGTCCCATGACCCACAACCCGTAAATCCGGCCGGGGTTGGCTGTCGCGGCGGCGCTGGCCAGGCAGATAATCATCAGTGAACCGCCCGCAATCGCACTGATGAAACGCAAGGCCAGGAGCAGGTTGTACGTATCGGCCAGCATTGACAGCAGGTTGGCTGCAATGAACACCACGGCGGCGGTGAACGCTGCAAGGCGCCAACTGATGCGTTTCAACCACCAGAAGGCTGGCAGGGACGCCAAGCTCATTGCGCCCAGCTCCACAGAAAACAGGTCACCAATCTGTGACGGGCTCAGGTGCCATTGGCTGGCCAATTGCGCCGCCACTGCCGGCGCAGTCATCAAAATGGTCGGCGCGATGGCGGCGAACAGAATGATTGCGGCCAGCAAGCTCCAGGTGGATGAAGGTAACGGCAGGCCATCGATTGCAACGCGAGTGTTCATGAGCAAACTCCGGGAAGACACATTCAAAACACATGAACCAGGCGCAACAGCGCGTCGGCGCCGGCATAGCCATTGGAGGCCACGACATTCTGCGAAAGGCTGAACATCACTTGGTTTTGTCGATCCAGCCAATGCCCGACTTCAAAGCCAACCTGGGTGTAGCGCTTGTGGGTGTTGTCGATCCGCCGGTCGTTGATGCGCAGAGCACCGCCATCAGCCTGAACCAGGCGCAGCCCGCCATAGGTCGAGGGCGTGAAGTCATAGGAGGCAAAGGCTTGCAGTCGATACAACGGGTCTTGCTTGAGTTCGCTGCCGTAGTAGTTGTCGTTCTTGCCGTACAGTTGAGCTTCCAGGTTGGCTTCCAGCACCCACTTTTCGCCTATGCCCTGGGTATAGTTGTAAACGAAGTTCGTGCCCCATCGATTGGCGCCGGGTGACACGTCCGGGTTTTGGCTGTGGTATTCACCTATGGGCAAGGTGATCATAGTCAGCAAACCGCTGTAGGTACGTGAGGCGGGGTCGTTGATAAAAAACAGCGTGCCACCGATCAGTGGGTCGCCGAATCCGCTCTCACCGGTGTGGTGGTTCGCGCCTGGCAGTCGAGCGTTGAGGTCGACAAAGGGCACGAGGAATTGCGGCGTACACAAGGTGCCGCAGACGTCGGTGAAGAACACCTGGCGGTACAGGACCACATTGGCCTTCAGGTCGGCTTTACCGTCACGATCAGCCGGGCCATGAAAGTCATCAGCGCGAGTGCCAGCAAGGTACAGCGCCCCGAGCGTAGTGCCGGAGGGCGCGCCGAAAAAATCTCGCGCACTGAGGTCGGCCGCCTGGCTTTGCCAGCTCAGCAGCATGCCGCCCAGGCATATAACAGAGTTACGCAATAAGGTTTGATTCATGGCAAGACGTCTCTTTTATGATTGTTATTGCGGCGAGTGCATCGCCGTACTGGTCAGCATTGGCAGGAAAACGGGCAAAAAGGTGCCCGTGGCCGTCAAAACGACGGCGTAAGGAAACACTGGGTCAGGGGGGAGGGGGTCAGTCGGGAGGTGCGTGGAGCAAGTGCGCAATACGCGCCTTGTCCTTGACCCCGAGCTTGCTATAGATGGCGCGGATGTGATGACGCACGGTATTGGGCGATAAGCCGAGATCGCGGGCCACTTCCTTGTAGGTCTTGCCTTCGCCAAAGCCCTGCGCGACGTCGTTTTCCCGAGGGCTGAGCTGGGGCAGGGCGCGGTTGATACGTGCCGCCAATAGAATCTGATCGCCCACCGCGGAAGCTTCGATATGCACCAGCCGGCCCTCGTACCCGTGCTCATCGAGTTTCACGGGCAGCCAGGGGCCGGTCCATTGCGGCCACTCACTGAGCAACAAGTCGACAAAACCGCGTTCGGAGCACTGCAATACTCCGCGCCGATCACAGACCGCAAGGGCCAGTTTGCGCGGGCTGGTCAGCGTCTCGCGCATGGCGACCAGCGCGCGGATCTGATTGGCCGAAACGGAGGCCACCAGGTGCAGCATCAGGTTGTTCAGCAGATGGCAGTCCTGTTCGTCGAACCCGAGGGCGCCGGGTTTGCGGTACAGGCTCAAATGGTCGCTGAGGCAGGTTTGTGGATCGACATGCGCAATGCACAACAACTCGCCGATATCATGCCGTTCACCCAGCCAGTTCAGGGCGGCGCCATTGGCTGGATCGCGCATGTCGACGATAAAGGCCTGGCCGGGCATTTTTTGAGTGAGCGCGACCGCAACGTCCGCATGGCGCATCGACTGCCAATCCGCCAGATAGGGGGACGGCAGGTTATAGAGATAAGTGCTGTGCTCTTCCGGCAACCCATCGATCACGGCAGCGCGCCCCCACCAGGCGCTGTCGAAAGGCAGCAACCGGCTGATGCGCTCGAGTGCATGATCATGAAAATTTGCAATATCCTGATCTTGTGCAAGGCGATGCAAGTCCAAGGTCAGCGTACTGAACGCATGCAACAGGGCGTTGGGATCGAAACGGCTCATAAGCAATCCTCTGTGCGACTTTTTATTGTTCTAGTCACAGGGTTTAAAGGCCGGTACGTGTAATCGCCGTGGCAGGGCCTGGGCCAAGTATCGGCATTGCGGTGTCCGATTGCTATCCTACAGATGCATGAGGAGGAAGTTGGACCGCGCCGGATAGTTCAATGCGTATAGGCGACGCGGAGCGTCGCGCCGAGCATTGATGCATGCGCATCCCTGTTGCGAGCCCGGTCGACACGACAGCTACCGGGGCGCCATCTACGGTGGCGCATCCCTGCAACCACCTATGGGGTTATCCATTCACAACAGGCGGCGCAATACATTGTTGCGAGGGTCGCGGTCGAACAACCGGTGCTGGAGCGCACCCGCGATCCAAAAACAAGTCCAGAATTAAGTCTTTTCCTGCTTCGGCAAGAAAACAAAACCTTAGATTGCCGCCAATCCGTCTGCTATTACTACGCTCTGGTTTCTCGGTCTTTCACTCTTGGCCGGTTTTCTCAGCGGCCGTGAAGTAACGGGCGTAATGACCGAGTAGCTCATTCAAATGATAGTCACGCTCAAACAGCTGGGCGCGGAAGACGCTTGCGATGTGCCTGATTTCCACCGTTCCAAATGTAATCCTCGGTTGTTTCCAGACCGAGGTCTTGTTCGAACGAAAGCCGAGATCACTCAGCCTTGAACCACGTTGGATGAAGCGCTGGAAAGTGCTCGCGCAGCCAATCCGCAAATGCCTGCACCTGTGGGGCGAGGTGGGTCCTGCTGGGATACAGCACCGAAACCTTGCGTCGTGCGGGGCGGTAAGGCTGCAGCACCTCCACCAGCTCGCCACTGGACAGCGCCGCGTCAACGATGATGCCCGGTGCTTGAATGATGCCGAAGCCAGCCACGGCGCAGTGGACGTAAGCATTCGATTCGTTGACGGTGATGGCGCCGCGACAGGTGAAAGGCTGATCCGCTCCTTTACCTCGAAAATACCAGGGAAGCGGTCTGTTGCTTTGCCCTGAGAGGAAGTTGACGCCTTTGTGGTCGACCAACTCGTCCAGTGTCTTGGGTTCCCCCCGCTCCTTAAGATAGCCCGGCGCTGCGCAGGTGACCATTTCGACCGCTCCAATGTGACGGGCCACCATGCTTGAGTCAGGCAGCTCGCCAATGCGCAATACGCAGTCGACACCTTCTGCAACCAGGTCGACTGTCCTGTCAGTAACACCCACGATGAGTTCGATGTCAGGGAACGTTGCGGTAAATGTTTTCAGGCTCTCGATAAAGCTTCGCTGGGAAAACGCGCTGGGAATATCAACACGCAGCCGGCCCTGCAACATGGCTCCGCTGGCATCGAACATTGACGTGGTGTTCGAGATGTCCGCCAGGATGCATTTGACCCGCTCGTAGAATCGCTCCCCTTCGGCCGTCAGATTGACCTTGCGGGTGGTGCGGTGGAACAAGCGTACACCCAGGGAAGCTTCCAACTCCTGGATCGATCGAGTGATATACGGGCGCCCCGTCTGTGCCGCCTCCGCCACCTTGGTAAAGCTGCCGGATTCAGCGAGCCGAACGAACACGCGCATTGATTGCAAGAGTTCCATCCATGCCTCCAATTCTGACAGTGGGCGGGTTTTGTTACCTGGCAGGGTAACAATCTTGTGTGTCGTTGAACATTTATTCCAAGCGCCTGAAGCGAAACAATGCGCGGCATCAACAGGCTGCCGAACCGACCGCCTGGCATGCACTTGGAATGGAGAAGAAAAAATGAAAGCTTGGCTTCTGAAAGATTTTGGCCTGGACAACCTGCAGCTGGGCGAGGCCCAAACCCCAACACCCAAGGCCGGTGAACTGCTGGTCAAGGTCGGCGCCGTGTCTCTCAACTTTCGGGATAAAGCGATTGTTGACGGTATCTACGAGCCGCATAAGGTCCCCAAGCCGCTGATTCCGGTCAGCGACGCAGCCGGTACCGTGGTGGCGGTGGGCGAGGGCGTGAGCCGTTTTGCGGTGGGTGACCGCGTCAACTCCCACCTGTACTCGCGCTGGCTCGATGGCATGCCGTCGCACGACGAACCCGATTACTGCGTCGGCTCCCCCCTGCCTGGTGGTCTGGCTGAGTTCATGATTATTCATGAAGACAGCGCCGTTCGCGCGCCCGACGATATGAGTGACGAAGAAGCGTCGACCCTGCCAATCGCAGCATTGACTGCCTGGTATTCGCTGGTGGACTTCGGCCAGGTCGAAGCAGGCCAGACTGTACTGGTGCAGGGCACGGGCGGTGTATCGATCTTTGCCGCCCAGATCGCCATGGCGCTGGGCGCGAAGGTCATCATTACGTCAAGTCGCGACGAGAACCTTGAAGCGGTCATCAAACTGGGCGCGGTCGCTGGGGTGAACTACCGCAAGACGCCGGACTGGGCGGCAGAAGTCCTGAAACTTACCGACGGCAAGGGCGTTGACCTGTTGCTGGAAGTGGCGGGCGGCGACGGTGTCAACGCTTCTATTCAAGCAACCAAGGTGGGCGGTCGTATTGCTCAAATCGGTTTCCTGACTGGCCAGACCACCGCGTTGAACTTAATGCCGATGATCTTCCGCCAAACCACGATTCGCGGTATCGCCGTTGCGCCACGTTCGTCCTTTGACCGGATGAACGCGTTCCTCAACACTCACCAAATCCGTCCGGTAATCGACCACGTGTACCCGTTCGAACAAGCGCGTGAGGCATACGAGCACCTGGCTCGCGGTCCATTCGGCAAGGTGGTGATCAAGGTCAGTTAAGTGCGAATAAAACCCGGCCATGGTCGGGTTTTATTCTTCATCAACCTTTCTTCGAGTTGATGGCCGATCCCTGAAAACAGGTTCTCTTCCAGGCGATAAAAGGTCACATAAATTTTTGAATTTTCTCCAGTTTTCCGCTTATCCGCCAATGTCCGGGATTTTCGAACCAAGCTCCGAGGCATCCGCTCGTACTTATAACGTCTTCGCACCTCAACCTGATCATCGCAGATGACGGGGCGACGACCTGTATCAGTACCTTTGAGTGACTGCTGGAGTTCAGGCAATGTGTGAATTTATCGTTCAACCCGCTTCTTCCCCAGAACTTCTGGAACTGCTGACCGGCAGCGAAAGCGAGCGTGTCAATGGCGCCGGCAGTGTTTTTTGCCCAAGCTCGCGTCCAGACACCGTCCCGGGTGTGGCTGAGGCCAAGAACATCATCAAGCCGAGCATGACCGTCAGCGCAATCCGCCTGCGTGACGGCCAGCTCGAATGCGTGAAGGCGCGCTGGGGATGGTCACCCGTCTGGACGATGGGAACGATGCCGCCACGCACTCACTTGCCCTTGCACCTGGTGATGCGCTCGCGGGTTTTCGACCGCATCCGCCGCGAAGGGCGGGTGCTGGTCGCGGTGGACGGCTGGTACGATATTCCGGCAGCCACGCCCTCGAACCAGAACCCATCCTTGAGCTACACGACCTCCCGGCAGTCGTCGCCGATGTTCCTTGCCGCTCTCGCCCAGATCAGTGAAAAGCCGTGCGGCTGCGATGGGCTGGTCTTGATGACCTGCGGCGACCCCGCCAGCGCCCAACAGCGTCTTCTGGCGTTCAACGCAGAGAATGCACTCGGATGGTTGGAGCCGGACCTGCAGTGGGAGCAAGCGATGCAGATGACTGCGCACATGGCCGTGGATGAACCGCAACTGGAACATGTACTGACCTCCCCACGCGTGCTTCAAGGCGCAACGTGGCGCCGGGTTGACGCAGCGCGTCGCAGATGAGCGCCGACTAAAACCCATCCAAAACGCTATGTTTTTGTCGTGCTCTCAGCACCTCCATAAGGAGCAGTTCAATGGATGCCCCCCGCCAAATCACCTATGAACAATTCCCGCCCATCGAGCGTCCTCGGCGCAGCGGCATGGCTGGCATTTACTTCGCCTGACACACCGCTATCGCAGCCTCGCTAAAGCTCGAGAGCTCCCACAGGGGAATGGCTGTGTCAGGTGGAATGGGCTTTACCCGCGAGACCCGCGAGCACAATCTGGACAACGACACAGATCAAATGTGGGAGCTGTCGAGCCCTGGCGAGGCTGCGAAGACGGCGGCATGGCTGGCATTTACTTCGCCTGATACACCGCTATCGCAGCCTCGCTGGAGCTCGAGAGCTCCCCCAGGGGCTGTGTCAGGGAGTTGGGTTGCACCTGCGAGTTCTTCCGATGTCAGCCAAGCCGAATGTCGATATCAGGCCAACCTGTGACGCTTTCAGGCTATTTTTGCTGAAGTCAGGCCGCGTAAGGTGACCCATCATTAAAAAATGATGATCGCCTGACGCTTCAGTCAGTACGCCTTGACGTCGATCACCGAGAACAAAAAAACAATGAATAGCCTCCCTTCCAACGATTCAAACGGCCAGTTGGCGCAAGGTTTCAAGCCGCGTCACGTCACCATGCTTTCGATTGCGGGCATCATCGGCGCGGGGCTGTTTGTCGGTTCCGGGCATGCGATTGCGGCGGCAGGTCCTGCTGTGCTGCTGGCCTATCTGTTTTCCGGCCTGCTGGTGGTGCTGGTCATGCGCATGCTGGGGGAGATGGCGGTGGCCAATCCGGATACCGGCTCATTCTCGACCTATGCCGACCAGGCCATCGGCCGTTGGGCCGGCTTTACCATCGGCTGGCTGTACTGGTGGTTCTGGGTGCTGGTGATCCCCATCGAAGCCCTGGCCGCCGGGCATATTCTCAACCAGTGGTTCCCGCAGATCGACGCTTGGCTGTTTGCCTTGCTGTCGATCTTTTTGTTGGTGGTCACCAACCTGTTCAGCGTGTCCAAATATGGCGAGTTCGAATTCTGGTTCGCCATGGCCAAGGTCATCGCGATCATTGCCTTCATCGGCTTGGGCTTCGCGGTGCTGATGGGCTGGGTTCCCGAGCGCGAAGCCAGTGGGCTCGGCCAGTTGATGCGCGACCATGGCGGTTTCGCGCCCAACGGGCTGTCGGCGGTGGTCGGGGCCTTCATCACCATCATGTTCAGTTTTATCGGCACCGAGGCGGTCACCATTGCCGCGGCCGAATCCAGCAACCCGGCGCAGAACATTGCCCGCGCCACGCGCTCAGTGATGTGGCGCATCGGTGTTTTCTACGTATTGTCGATTTTCGTGGTGATCTCCGTGGTGCCTTGGAATGACCCGCTGCTGGCGTCGGTCGGGTCGTATCAGCGGGCGCTGGAGCTGATGAATATCCCCCACGCCAAGCTGCTGGTGGACGTGGTGGTGCTGATCGCCGTGGCCAGTTGCATGAACTCTTCCATCTACATTGCCTCGCGCATGCTGTTTTCCCTGGGCAAGCGCGGCGATGCGCCCAGGCTGATGAAGAAGACTTCGGCCGCGAGCGTGCCCCGGGCGGCAGTGATTGCCAGCACGATCCTGGGCGCGGGCGTGACCCTGTTCAGCTACTTCATGCCGGCCGGGCTGTTTCAGTTCCTGTTGGCCAGTTCAGGCGCCATCGCCTTGCTGGTCTACCTGGTGATCGCGGTATCCCAGCTGCGGATGCGCAAGATCCTGCGGCAGCGCAACGTGACGCTGACCTTCAAGATGTGGCTGTTTCCCTGGCTGACCTGGCTGGTCATCGTGTTTATCTGTGCCGCCTTGACGGTCATGCTGGTCACGCCCGAGCACCGGTTTGAAGTGTCCTCGACCATCGGCCTGGCCTTGATCATTTCGTTGATCGGATTGCTCACCGCGCGGCAGCCCGAACGCATGGCAAAAACCGCGGCCGCAGCCTCATCGCCATGACCGATCGACCTGCAGGCAGCGTCGTTTTCCTGCTGCTGGACCAGTTCACCCTGATGTCACTGGCCTCGGCGGTCGAGCCCTTGCGCATGGCCAACCAGTTGTCGGGCCATGAATTGTACCGATGGCACACAGCGAGTTCCGACGGTAACCCGGTGTGGGCCAGTGACGGCGTGCCCATCACACCGGACGGTTCGATACTCAACGCGCCGTCGGCCGATATCGTGATCGTCTGCGGCGGCATTGGTATCCAGGGCACCGTGACGGGCGAACTGGTCAAATGGTTGCGCAGCCAGGCACGTTACTCTAAGCGCCTGGGCGGTATTTGTACCGGCAGTTGGGTGCTGGCGCGGGCCGGCTTGCTCGATGGCTACGAATGCAGCGTGCATTGGGAATGGCTGGCGGCGATGCAGGAGGCGTTTCCTCGGGTGACGCTCAGTACCAGCCTGTTCACCCTTGACCGGGACCGTCTCACCAGTTCAGGCGGTACGGCCCCCTTGGACATGATGCTGCACCTGATCGGACGGGATCACGGGCACGAATTGGCGGCGGCCATTTCCGACATGTTTGTGTACGAGCGAATCCGCAACGAGCAGGACCATCAACGTGTGCCCTTGAAGCACATGTTGGGCACCCAGCAACCCAAGCTGCAGGACATCGTGGCGTTGATGGAGGCCAACCTGGAAGAGCCGATCGACCTGGATGAACTGGCCGCCTACGTGGCGTTGTCGCGTCGACAGCTTGAGCGCATGTTCCAGAAATACCTGCACTGCTCACCCTCGCGCTACTACCTGCGGCTACGGTTGATTCGCGCGCGGCAGTTGCTCAAGCAGACGCCGATCTCAATCGTGGAATTGGCGGTGCTCTGCGGCTTTGTGTCCACCCCGCATTTCTCCAAATGCTATCGGGAGTACTTCGGCGTGCCGCCCAGCGACGAACGCTCGGTGATGGACAGCGAACGTTCCATCGTGCTCAAGCCGGTTATCCGTGCGTCGCCTGCGCCCATGCCGATGAACGTCATGGAGCAGGCACGGGGCGAGGCGACATTTGCCAGTGTAAAAAACCTGAAGCCCTGAACTCAGCGCATCTGCAGGATGATCGGGCTGCTGCTGGCCGGGTCGGTCTGCCCACGCAGCTTGCCCACTGCCTTCGCGTCCACCGCGCCACCGTGGTTGCCCCAGGTCCCGCGCACGTAACTGAGCACTTCGGCGATCTGCTGGTCGGACAATTGCTCACGGAACGCCGGCATGCGGTAGGCGTCCGGTACGCCGGCGGTCACCACGCGTTGCGAGCCGTTGAGGGTGATGTTGATCGCGGAGGCGCTTTCCTTGGCCAACGCCGACGTGGCGCCGGCCAGGGGTGGCATCCATTCGGGCTGGCCCTTGCCGTCCAGGCCATGGCAGGAGGCGCAGCGGGTTGCATAAGTGTGGGCGCCGGGGACGTCCTGGCTCGCGGTCACCGCTTGATACTGCCAGGGCGTGCCGTCGCGCTGCGGGTCGCCGGGCAGTGCCTTGAGGTAACGGGCGATGGCCGCCAGGTCGTCGTCCCGCATGAACTGCGTCGAGTTGTTGAAGGCTTCGGTCATCGAGCCGTAGACCACGGCATGGGCGTTGCGCCCGGTCTTGAGGAACTGCACGATCTGCGCCTCGCTCCAGCGTCCCAGCCCGGTGTTGGGGTCTTGGCGCAGGCTCGGTGCGTACCAGCCGTCGAGCAGGGCGCCGGCGAGGTAGGGCGCACCGGACTCGTCCAGGGCTTTTTCGTTGAAGGCCAGGCCGCGCGGCGTGTGGCAACTGCCACAGTGGCCGGGGCCCTGGACGATGTAGGCGCCACGGTTCCACAGGGCGTCCTGATCAGCCTTGGCGACATAGGTCGCGGTGGGCGCGAATACGCCGTTCCACAGTGCGATGGGCCAGCGCATGTTCAGGGGCCATGGGACATCGCTGGGGATATTCGCCTGGTTGGTCGGTTGCACGCCCTGCATGAAGAACGCATACAACGCGCGCACGTCTTCATCGCTCAGTTTGACGTAGGAAGGGTAGGGCATGGCCGGGTACAACCGGCGGCCACCCGGCGCCACGCCCTGGCGCACCGCCCGGTCGAAGTCGGCCAGGCTATAGGCGCCGATCCCGGTGGTCTTGTCCGGCGTGATGTTGGTGGCGTGAATCGCACCCAGCGGCGTGGCCATTTCCAGGCCACCGGCGAACGGCGCCTTGCCCGGCAGGCTGTGGCAGGCCACGCAGTCGCTCAGGCGGGCTACGTACTCGCCGCGGCTGACCAGTGCGGGTTCAAAAGTGGCGGCGGCGGGTTCCTGTGCGAACGGTGTCGCGGGCTCACGGGTGACGTACCAGGCCAGCAGGCCTGCCGCGACCAGGCAGGGCAGCGCCAGCCAGCCTGCGGTTCTTGCGAATCGACGGTTGTTCATGGGCGTTTCCTGAAGGTCAGATGAAGGTGTGTCGGCTCAAGGGCAGGCTGCGAATACGCTGGCCGGTCAGTTGCGCCACGGCGTTGGCCACGGCCGGCGCGACGGCGGGCAGCGGCGGTTCACCGATGCCGCCCATCTTCTCGCCACTTTCGACAATCCGCACATGCACCCGCGCCATCTGCGCGGCCGCCAGGATTGGATACAGGTCGTAGTTGCGCGCCCGTGGCATGCCGTCCACGTACACGGCTTCTTCCAGCAACGTCTGGGATAAGCCCAACGCCACGGCACCATTGACCTGAGCTTCGACAATCGCCGGGTTGACGATGCTGCCCGGGTCGATGGCTTGCCAGATATCGTGGACTTTGACCTGGCCGTTCTCGATGGACACCTCCGCGATCACCGCCGCGTGGGAGCCGAACGGCGAAGCCATGGCCACGCCGCGCGCGCGTCGGCTGCCGTCTTCGGCCGTGAACGGGCCACGCTTCCAGCCGCCGGATAACTCGCCCACCGCGTGCAGCAGGGTGGTCAGCCGTGAATTGTCGCGCAACAGATGCAGGCGCAATTCATAGGGATCCTGGCCGCCTTTGTCGGCCAGCTCATCCAGGAACGCTTCGTAGAAAAAGTCGTTGAGCGAATTGCCCACCGAACGCCAATAGCCGAGCATCGCCGGGCCTTTGACGTAGATCTGCGCGATGCGTTTGTTGGGGATGGCGTAGGCTTTGCCCGACAACCCTTCAAGGGCCGTGGGGTCGATTTTATCGCCCTGTTTACCGGCGATGGCCTCGCTCGGGCCTTCGGTGGCGCTGACGGCTTCGATCGCCAGCGGCAGGCCTTTGTCGTCCAGCGCGGCGCGAAACTTGACCACGGCCACCGGGCGCAATACGTCGCGCAGGAACTCTTCCTCGCGGGTCCAGATCACCTTGACCGGCCGACCCACCGCCTTGGCTAACGCGATGGCCTGCGGGTAGGGGTTGGCCGAGTCATACAGGAAATGCCGGCCGAAAAACCCACCCAGCAAAGGCGAATGCAGGTTGATCTTCGCCACCTCCAGGCCGGTGCGTTTGGCGATATCGGCGCGGAACATATCCGGCGCCTGGTTGGGCAGCCAGATGTCCAGCGTACCGTCGGCGTTGTAGCGGGCCAGGGCCGACGGCGGCTCCAGCTGGGCATGGTTGACGTACTGGTTGTGGTAGGTGGCTTCGATGCGCGTCTTGGCGCCTGCCAGCGCGCCGGCGACGTCACCTTCATTCTCCTCGTCGCGGGCCGGGCCTTGCTGGGCGGCGAGGAAGTCGCGGTACTTGTCGCTGGAAAAGTCCGCCGGCATCACGCGTACGCTCGAGTCGGCCGCCGCTTCCTGCCAGTCCACCTGGACCGCTTCCACCGCACGCTTGGCGTGCCACCAGCGTTCAGCCACTACCGCCACGGCACCGGGCAGTAGGTGCACCGAATGCACGCCCTTCATGCCTTCGACCTGTGACTGGTTGCGCAGGCCGCCCACGGTCATGCCCAGGCGTGGCGCATGCTGTACCGCGGCGTGGAGCATGCCGTCGACCTTCAGGTCGATGCTGTATTGCGCCTTGCCGGTGGATTTGTCATAGGCGTCCAGACGCTTGACCGGTTTGCCGATCCAGCGGAACTGGCTCGGATCGCGCAGCGTGATGCTGGCCGGGTCGGGCACCGGCATGTCCAGGGCGCGCCCGGCCAATTCGCCGTAGCCCAGCGAGCGGCCGGACGCCGCGTGCACCACCCGGCCAGGCTGGGTGGTCAATTCGGCGACCGGCACACCCAACTGCTCGGCGCCGGCCTGCAGCAACATGGCGCGGGCGAGGGCGCCGAGGCGACGCATGGTCGGGTAGCTCATGCGCACCGACATGCTGCCGCCGGTGATGCGCATGCCGTTTTCCATCACCACATAGGCTTCGCCGGGCGGGGCGGCTTCGACGATGAACGTGGCGGGGTCAGCATCCAGTTCTTCGCCGACGATCTGCGCCATGGCGGTGTGGGTGCCTTGGCCACCTTCCATGAAGGGGCTGAGCAGACGCACGCTACCGTCCGGACGAATCTCCAGGAAGGCCGGCACCTGGGTACCGCGTTCTGCGCTGGCGGCGGCCTGCACCCTGGCGGAGCCGAGCGGCAGGCCGAAGCCGATCACCAGCGCACCCACGGCGGTACTCGCCAGGAAGCGGCGGCGCGACAGGTTTATGGGTTCACCGGATAACAGGTCGGGCAGTTCGGGGCGCATGTTCATCAGACGCTCTCCTGCTTGGCCAGGTCATGGACGGCCGTGCGAATGGCGTTATAAGTGCCGCAACGGCACAGGTTGATCATCGCCGCTTCGATCTGCGCATCGGTCGGCGCGGGGGTGTGCTTGAGCAGGGCAGTGGCCGCCATCACCTGCCCGGACTGGCAGTACCCGCATTGCGCCACCTGGCGCTCGACCCAGGCCGCGACCACGCGCTTGCCCACGGCATCGCCTTCGATGGCCTCGATGGTGGTGACCTCACGCCCGATTACGCCTGCGACCGGCGTGACACACGAGCGCACCACATGACCGTCCACCAGCACCGAACAGGCACCGCACTGCGCCAGGCCGCAACCGAACTTGGTGCCGGTCAGCCCCAGGTCGTCGCGGATCACCCACAGCAGCGGCGTGTCGGCGTCGGCGTCGACCTCATAGGTTTTCTGATTGATGCGTAATTCCATGGCTCACCTGCTCATCATCGGTCGAGGCGGCCATTTTTAGTATTGAGGTTGCGGCGGCCGCGCATTGTCGAACTCTAGACCAGCGCGCAAGGGCTATCTATCTGAAATCCGATAAGTCGCAGGATCAGGCAAGTATTCAAGAGGATTGAGTTATGGCCGGGCGATTGGACGCGCGTATGGCACAGGCGAAAGTATTTAACTGGCTTAGTGCGATTTAACTGTGGGAGCGGGCTTGCTCGCGAAGGCGCCAGATCAGTCAATACGTCTGGTGACTGACACGCCGCCTTCGCGAGCAAGCCCGCTCCCACATTTGGCCCGCGTTTCGCCAGCTCTCTACCTTTCGGTTATGAGCCCGCCACAGGCTTCAGACACTCGATAGAGCGATCCACCGTAGTCTTGGCAATCTCCAGCAAATGCCACACCGCCAGAATTTTCGCCCGTTCGGCGCTCGCCAATTGTTCACCGCAATCGAGCGCGGTGGCAGAAGCACTGTCGAGCAAGCTGGCGGTGTAGAGCAGGGCGTCTTCGAAGCTCAAGTCTTCGTTGATGGCGTGGAAGCCTTGGGTGGGCAGGTAATGGTCAATGGCGCGATTGAAAGCGGCGCGGTCTTTGGCGGGATCGTGGGGTGGATCGGGTAGGACTTTGTTCATGGTGTAGACCTTCGCGTTGGTTTAGGGGCCGACACTCTTCGCGACTAAACGAGGGTGGCGGCTGTACGCAGGTTAGTCGACCGGCTCCAACGCGAAAATTCCGGCGCACCCGGAGGTGCCCTGCGCACAGCCACCATAAAACTTCATGGAGGACCATGCACGCGTTGGAAGGTCGGGCGACTAAACCCGATCACTGAATTAGCAGTGACGGACCGCAGACTAGCCACCGATTCCAGCAGGCACAAGGCGGCAGGGATTGTCTAGGAAACGTCCTGCAATTAAAAGGGATGCGCCTTGCTGGCCCTTTACAAAGCATGACGAAATGCCAGCAACCCTATGAGGCCCAGCCGTCACGCACCGCACTGCGAATCCCCTCCAGCAACATCGCAAACGCCGGGTTGTCGTTGTTTACCCTCTGCGTGGTAACGCCGCCTGGGACGCTCCGCGTCCCGCCTGCTTGCGCAACTTACAGGTGACGCGGAGCGTCACGGGCTGCATTCCCACGCTGGCGTGGGAACGATCGTTAAGAAGTATTTAACGGGCTAATCGCGATTCAACTGTGGGAGAGGCACGCTACCCCTGTGGCGAGCGGGCTTGCCCCGCGTTGGGCTGCGCAGCAGCCCCAAAACCAGACGCGCAAGAGTGCCTGACTCGCCGAATTTGCTTTGATGGGGGCGCTTCGCACCCCAACGCGGGGCAAGCCCGCTCGCCACAAAGACCTGATCGCCTGAAATAGCTGCTGTGAAATACAAAAATTGAGGGTGAAATTTTAACTCTTGAAAATGAGTAAGTTATTTCATGTTTGATAAGCGCGGGCTCCCACAGTTGGTCCGCGTTTCGCCGGCTCTCAAATGCCAGCAGCCCTATACGGCCCAACCATCGCGCACCGCACTGCGAATCCCCTCCAGCAACATCGCAAATGCAGGGTTGTCGTTGTTCTCGCGCCAGATCAAATGCAGCTCGCTCTGCGCCCCGTCGCCCAGGTCGATATCGCGAAACACCACGTTCTTGAACACTACGCTGCTGGCGCAACGCGGTACCAGCGCCAAACCCATGCCGGCGTTGACCAGCGCCAGGATGGTCAGGGATGAGCCCAGCCACTGCACATACTCCGGCGCGACGCGGGCCGAGCGCAGCAGGCCGGTGAGCAGTTCGTTGAATGGCGGGTAGGCCGAGTGCGCGTACATCAGGAACGGCTGGGCGTCCAGGTCCTGCACGCTGACTGTATCGGCCCGGGCCAGTCGATGGCTGCTCGGTACGGCCAGCACAAAGGGTTCGCGCACCAGGCATTCGGTGGCATAACCCGGCTCCAGCAACGGTGCGCGGACGATGCCCAAGTCAATGCGGCGGGCACGCAGGGCTTCGTACTGCTGGTAGGTGTTCATCTCCGACAGGTCGATCTTGACGTGGGGCTGGTTAAGCCGCGCCTCGGCGATCACCCTGGGCAAAAACTCATACACCGCGCTGCCGACGAAGCTGATATTCACCGTGCCGATGTCGCCCTCGGCGAAGCGTCGCGCGGTCACCGCCGCTTGCTGGGCGCGCTCCAGCAGGTTCTGCGCCTCGATAAAAAACGCACGGCCGGCGGCGGTGAGCGCGACGCTGCGGGTGGTGCGGGTAAACAGCTCGACACCCAGGTGATGTTCAAGCAGCTGGATCTGCCGGCTCAGGGGCGGCTGGGTCATGTTCAGCCGTTCGGCCGCGCGCCGAAAATTCAGCTCGGTGGCTACGGTGGTGAAGCAGCGCAGTTGGGTCAGTTCGAACATTGATCTAATCCAGGTATCAATCGAATGCCAAGTTAGATTAGACGGGAACAATCCTCCGCGTCCATCATCGACTCGCCCCTAAAAAAACAATGAATGGGAGTCACCCCTTGGATACCCTCCAGAATCCGCCCGACCCGAACGTGCTGGCCCGCGCCGCCGCCAAGGTCAAGCGTCATGTACTGCCGCTGTTTGTGGTGATGTTCATCGTCAACTACATCGACCGGGTCAACATCGGCTTTGTGCGCAGCCATTTGGAAATCGACCTGGGCATTGGCGCGGCGGCCTATGGCTTGGGCGCCGGGTTGTTCTTCATTGGCTATGCGATCTTCGAAGTGCCGTCCAACCTGCTGCTGCAACGCTACGGCGCACGGGCCTGGCTGACGCGCATCATGTTCACCTGGGGCGCGGCCGCGATGGCCATGGCCTTCGTCAAGGGTGAAACCAGCTTTTATATCCTGCGTTTTGTCCTCGGCGCCGCCGAAGCCGGGTTTTTCCCAGGTGTCATCTATTACTTCACCCAGTGGCTGCCGGCCTCCGAGCGCGGCAAGGCGATGGCGATTTTCCTCAGCGGTTCGGCGATTGCCTCGGTCATCTCCGGGCCGGTGTCGGGGGCGTTGCTGCACATCAACGGCTTGAGCCTGCATGGCTGGCAGTGGATGTTCCTGATCGAGGGCTTTGCTTCGATCGTGCTCTGCGGCTTTGTGTGGTTCTGGCTGCAATCCCATCCGCATCAGGCGAAGTGGCTCAGCGCCGAGGAAAAACACGCGCTGGTCAGTGCTATCGAGGCGGAGCAACAAGCGCGTGAAGCGGCCCAGACCGTGCGGCCGTCGATGTTCAAGTTGCTCGCCGACAGGCAGATCGCACTGTTCTGCTTTATCTACTTTTCCATCGCCCTGACCATCTACGGCGCCACCTTCTGGCTGCCCAGCATGATCAAGAAAATGGGCAACCTGGGCGACTTCCAGGTCGGCCTGTTCAACTCGATTCCCTGGCTGATTTCCATCGTTGCCATGTACGTTTTTGCCGCCCTGGCCAGCAAATGGAAACACCAGCAGGCGTGGGTGGCGCTGATGCTGGTGATTGCCGCCTTCGGCATGTTCATGTCCACCACCGGCGGGCCGGTGTTTGCCTTTGTCGCTATCTGTTTCGCGGCGATTGGCTTCAAGGCCGCTTCCGCACTGTTCTGGCCGATCCCCCAGGGTTACCTGGATGCGCGCATTGCTGCGGCGGTGATTGCCTTGATCAATTCGGTCGGCAACCTGGGAGGCTTCGTCGCGCCCACCACCTTCGGCTTGCTGGAGCAGACCACTGGCTCCATCGAAGGCGGGTTATACGGCCTGGCCGCCACATCGCTGCTGGCGGCGGTGGTGGTGTTTTTTGCGCGCACCTCGCCACGGGGCAGCGTGCCGCCCACGTCCACACCGACTGCTCACCCACACGCCCTGCGTCCAGGCCCACAAGGAGCCGCCTCTTGAAAATCATCCGCGTTACCGTCACGCCCATTGCCTTTCGCGACCCGCCGCTGCTCAACGCCAGCGGGATCCATGAAGCTTTTGCATTGCGCTCGATCATCGAGGTCGAGAGCGACACCGGCTACATCGGCCTTGGCGAAAGCTACGGCGATGCCCCGGCGCTGGCGATCCAGCAACAGGTGCAGCCGCAACTGATCGGCCTCGACCCCTTCAACCTGAACGGGCTGCGCGCGATCGTGCAGGCCACGGTGGCCGCGCATAAACCCGCGAGCCTCAGTGGCGCGGAACTGGCGCCGGGCTCCCATGCCAGCAAGGCCGTGAGCAACGCCTACTCGGCGTTCGAAGTGGCGCTGCTCGACCTGCAGGCGCACTCACTGAATGTACCGCTGGTGGACCTGCTCGGCGGCGCGATCCGCGACCGGATCCCGTTCAGCGCCTACCTGTTCTTCAAGTACGCCGAACACATCGATTCGCCCTACAAAGCCGACAGTTGGGGCGAAGCGCTCAACGAACAGCAGATCGTCGCCCAGGCCCGGCGCATGATCGACACCTACGGCTTCAAAAGCATCAAGCTCAAGGCCGGCGCCCTGGAACCGGAACATGAAGTGCGCTGCATCAAGGCGCTGAAAAAAGCCTTCCCCGGCGTGCCGCTGCGCATTGACCCAAACGGCAACTGGTCCTTGGAAACCTCGATTCGCATGGCCGAACTGCTCGGCGACGACCTGCAATATTACGAAGACCCGACCCCCGGCCTGGACGGCATGGCCGAGTTGCACAAACGCACCGGCTTGCCCCTGGCGACCAACATGGTGGTCACCGATTTCGACGAGTTCCGCCGCAGCGTAGCGCTGAACAGCGTGCAGATCGTGCTTGCCGACCACCATTACTGGGGCGGCCTGCGCGACACCCAGGTCTTGGCGAAGATGTGCCATACCTTCGGCCTGGGCGTGTCGATGCACTCCAACTCACATCTGGGCATCAGCCTGATGGCGATGGCCCATGTGGCCGCGTCGGTGCCCAACCTCGATTACGCCTGCGACACCCATTACCCCTGGCAGGAGCCGGACGAGGAAGTGATCAAGGGCGGCAAGTTGCCCATCGTCGACGGCTGCGTGACCATCACCCGCGCGCCGGGCCTGGGCCTGGAGCTTGACCCTGATCAACTGGGCAAGCTGCATGACCAGTACCTCAGTTGCGGCATCCGCCAGCGCGACGACGTGAAACAGATGCAGCGCTACCAGCCGAGCTGGAAGACCGTCAAACCGCGTTTCTGAAGCTTGGTCGCTTCGCTTTGCCCGGTGACACATCCGCGTGTGTCACCGGGCTTTTTTAGGCGAAATCTTCCTCGAAGTGTTCCTGCTCGCCGCGTGTATCGCTCTGACGGCGCAGCATCTCCATCTGGCGCAGCTCCACGCGGCGGATCTTGCCGGAAATGGTCTTGGGCAGCTCGCTGACGAACTCGATACGTCGCACCCGCTGGTAGGGCGCCAGGTGTTCGCGGGCAAAGGCCAGGATATGCCGGGCCAGCTCGGCGCTGCCCGCTGCGTCATGGGCCAGGATCAGAAACGCCTTGGGCACGGCCAGCCGCACAGGATCGGGGCTGGGCACCACGGCCACCTCCATCACCGCCGGGTGTTCGATCAAGGCACTTTCCAGCTCGAACGGGCTGATGCGGTAATCGGACGCCTTGAACACATCGTCGGCGCGGCCCACGAACGTGATATAGCCGTCGGCGTCGATCTGCGCGGTGTCGCCGGTACGGTAGTAGCCGTCACGCATGACTTCGGCGGTTTTTTCCGGGCTGTCTTCGTAGCCCAGCATCAGGCCCAGCGGGCGCACGTCCAGGGGCAGGGCGACTTCGCCTTCGGTGCCGGGAATGCCATCGGCATCGAGCAGCGCGACCTGGTAACCCGGCAGCGGGCGGCCCATGGAACCTGGCTTGAGCACCTGGCCCGGGGTGTTGCCCACCAGGGCGGTGGTTTCCGATTGGCCGAAGCCATCGCGCAGCGGCAAGCCCCAGGCGAGTTGGATCTGCTCAATAATTTCCGGGTTCAGCGGCTCGCCGGCACCGACCAGTTCGCGCAGGCTCAGGCGCGGTTTGTAGCTGGCCAGGTCCTCCTGGATCAGCATCCGCCACACCGTGGGCGGCGCGCACAGGCTGGTCACGCCGTAGCGTTCCAAGGTACTGAGCAAGGCCGGGGCGCTGAACCGCGCGATGTTATGAATAAAGATGCACGCGCCGGCATTCCACGGCGCGAACAGGCAACTCCACGCATGCTTGGCCCAGCCCGGTGACGAGATATTCAGGTGCAGGTCGCCCGGTTGCAGGCCGATCCAGTACATCGTCGACAGGTGGCCCACCGGGTAGCTCTGGTGGCTGTGCAGCACCATTTTTGGCTTGGACGTGGTGCCGGAGGTGAAATACAGCAGCATCGGGTCGGTGGCCAGGGTGCGGCCTTCGGCCTCGAACTGCTCGTTGTGTTCATAGGCGGCACTGTGCGCGACCCAGCCGGCAGGCGCCGAGCCCACGCAGATACGGCTGCAACCGTGGGCCAGCCCGGCGAATTTATGTACATGCGCCTCGCCCACCACCAAGTGGCGAACCTGCCCGCGCTCGATGCGGTCGCCCAGGTCGTCGGCATTCAGCAAGGCCGTGGCGGGGATCACCACGGCGCCGAGCTTGAACGCCGCGAGCATGGTTTCCCACAGCGCGACATCGTTGCCGAGCATCAACAGCACACGGTCACCGCGACGCACCCCGAGGGCGCGCAGATGGTTGGCCACCTGGTTGGAACGCGCGGCCAATTGCTGGAAGCTGTAGCGCTGCTCGCTGCCGTCTTCTTCGACGATCCACAGCGCATTGGCCACATTGCCTTCGGCCATGGCATCGAAATAGTCCAGGGCCCAGTTGAATTCGTCCAATTGCGGCCAGCGAAAATCCCGTACGGCGGTGGCGTAGTCGGTGCGGTGAGCGAGCAGAAAATCCCGAGCGGCCAGGAAGGGCTGGGTCATGGTGGCTGTCCTTGATTATTGTTGTGGGGACTGGCCCTCGGCTGCAACCGAGAGGCTGGACCGAGTATAGGCACGCATAAATCAGAGCAGAACGCTCAAAAACACCGGAGCGTTATGCAAAAAACTCGTGGGTGTTGATCGAGCGGTAGGCCGATTGAGCATGGGTTCAAGGTACGAACCGAAACCCACCCGACAATTTGCCCTTCAAATAGCTGACCAACGCACTGACCGACTTCGGCACATGCGGCGAATACGGCCTTATCAAGTAGATCTCATCGGCAAACGCGCCCTTGAGCGTCCAGCCCTTGAGCACCTGCACCAGCGTGCCGCTGGCCAGGGCGGCGTGCGCGCTGAAGTCCGGGAGCAGGGCGATGCCCAGGTGACTGAGCGCCGCGTCGCGCAAGGCTTCGCTGTTATTGGTGGCAAAGCTGCCGGCGATGGGCACGGTGAGGCGTTCGACGTGTTTGCTGCCGCGCTCGAAGGTCCAGGCGGGCTGGTCGGTGCCGCGTGGATAGAACAGGCAATTGTGCGAGGACAGGTCCCCGGGTTCACGCGGTTCGCCGTGACGTTGCAGGTAATCCCGGGTGGCGACCAGCACCGAGCCGGTATCGCACAGTTTCCACGCCACGTGGGTTTCCGGCACCTGGAAGCCATGCCGCACCGCCAGGTCGTAGCCCTCGGCGGCCAGTGAACTCAGGGCGTCCGACACATCCAGCTGGATACGCACTTGCGGGTACTGCTGCAAGAATGCCGACAGGTGCGGCACCAGTTGCTGGCGCGCAAATGCCACCGGTGCGGTGAGGCGTACCAGCCCGCGGATCTCGCCGACCGAGTCGCGCACCGACGAGAAGCTGCGCGCGATCTGTTCGTAGGCGCTGCGCACCTCACGGGTCAAGGACAGCCCCGCCTCGGTCAGCCGCACGCTGCGCGTGGTGCGCGTGACCAGGCGTGTGCCGGTGGCCTTTTCCAGGTCGGAAATACGCTGGCTGACGGCGGACTTGCTCACGCCCAGGCGCGCGGCAGCGGCGGTGTAGGTGCCGTGTTCCTCCAGCACCGACAGCCAGTGGATGTGGGTCCACAGCCCTTCGATCTCAGTCTTTTCCATTGGATGATTGTTCGCTAATGTGGACAATAAGTTCTGGATTCTGCTCTGGTTTGGAACAAAGCGAAAGCCTAAGGTGTGTTCCAACGCTACTCACCTGGATCGACTGCCATGACCACTACCATCGAGCACTACATCAACGACCAGCGCGTGTCCCGCGATGATCGCTATCAGGACGTCTACAACCCGGCCACCGGCGAAAAGACCGGCCGCGTCGCCCTGGCCAGCCGCCAGACCGTGGCCGAAGCCGTCGCCGCGGCCCAGGCCGCCTTCGCCGGTTGGGCCGACACGCCGCCAATCCGCCGCGCCCGCGTGCTGTTCGAATACCTGCACCTGCTCCGCGCGCGCAAGGACGACCTGGCGCGCATCATCGTCGCCGAGCACGGCAAGGTATTCACCGACGCTCAGGGCGAAGTCGACCGTGGCATCGACATCCTCGAATTCGCCTGCGGCATTCCCAACCTGCTCAAGGGTGAATATTCCGACCAGGTTTCCCGTGGCATGGACAACTGGACCCTGCGCCAGCCGCTGGGGGTTGTGGCCGGCGTCACGCCGTTCAACTTCCCGGTGATGGTGCCGATGTGGATGTACCCGATCGCCATCGCGGCGGGCAACACCTTCATCCTCAAGCCAAGCCCGACCGACCCGAGCGCCTCGCTGTTCATGGCCGAGCTGCTGCGTGAAGCCGGCCTGCCCAAAGGTGTGTTCAACGTGGTGCAGGGCGACAAGGAATCGGTAGACGCGCTGATCGAACACCCGGACGTCAAGGCGGTGAGCTTCGTCGGCTCCACGCCGATTGCCCAGTACATCTACGAAACCGGCGCGCGCAACGGCAAGCGCGTGCAAGGCCTGGGCGGCGCGAAAAACCACATGGTGGTGATGCCCGACGCCGATATCGAAAAAACCGTGGACGCACTGATGGGCGCGGCCTACGGCAGTGCCGGCGAACGCTGCATGGCTATCTCGGTGGCCGTGCTGGTGGGCGATGTGGGTGACAAAGTCATCGCCGCCTTGACCGAACGAGCCAAGCAACTGCGCATCACCGACGGCCGCGACTTGAAGGCCGAGATGGGGCCGATCGTGTCCCGCGCCGCGCTGGAACGCATCAGTGGCTACATCGAACAAGGCGTACAAGCCGGCGCGCAACTGCTGCTCGACGGGCGCGACTACGTGCCCACCGAAGCGGGCCTGGAAAACGGCTTCTGGCTCGGCGCGACCCTGTTCGATCATGTCACCCGTGAAATGAGCATCTACCGCGAAGAAATCTTCGGCCCGGTGCTGGCGTGTGTCCGCGTGAACGACTTCGCCGAAGCGGTGAAACTGGTCAACGACCACGAATTCGGCAACGGCGTCAGCTGCTTTACCCGCGACG
This sequence comes from Pseudomonas sp. SWRI18, assembly GCF_014268345.1. Taxonomy (NCBI): domain Bacteria; kingdom Pseudomonadati; phylum Pseudomonadota; class Gammaproteobacteria; order Pseudomonadales; family Pseudomonadaceae; genus Pseudomonas; species Pseudomonas sp. SWRI18. The sequence continues at coordinate 148,063 of NZ_JACCQQ010000007.1, forward strand.
GCAACATCGCCCGCGAATTTGCACGGCGCATCGAAGTGGGCATGGTCGGCATCAACGTACCCATCCCGGTGCCGATGGCGTGGCATGGTTTTGGTGGCTGGAAGAAGAGCCTGTTTGGCGACATGCACGCGTATGGCACCGAGGGTGTGCGCTTCTACACCAAGCAGAAATCGATCATGCAACGCTGGTCGGAGAGCATCGAGCAGGGCGCGGAGTTTGCGATGCCTGTGTCCAAATAACCCAGCAGCACAGCAGAACCCCTGTGGGAGCGGGCTTGTGTGGGAGCGGGCTTGCTCGCGAATGCAGGGTGTCAGTCGCCAGATGTGCTGGCTGACATGCCGCATTCGCGAGCAAGCCCGCTCCCACAGTCTTTGGTCTGTACGGGGTTCAAGTACTCACTGGTCAGATGCGTTATCGTTTGCTCCAGGTACTCGCTTGGAGACGGATTTGAAAGGAATCACACTGATCCCATTGTTGGGAACGCTGCTGTCAGGCTGTGCGCCGTCTTACTCGGCATGGACGGGCAGCATGAACGGATTTGTCGGCACCCGTTTTCATGACCATATCTATCAGGATTGCAGCCGCGGCTGTGGCGATTCCTATTGGTCACCGGTCAATCGTGACAAGGTCTATGATCGGGTTGTGAAGGAAGGCGACAGCCAGCGCTACTTTATTACCTGGATCAGAGACTGCCGATATTCGGTGCTGGTCTCAGGTGAGGGTATCGTCCAATCGTGGCGTTACGAGACGGAAGATCGCGGCAGTTGCTACATCTTCTAGCCGGCTTCGGTGCGAGAGGGGGCAGCCCCTCCCGCTTTTTTCAGCGCATTCAGGCAATTGCTTTTGCAGGCTTCAGGCACTCGATGGAGCGGTCCACCGTCGTCCTGGCTATCTCCAACAAATGCCACACCGCCAGAATCTTTGCCCGCTCAGGGCTTTCCAACTGTTCCCCGCAATCCAGCGCAGTCGCCGAAGCACTGTCCAGCAGACTGGCGGTGTAGAGCAGGGCATCTTCGAAGCTGAGGTCTTCGTTGACGGTGTGAAAGCCTTGGGTGGGCAGGTAATGGTCGATGGCGTGGTTGAAGGCGGCGCGGTCTTTGGCGGGGTCGCGGGGTGGGTCGGGTAGGACTTTGTTCATGGTGTAACTCCTATTGAGCATGAGAGCTACCGCCAACGCTGCTAAACGAAGGTGGCAGCTGTACGCGGGTTAGCAGACCGGTCAATAGGAAAACCAGCGCACCCGAAGGTGCCCCACGCACAGCCACCATAAAAGTGGACGTGAACCGTGTGCCTATTGAAGCCAGGCTGCTAAACCCGATCGCTGAAACCCAGCGACGGAGCGAAGACTAGCCACCGATTCCAGCAGGCACAAGGCGGCAGGGATTGTCTAGGAAACGTCCTGCAATTAAAAGGGATGTGCCTTGCTGGCCCTTTACAAACCATGACCAAATGCCACTAACCCCGCCGATCCAACAGTGGAGTGCGGACAAGATGGGAGCTGGCTTGCCTGCGATAGCCCTGGGTATCTACACAACTTTCAAAGGCTGGCATATCCCCTTGTAGTGAGCGGGCTTGTCCCGCGCTGGGTGGCGAAGCCGCCCCAAACCAGGCGAATTGGGTTTGTCTGAAACTGCGCGGTGTATTTATTGGGGCCGCTTCGCCACCCAGCGCGGGACAAGCCCGCTCACTACAACAGTGTGTAGATACCTACTGGGTAAGTGTGGGTCGTAGACTTGATCTGCTGCGATTGCTTTCATATCGATAGCAACTAATCTGATAACTAAGCGCTCGGTTTAATTTGGCGCGCAATATCGTTAAGCGCAGAAGAATAACGGCTCCGGCCCGCAGCCCTGCTGCCTGGTAATTGAGTAGCTAGCTTTCTAGTTACTTGTCGTTGATTGTAAGTGCCACTGTATTTATATCAAGGACATAAATACAGTGATGGCCTTTTTAACTTAAATAATTCTTCACGTTGCGACAGCCAGGCTTCCATGTTAAACCTTGCCCCGCACGTTAAGGCCAACGCTGGCTTGCTCTTTTCAGCCAGCAGCAAGTTGCTGGCTGTTCATGTGTTATTCAATCTTCGCTTGTCACTTAAGCGTCAGTAAAAGGACATCATCATGAAACACGCGAATCACACACCCACTCGTTGGACTCGGGCCGATGCGCTGAAAGTTAATGAGAATGACCCGACGACCACGCAGCCGTTAGTGCGTCCTGACTTTCCTGTCATGAGTGACACGGTATTTATCTGGGACACTATGCCATTGCGTGAACTTGATGGCACCGTGGTATCCGTCAATGGCTGGTCGGTGATCTTCACACTCACCGCCGACCGCCGTCCGCACGATCCACGGTTCATCAACGCCGATGGCCGCTACGACATCAAGCGCGATTGGGAAGACCGCCATGGCCATGCGCGTATCTGCTACTGGTACTCGCGCACCGGCAAGGACTGGATTTTCGGCGGCCGTGTCATGGCCGAAGGGGTTTCGCCGACCACCCGTGAATGGGCCGGTACACCGATCCTGCTCAATAATGCCGGTGACATTGACCTGTATTACACCTGCGTCACCCCGGGGGCGACGATTGCCAAGGTGCGTGGCCGGGTGGTCACCTCCGACAGCGGTGTGGAGCTGCAAGGCTTTAGCCAGGTCAAATCGCTGTTCGACGCCGACGGCACCTATTACCAAACCGAAGCGCAGAACGCGACCTGGAACTTCCGCGATCCCAGCCCGTTTATCGACCCTGTGGATGGCAAGTTGTACATGGTGTTTGAAGGCAACGTCGCCGGCGAGCGCGGGACACATGAAGTGGGCCCCAATGAGCTGGGGCTGGTGCCGCCGGGGCACGAGGACGTGGGCGGGGCGCGCTATCAGGTCGGCTGCATCGGCATTGCCGTCGCCAAGGACCTCAACGGTGACGAATGGGAAATCCTGCCGCCGCTGGTGACCGCCGTCGGCGTGAACGACCAGACCGAGCGGCCGCACTATGTGTTCCAGGACGGCAAGTATTACCTGTTCACCATCAGTCATAAATTCACCTACGCCGACGGCGTGACGGGGCCGGACGGCGTCTATGGGTTTGTCGGCGATCATCTGTTCGGCCCTTACACACCCATGAACGCCTCCGGGTTGGTGCTCGGCAACCCGCCCTCGCAGCCATTCCAGACGTATTCGCACTGCGTGATGCCCAACGGCCTGGTGACGTCGTTTATCGACAGCGTGCCCACCCACGGCGATGACTACCGCATCGGCGGCACCGAAGCGCCCACCGTCAGGATTGTATTGAAGGGTGACCGCTCGTTTGTGCAGGAGGCTTATGACTACGGGTACATCCCCGCAATGCGTGATGTCGTGTTGAACCAGTAACCGTCTGGCGGCCATTTATCAGCAGATAAAATGCTGCAAATGTGGGAGGGGGCTTGCCCTCGATAGCGGTGGATCAGTCGACATTTACATTGACTGACCTACCGCCATCGGGAGCAAGCGCTCTCCCACTTTTTTTGACCGCGTTGATCAAGTCCCCGCCCACCGGGCCGATACAGCCACTAGCACCCCGAGCGTTCCCGAACTCGGAGGTGTACGCCTGGTCGTCCCAGGTCAACGAATAAAAATCATAAAGGGGTAGCCATGACCATATTGCAGCGCGTGATCGGCGGATTTGCGGTGTTGGTGCTGTTGCTGCTGATCATGGCCGGGATCAGCTATCAGAACACGCAGTCCATCGGCAGTCGCTTGGCCATCATCACCGGCAAGTCGGCGCCGTTGAGCCGGGCCGCCAGTGAGCTCTACGTGCACATCCTGCGCGCCAACCAGGCGTTGTTGGCCATTCAGATCAGCACCGACCCCAAGCAGATCGAGGACGGCAAACGGCCGTTTACCGAGAGCATCGCCCAGTTCACGCAGTTGCTCGACAGCACTGCTGCCTACACCGGCGAGCATGAGGCGCTGCGGGCGAACCTGGCGCAGCAGCGCCAACACGTCACTGCCTACGCGGAACAGGCGCAGGCCTTGATGACCTCCCACTTGCAGCATGTGCAGCAGTTGGCGCTGACACGCAAATTGCAAGGCTACAGCAGTGCGCAGGCGATGCAGCTGACCAGCTACCTGCGTGATTACATCGCGCATGCGCGCAGCGTCAACGAACCGCAACAGGTGGCCGCAGCAGAGAAACTGCTGCTGGAAGTCAACAAATCCTACGATGGTTTCGCGGCCCATACCGTCACGCCCGCCATCGATAAACTGCAGCGTGTGCTGAACCTGCAGGACGAAGTGATCAGCACCCGGGCCCAGGCGCTGACGGCGATTGACCCGCGAGTCGGGCGGATTGCCAGCGTCATGGTCAATCGCCTGCTGACGGACCTGACCGCCGCTGACGGCCTGTTCCAGGCCTATCAAGCCGAGGCGAAGCTCGCCGCGCAGGTGCAGCAGCAACGCAATGCGGTTGAGGCGGCACTCAAAACCACCCTCGACCGCATCGGCGAGTTCGGCAGCCAGTCCCTGGAGGTCGCCAACCAGGCCAGCCACTCGGCCAATGCCACCATCGGCACCAGCCGCAGCGTGCTGTTGATCGCCTGTGTGCTGGCGGTGCTGGCGGCCGTGGCGATTGGTACCTGGGTCGCCTTCAGCCTGCGACGCCCGCTGGCGGCGTTTCGCGAAGTCCTCAAGACGCTCACCGCCGGCGACATGCGGGTGAGTTTCGATGTCAGCCGCAAAGATGAATTCGGTGAGTTGGGCGGTTACCTGAACGAGCTGACCAAGGCGCTGCAAAAAACCTTTCGTGAATTGATCAGCTCGGCCGATGCCCTGGCCGTGACTGCTGGCAACAACGCCTTGAACAGCGAACAGACCACCCGTGTGGTGGACGAGCAGAAGGACCGCCTGCAATCGGCCGCCTCGGCCATGACGCAGATGGAAAGCACGGTCGAAGAAGTCGCCCGGCGTGCGCAGGACACCCGCCAGGCCGTGGACGACACCAGTGAGCTCACGCACAAGGTGCAGGAGCGCGTGGCCGAGACCATTGTCAATATCCGCCAGCAGGCCGACCAGGTGAACAAAGCCACGCAGGTGACCGATGAGCTGCAGAAGTACGGGCAGAACATTGAGGGCATTGTGGTTGCGATTCGCACCATTGCCGAGCAGACCAACCTGCTTGCCCTTAACGCAGCAATCGAAGCGGCGCGTGCCGGCGAGCAGGGGCGCGGTTTTGCGGTCGTGGCCGATGAAGTGCGTTCCCTGGCCAGCCGTACCCAGACCTCGACCAGCGAGATTCAGGACATGATCGGGCTCATGCAGCAAAAAATTCACTCGGTGGTGCACGTGATGAACGAAAGCCAGGCGCAGTCCAGCCAGTGCGTGTCCCTGGCCTCGGGCGCTGGTGATTTGCTGCTGTCGATGAGCGACGCGGTCGACAGCATTCGCGACATGAACATCCAGATTGCCGCCGCCACCGAGCAGCAGAGCGCCACGGTGCAGGAAACCAGTCGCATGGTCATCCAGATCAACGATTCGGCCCAGCAGACGGCAAGCGGTGCCGAGCAGTCCGCCATCAGCAGCCAAGCGCTGTCGAACATGGCCAAAGTGCAGCGTGAGCTGCTCCATCATTTCAGCGTTTGAGCCGCAGGAGTCAGAACATGAAAGCATGGTTAATGCTCGCCCTGGGTGCGACGCTGTTCATTCCGGGCCCGGCCCAGGCCGCCACGCCCTTGCTGGGTGTAGGCATGGCAAAATACGACGATAACTTCCAGACCCTGCTGCGTAACGGCGTGCAGCAACAGGCCGGCGTCATGAACGTCGACATCTTTATGGAGAATGGCAAGGACAGCGTCGATTTGCAGATGCGTCAATTGCGCAACCTGATCAATTCCAAGGTGGATGCGATCATCATCGCAATGGTGGACGGCAAAAGCGCGGCGCAGATGATGCAGCTGGCCTCGGACGCGAAGATTCCGCTGGTGTTCGTCAACCGTAATCCGAACCCGGAAAAGTGGCCGGCACAGACCGCGTTCGTCGGCTCCAACGAGCTGGAGTCGGGCACCTTGCAGATGGAAGAACTGGCGCGCCGCGCCGGTTACAAAGGCAACGTGGTGATTCTGGTGGGCGACCCGGCCAACGCGTCCTCGTTGATGCGCACCGAGGACGTGGAAAAGGTCGTGGCCAAATACCCGGACATGAAAGTCGTGCGGAAAAAAGTCGGCAACTGGGAGCGTAGCCAGGCCGCCACCATTGTCATGGATTGGGTCAAGCAGGGTGTCGATTTCTCGATCATCGCCGCCAACAACGACGAGATGGCGATTGGCGCGATCATGGGGCTGGAAAAGGCCGGCAAGCAGGCCAAGGACTATTGGGTCGGCGGCATCGACGGCACGCCGGACGGTTTGAAATTGATGGCCGAGGGCAAGATGGCCGTCAGCGTATTCCAGGACGCCGCGGGCCAGGCCAGCGGCGCCGTGGACACCGCGTTGCGCCTGGTGCGTGGCGAGGTGCTGGAGTCGACGGTGGTGTGGGTGCCATTCAAGTTGATCACACCGGAAAATCGCCAGCAGTTTGAATAGCGATAGGGCAGACCCACCACTGCGATCCAACCTTGAAATGCAGCCAAATGTGGGAGCGGGCTTGCTCGCGCATGCGGTGTAACAGCCAATACATTTATTGACTGTCCCACCGCATTCGCGAGCAAGCCCGCTCCCACAGGTGATAGGTGGTGTTCTTGCGAATGACTTACCGCCGGCCGGCCCGCGTACTCACATCCACCCAAACCGCCAGCACCAGAATGCTGCCCTTCACGATCATCTGCCAGTAACTGTCGACGTCCAGCATCGACATGCCGTTATCCAGGCTGGTAATCACCAGCGCCCCGAGCAACGCGCCATACACCGTGCCCGAACCGCCGCGCATCGACGTCCCGCCGATAAAGCACGCGGCGATGGCGTCCAGCTCGCCCATGTTGCCCGCCGATGGCGAGCCGGCTGCGAGGCGGGCGGTGTTGACCAGGCCGGCGAGGGCGCACATCACGCCCATGATGCCGAAGATCCACAGTTTCACCGCCTGTACGTTGATGCCTGACAGGCGCGTGGCTTCCATGTTGCTGCCCACCGCATATACGCGGCGGCCGAACACGGTCTGGCTGGTGACGTAGCTGAACACGCCGAGCAGCACCAGCAACAGCAGCACCGGCACGGGGATGCCGTCGTAGCTGTTGAGGGTGGTGACGAACCCTGCCAGCACGGCGCCGATCAGCGCCACGCGCACCGCGTCACGCACCCGTGAATGCGCCGCCAGGCCATGCAACGCGCGGTTGCGTCGTTGCTTCCAGGTGAGGAACAGGGTCAACGCAAACAGCAATACCCCCAGGCCGATGCCCACCGTGTGCGGCAAATACCCCTGGCCCACGTACACCAACGACGGCGACACTGGCGCAATGGTCGTACCGCCGGTGATCCCCAGCAGAATTCCGCGAAACGCCAGCATCCCGCCCAGCCCGACGATAAACGACGGGATGCGCAGATAGGCCGTCATGTACCCGTTGGCCAGCCCGATCATCAAGCCGCACAAGGCGACCAGGCTCAGATTGGCCAATAATGGCACGTGATAAACCACATCCAGGATCGCCGCGAGCCCGCCCAGCAATCCAAGCAGTGAACCTACCGACAAATCGATCTCGCCGCTGATGATCACCAGCACCATGCCGCACGCCAGGATCCCGGTGATCGACATCTGCCGCAGCAGGTTCGACAGGTTACGCGGCGTGAGAAAGCCACCCTCCGTCTGCCAACTGAAAAACAGCCAGATCACCGCCACGGCGATCACCAGGGCGAGCATTTTGTAGCGGGTAAAGAGGTGTTTGACCTGATTCATCTACGCGGTCTTCCGATTGTTATTGTGTTGGCTGAGCGCAGCGGCGAGCACCTGTTCCTGGGTGAGGCCCTCGTTGATGAAGTCGCCACGCAGCTGGCCGTCGCCGATCACCAGCACGCGGTTGGACACGCCGAGCACTTCGGCCAGTTCCGAGGAGACCATGATGATCGCCACGCCTTCGGCCGCCAGCGCGCCCATCAGCTTGTAGATCTCGTACTTGGCGCCCACGTCCACCCCGCGCGTGGGTTCATCCAGGATCAGCACCTTGGGCCTGGCCATCAGCATTTTCGCCAGCACCGCCTTTTGCTGATTGCCGCCGGACAGGCTGGTAATCGGCAGGAACGGGCTGGAGGTCTTGAGGTGCATGCGCGCGATCTGCTGGTCGATGCTGCCCAGTTCGGCCTCGGCGTCGATGCGGGTCAGGTGGGCGTAGGTGTCGAGCACCGCCAGGGTGATGTTCTGGCCCACGCCTAGGTCCGGAATGATGCCTTGGCGCTTGCGGTCTTCGGGCACCATGCACAGCCCGGCGCGGATCGACTTGAGCGGCGTGCGCGTGTCGATCACCTGGCCGTCCAGCCACACCTCGGCGCTGTAGCGGCCGGGGTAGGCGCCGAACAGCGCTGACACCAGCTCGGTGCGCCCGGCACCCACAAGACCTGCGATGCCGAGGATTTCGCCGCGCCTGAGCACGAACGAAATATCGTCGACGCGTTTGCGCTTGGGGTTGTCGACGTCATAGCAGGTGACGTTGCGCGCTTCGAAAATCACCTCGCCCACCTCGTGGGGCTCGGTGGGGTAGAGGTTGCTCATCTCGCGGCCGACCATCTGCGTGATGATCTGCGCGATGTCCATGTCGGCCATCGCCGTGGTCGCGATGTGCTTGCCATCGCGGATCACCGCAATGGTGTCGCACACCGCCGCCACTTCATCGAGCTTGTGGGAGATGTACACGCAGGCCACGCCCTTGGCCTTGAGACCGCGGATGATGTCCAGCAGCACTTCGATTTCCGAGCGGGTCAGGGCCGAGGAGGGCTCGTCCAGGATCAGCAGGCGCGCCTGCTTGTTCAGGGCCTTGGCGATTTCCACCAGTTGCTGGTAGCCGCCGCCGTACTGCGACACCGGCAGCGCCACGTTCATGTCCGGCACCTTGAGCTCGCGCATCAAGGCTTCGGCACGGTGGATCATCGCCGGGTAGTTCATGCGCCCACCCGGCAAGGTCAGCTCGTGGCCCATGAAGATGTTTTCGGCCACCGACAGGTCCGGCACCAGGGTCAGTTCCTGGTGGATGATCACGATGCCGGCCGCTTCGGTTTCGCTGATCGACTGGGCCCTGAGCGGCTGCCCGTCCCAGAGGATTTCGCCGTCCCAGGTGCCGTACGGATAGACCGCCGACAGCACCTTCATCAGGGTGGATTTACCGGCACCATTCTCGCCGCACAGGCCGACGCATTCCCCCGGCCGCACCTTGATATCGATGCCGTTCAACGCGTTGACACCGCCAAAGGATTTGACGATGCCGTTCATTTGCAGCAGGTAGTCGGCCATGGCGATCACTGCCCGCCGATCTGCTCTTTGGTATAGAAGCCGTCCTTTACCAACAGGTCGACATTGGCCTTGGTCAGCGGCGTCGGGGTCAGCAGGATGGTATCGACCTTTTTGCTGCCGTTGTCGTACTGCGAGCTGTACGTCGGTTTCTCATTGCGCGCCAGTTGCACCGAAAGCTTGGCGGCTTCGGTGGCGATCAGCTTGAGCGGCTTGTATACGGTCATGGTCTGGGTGCCGTCGATCACGCGCTTGATCGCGGCGAGGTCGGCGTCCTGGCCGGAGATCGGTACCTTGCCCGCCAGTTTCTGCGCGGCCAGGGCCTGGATCGCACCACCGGCGGTGGCGTCGTTGGAGGCGACGATGGCGTCGATCTTGTTGTTGTTCCGGGTCAGGGCGTTTTCGACGATGCTCAGGGCTTCGGTGGGGTTCCACTCTTTCACCCATTGCTGGCCGACAATTTTGATGTCGCCCTTGTCGATGGCCGGTTGCAGCACTTTCATCTGGCCTTCGCGCAGCACCTTGGCGTTATTGTCGGTGGGCGCGCCGCCGAGCAGGAAGTAGTTGCCCTTGGGCGCGGCTTGCAGCACGCCGCTGGCCTGCATCTCGCCGACTTTTTCGTTATCGAAGGAGATGTAGGCGTCGATGTCGGCATTGAGGATCAGGCGATCATAGGACACTACCTTGATCCCGGCTTTCTTGGCTTCGGCGACGGCGTTGGTGAGCACGGTGGCGTTGAACGGCACGATCACGATCACATCGACGCCACGGGAGATCAGGTTCTCGATCTGGGAAATCTGCTTTTGCTCATTGGCATCGGCCGATTGCACGAAGACCTTGGCATCGAGTTTTTCCGCCGCCGCCACGAAATAATCCCGGTCTCGGGACCAGCGCTCCAGGCGCAGGTCATCGATGGAGAAACCGATCTTCGGGTGGGCAGGGTCGGCCATGACCGGCAGTGCGAGCAGGGCCAGGGTGGCGGCGAGCAGGGTACGTTTGAATGACTTCATGGTGGTGCGTCCTTTTATTGTTGTTGGAAAGACACAGCGTGGTGCGGATAGAACTGTAGAGCGTCCCTCGACGCTCCGGGCATAGTTTTGTCGTGCAAATGTCACCGATAGATAAACCGATTGACTACCCCCTCAAGCATCTCCTGGCGCCCACTCACGGCCTGCGGGTTCAGCTCGTTGGCAAACGCATGCTCGGCCAGGGACTCAAGGCTGAACTCGCCCGCCAGCACCGCTTTACCCAGCGGCTGCTGCCAGCCGGCATAACGCTGGTCCTTGAACTGTTGCAACTGGTCGTTCTGCAGCATGGCGGCCGCGCGTTCCAGGGCCAGGGCCAGTACATCCATGGCCGCGACATGGCCGTGGAACAGGTCCACGTCATCCAGGCTCTGGCGGCGCACCTTGGAGTCGAAATTGTAGCCGCCATTCTTGAAGCCGCCGGCCTTGAGGATTTCATAGGTGGCCAGGGTCATTTCCTCGACGCTGTTGGGGAACTGGTCGGTGTCCCAGCCGTTCTGCGGGTCGCCACGGTTGGCGTCGATGCTGCCGAAGATCCCCAGCGAGACCGCCGTGGCAATCTCATGATGGAAACTGTGCCCGGCCAGCGTCGCGTGGTTGGCCTCGATATTCACCTTGATCTCATGCTCCAGGCCGTACTCATGCAGGAAGCCGAACACCGTGGCGCTGTCGTAATCGTATTGGTGCTTGGTCGGCTCCTGGGGCTTGGGCTCGATCAGCAAATCGCCCTTGAAGCCGATCTTGTGCTTATGCTCCACCACCATGCGCATAAAGCGCCCGAGCTGTTCGCGCTCGCGTTTCAGGTCGGTGTTGAGCAGGGTTTCGTAGCCTTCGCGACCGCCCCACAGCACGTAGTTGGAACCCTTGAGCCGCAGCGTTGCATTCATCGCGCTGAACACCTGGGCGGCGGCGTAAGCGAACACCTCCGGGTCCGGGTTGCTCGCGGCGCCGGCGGCAAAGCGCGGGTTGCTGAAACAATTGGCGGTGCCCCACAACAGCTTGATCCCGGTCTGTTCCTGATGGCGCTCCAGATGGTCGACCATCTGCGCGAAGTGCTCGCGATACTCCTTGAGCGAACTGCCTTCGGGAGCGACGTCGGTGTCGTGAAAGCTGTAGTAGTCGATGCCCAACTTGGAAAAAAACTCAAAGGCGGCGTCTGCCTTGCCGATGGCCAGTTCCATCGGGTCGCCGCTGCGCTGCCACGGCCGCTTGAACGTGCCGACGCCAAACATATCCGCCCCCGGCCATACAAAGGTGTGCCAATAACAGGCCGCCATGCGCAGGTGCTCGCGCATGGGCTTGCCGAGGATGAGCTTGTTGGCGTCGTAATGGCGAAAGGCGAGGGGGGCGTCGCTGCTGGGGCCTTCGAAGCGAACCTTCTCGACACCGGGGAAGTACGGCATGGCGTTTTCCTTATTGTTCTTGGCGATGGTTCGATACTAGCAACGGCGGTGGGGCTGCCGATTATGAAAATCACCAAGCCATGGTGCGATTTTGAGTGGCAGGGTCTAATCTGCACCCACCGGCCCCAGGACAAAAACAATGAAAACCCTACCGCCCGTGCACCGCATCGCCTTGCTTTTCAACGGCAGCAAAATCTACGACCGTGGCATCATCGCCGGCATCGGCAATTACTTGAGCAGTACCCGTGCGTCCTGGGATCTGTTCCTGGAGGAGGATTTCCTGTGCCGCCTCAAGGGCATCGAACGCTGGCAGGGCGATGGGATCATCGCCGACTTCGACGACCCGCTGATCGGCGAGGCGCTGGCCGGGAGCAAGGTGCCGGTGGTGGCGGTGGGCGGCTCCTATGAGGATGCGCGCGCCTACCCCAAGGGCATTCCTTATGTGGCGACGGACAACGATGCGTTGATGAAGATGGCCTACGAGCACTTGATCGAGGCCGGCCTGACGCGGTTTGCCTGCTTCAGCTTGCCTGAAGCCCAGGCCAATCGCTGGGCCCAGGAGCGAGAGAAAGCCTTTAAACGCCTGGTGCAGCGGGACGGGTTGCCGGTGCAGATCTATCGTGGCCTGGGCACCAGTGCGCCGCTGTGGGACAGCGCGGTGGAACAGCAGATCGCCTGGCTGCAAAGCCTGCCCAAGCCCATCGGCATCATCGCGGTCACCGACGCCCGCGCCCGGCAATTGTTGCAGGCCTGCCTCACCGCGGGCATTGCCGTGCCGGAGGAAGTGGCGCTGATCGGCATCGACAACGACCCGCTGACCCGCACCCTCACGCGCGTGCCGTTGAGTTCGGTGATCCAGGGCACCGAAACCATGGGCCGCACCGCCGCCGCGCTGTTGCACCAGATGCTGCATGGCAAGCCGTGCACGGGCACGCAGGTGCTGGTACCGCCGGATGCAATCAACGTGCAGGCGTCCAGCCTGCACCAACCCTTGGGCAATCCGTACGTCATGCAGGCGCTGCTGTTCATTCGCCAATACGCCTGCCAGGGCATCAAGACTGCGCAGGTGGCGGCCTATGTCGGCGTGTCGCGTTCATCGCTGGAAGCGCACTTTCGCAAGGTGCGCGGCTGCAGCGTGCATGACGAGATCCTGCGCTTCAAACTCGCCAGCGCCGCCAAAGGCTTGCGCAGCAGCACCCTGGCGATTGCCGACATCGCACAGCAGTGCGGCTTCACCTCGGCGCAGTACCTGCACACCGTGTTTCGCCGGGAGTTTGGCTGCACGCCACGGGAGTATCAGCACGTCCCGGCAAACTTTGCGGCCCGAGGCCATTCGCCGCTGGACTTGCACCGCACAGACTAGGGAGAATGGTTTTTTGTGGCGTAAATGGAAGCTCCCATGACCGACAGTGCCCAGCGTGCCGCCAGCGACATCGACCTGATGACCGAAGTGGCGATGCTTTATTACCTCGACAACATCACCCAGGAAGCCATTGCCAAGCGCTTCGACCTGTCTCGGGTCAAGGTCAGCCGCTTGCTCAAGCGCGCCCGTGATGAAGGGGTGGTGGAAGTGCGGGTATTGCAGCACCCGGCCCTGAACACTGAGCTTGAACAGGCCGTGGTCGAGCGTTTCCAACTGGACCGCGCCTTGATCGCGGTCGACCATGGCGATCCCGACACCCAGCGCTCGGCGGTCGCCAGCCTGGTCGCCAATTACCTGAACAAGACCCTCAGCGACGGCATGATTATCGCCGTCGGCATGGGCCGCAACGTGGGCGCGGTGGCCGATAATGTGTTCCTGCCAGTGACGCGCAATTGCACCTTCGTGTGCGCGATCGGTGGCTCGCTCAAGGCCGGCGAATACATGAACCCCGACCATATCTGCCGGCGCCTGGCCCTGCGTTTCGGCGCCGAGAGCGAGACCCTCTACGCCCCGGCCCTGGTGGCCAACCCGGAACTGCGCAGCGTGCTGATCAACAACGACACCGTGCGCTCCACCCTCGACCGCGCGCGCCGCGCTGATATCGCGTTGATCGGCATTGGCGACATGAGCGAGAACAGCAACATGGTGCGCATGGGCTGGTTCTCGCCCCAGGAAATCGCCCAGGCACGCGTGTCCGGTACGGTGGGCGACATGATGGGCTACGACTTTATCGACATCCATGGCCAGCCGGCGGTCAACGCCATGCAGGGCAGGGTGATCGGCCTTTCGGTGCAGGAGCTGGCGCGCATTCCCGACGTGGTGGCGATCGCCAGCGAGAACACCAAGGCCGCCGCCACCCTCGGCGCGTTGCGCTCCGGGGTGATCAACACCCTGGCGACGACCGTGTCGAATGCCTACACGATCCTCGCCCTGGATGACGCCACGCGCCGTCAGGCGTGAAGGCGGGCCTCGACTGATTCGGCGAGATTGGTCAGGATCAGGCAGCAGGACACCGCGCCCGCATCCAGCACGCCCAGGGAGCGTTCGCCCAGGCGGCTGGCGCGGCCGATTTTCGCCACCAGATCCCGGGTGGAATCGCGGCCCTGGGACGCCGCGCTTTTCATCCGCCGCAACGCTTCGCTGAACGACGCGCCGCTGGCCTGGGCCTGCTCAAACGCTTCGACCGCCGGGATCAAGGTGTCCATCAGGCACTTGTCGCCCACGCCTGCGTCGCTGATGTCTTGCAGTGACGTCAAGCCGCCGCGCAGCAGCCTGGCGAAGCTCGCTGCATCGATACTGTCGCGGCCGCGCACTTCGTCGGCCATGCCGATGAACAGGCTGCCATACAGCGGGCCCATGGAGCCGCCGATGCCTTCCATCAACGCCAGGGTCAGCTCGTCCAGTGCTTCGGCCAGGGACACTTCGCGTCCCTCCAGGGTCTTGCCGCAGCGCGAGAAACCCTTGGCCATGTTGATGCCGTGGTCGCCGTCGCCAATGGCGCCGTCCACTTCGCTGAGGTACTCACGGTTGGCCACGATGATCGACACCAGATTGATGACGATGGCGCTACCTGTGTTGCTGGGGAAATGCTCGTTCATGCTTCACTCCGCTTGGGTCATGCCGATGGAGCGGCACGGTCTGTCGATCAGGCTGCTCAGTTCGGCGTCCAGCCCGAGCAGGGTCAGGGTCACGCCCATCATTTCCAGGGACGTGAAATAATTGCCCACATAGCAGCGGTGAATGCGCAGGCCCTTGGCGCGCAGCAGGCGCTCGACCTCGGCGTAGAAAATGTACAGTTCCATGACCGGCGTGGCGCCGAGCCCGGAGACCAGCACCACTACGCTCTGGTCCTGGGTGAAGTCGCGGTCGGCCAGGATCGGCGCGAGCATGCGCTCGGCCATGGCGGCTGCGGATTCCACCGGCACCACTTCGATGCCGGGTTCGCCGTGGTGGCCAATGCCCAGTTCCATCAGGCCATCGGCGATCTGGAAGTTGGCTTTGCCCACGGCCGGGATCGTGCAGGGCGTGAGGCCCACGCCGATGGAGCGGCACTGGTCCACGGCCTTCTGCGCCACGCGGATCACGCCGTCGAGGTCGTAGCCTTGGGCGGCGGCGGCACCGCCGATCTTCCACATGAAAATCTCACCGGCCACGCCGCGCCGCTTGGCGATCTCCGCCACAGGGGCCGAGGCCACGTCGTCGTTGGCGACCACGGTGCGGATGTTCATGTCTTTGCTGGCGGCCATTTTCATCGCCAGCTTCACGTTCATGTTGTCGCCGGCATAGTTGCCGTACAGGCAGGCCACGCCCGCGCCCTGGTCGGCGGCGCGGAACGCATCGAAGAAGCTCTTGGCGGTGGGCGACGAGAAGATTTCGCCGACCGCCACCGCATCCACCAGGCCTGGGCCGACATAGCCGAGAAACGCCGGCTCATGGCCCGAGCCGCCGCCCGTGACGATGCCCACCTGGCCGGCCGGTGAAGCGATACGCTTGCGGATCACCCGTGGATTGCTCTCGTACTGCGCCAGTTCCGGGTGCGCCACAAGGATGCCCGCAAGCATGTCCTCGACCACCAGGTCTGGGTCGTTAATGACTCGATTCATGCCGTGTTCCTTTTGTTCTTATAGAGAGAAGCCGGGTTACTGGATGCTGTAGCCGCCGTCGATCATCACGTTTTCGCCGGTGATCATCTTGGCCGCGTCGCTGACCAGGTAGAGCACCAGGCCGGCGATTTCCTCAGGCTGGGCGAAACGCCCCACCGGGATCTGCAATTTGGCCCGTTCTCCCAGCTCGCCGGCCCAGGCCTGCTTGCCCAGGGCGGTTTCGACAATGGTCGGTGACACGGCGTTGACGTTGATGCCATGGGACGCCCATTCCATGGCCAGGACCTTGGTCATGCCGACCACGGCGGCCTTGCTGGCGCAGTAGGCGACGTGGCGGTCCAGGCCGATGACGGCGGCCTGGGACGCGAGGTTGACGATACGCCCGCCGCCACGTTCGAGCATGTGCCGGGCACAGGCCTGGGCCACGAAGAAGCTGGCCTTGAGGTTGATATCCAACGTGGTGTCCCAGGCGTTTTCGCTGACCTCCAGCGCCTTGTCCAACAGGGCCACGCCGGCGCTGTTGACCAGGTAATCGATACGCCCCAGATGGATGGCCGCCTGGTCGACCGCCGCCTGTATCGCGTCGGTCTGGCGCAGGTCGACCCTCAGGCCCAGGTGGCCGGTACCTAGCCCTGTGGCGACGTCAACCACGGCCGGGTCGCGATCCAGCAACACCACAGTCGCGCCACGCTCCGCCAACAGTTCGGCACAGGCCCGGCCGATACCGGCGGCGCCCCCGGTGATCACGGCGCAACGGCCGGTGAGGTCGAACGCCTGGTTCCAGAAATTGGACATTGCACACACTCCGCTTAGCGTTTTTTCTTGCGCCAGACATCGATCAACACCGCGAGCACGATGATCAATCCCTTGGCCACTTGTTGGTAATAGGAGGACACCCCTAGCAGGTTCAAGCCGTTGTTGATCACGCCGATCAGCAGTGCACCGAACAGCGTGCCGACGATGCTGCCGGTGCCGCCCGACAAGCTGGTACCGCCGATCACCACGGCGGCAATCGCATCCAGTTCATAGGAAACGCCCGCCTGGGGCAGGGCCGAGGTGGTGCGCGCGGCGAGTACCACGCCAGCCAATCCCGCGAGCAGCCCGGAAATCACATACACCGAGAACGTCACCTTGCGCACGCCGATGCCGGAGGTGCGCGCGCTTTTCTCATTGCCACCCACCGCGTACACGTAGCGGCCGTAGGTGGTATAGCGCAGTACCATCCAGAAGATCAGCGCGACCACCGCAAAGATAATAATCGGCACGCCGATGGGGCCCAGCTTGCCGATGCCCATGGCCAGGAAGCTGTCCGGCAGGTCAGTGACCGGGCTGCCGTCGTTGAGGATAAAGGTCATGCCCCGCGCCACGCTGAGCATGCCGAGGGTGGCGACAAAGGGCGGGATCGACAGGTTGGCGACCATGAAGCCGTTGACCACGCCGAGCATGGCGCCGGCGAACATCCCCGCGCTCACCGCCGCGAGCAGGCCATAACCCTGGGTGGCGACCAGCGCGCTGCACAAACCGGCGAACGCCAGGATCGAGCCCACCGACAGGTCGATGCCCTTGGTCAGGATCACGTAGGTCATGCCCACGGCGAGGATGCCGTTGATCGAGGTCTGGCGCAGGATGTCCATCCAGTTGCGCCAGGTCATGAAGTATTCGCTGGAAAATGCCATGACCAGGCACAGCAGGATAAATACCAGCGGCAAGCCGAAGCGGTCGAGGGACAGGCGCAGGCGATTGCGCGGCGCGGCGGTGACGGGGGCGGCGAGGACTTTGCTATTCATGAGGCAAGACTCAACAAGGCTTCCTGGGAAAGGGCGGTGTCGGTGCTGACGGTCACCAGGCGACCGCCCTTGAACACGGCGATGCGATCACTCAGGTGCAGCAGTTCCGGCGCTTCGGACGAAACCACGATGGCCGCGCCACCGGCACGCACGAACGCGTCCAGCAAGTGATAGATCTCTTGCTTGGCGCCCTCGTCGATGCCGCGCGTGGGCTCGTCGCACAGCAGGCAGATCGGCTGGGTCGACAGGCATTTGGCGAGCACGACCTTTTGCTGGTTGCCGCCGCTCATGGACTCCACCGGCAGGTCGAGCGATGAAACCTTGATCTGCAGGCGCTTGACCAGGCTCTGTGCCAGGGCCTGTTCCTTGCTTGGGTTGATCACCGACCAGCGCGACAGCTGCTTATAGGCCGACAGCGCAATGTTCGAAAGGATGCTGGCGCTGAGCACCAGGCCGCTGTCTTTGCGGTCTTCGGTCACCAGCGACATGCCGGCGCGAATCGTCGCCGACGGCGTACCGGTGGGCAAGGGCTGGCCTTGCAGGGTGGCCGTGCCCGCATCAGGCACGGTGAGGCCATACAGGCAGTTGAGGAATTCGCTGCGGCCCGAGCCCATCAGTCCATAAATACCGAGGATTTCGCCCTGGCGCAGTTGCAGGCTGATGTCCTGGAACTCGCCGTCGCGGCTCAGGCCGCTGACCTCCAGGCAGGTGGCGGCCGTGCATGCGCGACCGACCTTATGGTCGATGCGCTGCAGCTCCTGGCCAACGATGCCGCGCACCAGGTGGGCGCGGTCGATATCGGCCATGCGCCCGCTTTCCACAAAGGCGCCATCGCGAAAGATGCTGTAGTCATCGGCGATCTGCGCCAGTTCGCTGAGGCGGTGCGACACGTAAATGATGCCGGCGCCGCGCGCGGTCAGGCGGCGGATGGCCTTGAACAGCGTTTCTGTTTCGCGCTCGCCGATGGCCGAGGTGGGTTCGTCCATGATCATCACCTGGCAGTCGTGGCTGAAGGCCTTGGCGATTTCAACCAACTGAATTTGCGCCACGCTCAGGCGGTGCATCGGGCTGGTGGCGTCCACCTCGAATTCCAGGCTTTGCAGCAGCTCGCGGGTGCGCCGGTTAAGGGCCTTGCTGTCGACAATGCAACCGGCGCGGCGCGGTTCGCGGCCCAGCCAGATGTTTTCGGCCACGGTCATGTAGGGGATGGGTTCCAGCTCCTGAGTGATCATCGCCACGCCGGCGGCGAGCGCCGCGCCGGGGCGGTCGAACTGCACCGGCTGGCCGTTGAGCAGGATGCTGCCGGCGTCACGCTGGGTGATGCCCATCAAGATACTGAGGAAGGTCGATTTACCGGCGCCATTGCCACCGCACAGGGCGTGCACGCTGCCGGCACGCAGGGAGAGCCGCCCGTCGCGCAGGGCCGGGACCCCTGCGTAGGCTTTGCAAACTTGTTCAGCCTGGAGCAGTAATGGCGTGGCCATCGGTGTGTCCTCTTGCTGATTTTCTTATTAGTTATGCGTATCCAACAGCGTGATCATATGATCGGATAGTGATCATATGTTTAAACCGCTTGTGCGTATTTTGTCAATGGGTTGCGCCGTGTCTTCCTGGGTTTTTGATATTTTTACCCGTATCCCCTGCTAAATAAGCCTTGACAGCGAAGGGTTTGCCGTCCGCTAATGATTGTGCAATATTTCAGTATGTGATCATTTGATCGTGTCGGAGAAGCAGTCATGGGTGCACACACTAGGTTTTCGGTAGCCGTCGGTTGCGATGAGGCAGGCTTCGAACTCAAGGAATTGCTCAAGCGCTATATTGAAACCTTGGGTTACGCGGTTCAGGACTTTGGCTGTCACTCACTCAGCCCCGTGCTCTATCCGGATATCGCGGTGGCGGTTGCGACGGCGGTGGAGGCCGGCGAGCAGCGCCTGGGCGTGCTGATTTGCGGCACAGGCATCGGCATGGCGATTTCAGCCAACAAGATCAACGGCGTACGCGCGGCCCAGGCCCATGACACCTATTCGGCCGAGCGCGCGCGCAAAAGCAACGACGCACAGATCCTGTCCATCGGTGCACGGGTGATCGGAACCGAGCTGGCCAAGAGCATCGTCAAGGTGTTCCTGGCATCGGAATTCGAAGCGGAGCGCTCCGGGGCGAAAGTCGAGCGCATCACGGCGCTCGAGCAGGCTGACAGGGCGTTGCCAAGGGGCAAGGAGGGCGCGTGAAGCGCGCCTCCTGTGGCGAGCGGGCTCGCCCCGCGTTGGGCTGCGGAGCAGCCCCAAAACCTGCCTCTGGGGTATGCCTTAATCGAACACTGTACCTGTGGCGAGGGAGCAAGCTCCCTCGCCACAGCAACTACTGGCGACTCAGCGTCGGCACAACGCCTGTGCAAACCCCCATGCCACGGCGAGCTGTGGGCCCTTGAGGTACCGCGAAACATTTATTAATACTTATCTCTTCTCTACAGTTGTACGACGTCGTATCAACTGTGTTCGACTAGCTGGGCTCTCACAAAAAAAATAACGGAGACTTCCCACTATGACCGGTTTTCCTTCCGTCGAAGGCAAGGCTGTGGCGCCTGCGCCCGGCCATGTTGTACGACTTCTGAAGCTGCTTGGCCCAGGCGTCATCGCCGTACTGTCCTGGCTGGGCGCAGGCGATCTGATTACCTCCTCCGTTGCCGGCGCCAACTACGGCTACGCCATGATGTGGGTGCTCGCGGTATCGCTACTGCTCAGGTACCTGATCGTCAACATCATTGCGCGCTTCCAGCTGTGCAATAACCAAGGCATGACGATCCTTCAGGGCTATGCCCAGCTGAATCCGTTTTTCGCCTGGTTCCTGCTGGTGTACGCGCTGCTGATGGGGCATTTGATGAATGCCTACATGATCAAGGGCGCGGGTGAAGCGCTGGCCATGCTGTTCAAGACCGACTATGCGCTGCTGTGCTCGGTCGCCGTGGTGCTGGCGGTATGGCTGCTGGTAGGGCGCAATATCTATTCGATGATCGAAGGCGTGATGAAAGGCCTGCTGGCGATCATGACCCTGGCGTTCATTGCCCTGGCGGTGATGTCCGGGCCGGATATGGCGGGCATTGTCCGAGGCACGATCGGTTTCAGCATTCCGCCGGATGAGGGCGTACATGGCGCGTTGCTGGTGGCGGTGTCGGTGATCGGCGCGGTGGCGGGTTCGATCGCCAACTTCGTGCACCCCTACGTGATGCGCCAGAAAGGCTGGGTCGGCCCGCAGCACAAGCGTATCCAGCGTAACGACCTGCTGTTTGCCGTGTTCGTCGGCATCGTGATCAACCTGGCGATCTGGATTGTCGGCGCCGAGATCCTGCGGCCCAACGGCATCGAAGTGAAGACCTTGGGCGACCTGGGCAAGGCGCTGGAAATCTTCTTCGGCCCGATCGGCTGGTACATCTTCTTTATCGGTGTGTTCGCGACGCTGTTTGCCAGCATCTCGGGCAAGACCACGGCCTTCCCGATGCTGATCACCGATGCGTTCCAGCACGTGCGCCCCGGACGCCGGGAGCGCTACGGCAAAGAGTTCCACCATGACCCGATGCACAAGTGGTTCATGCTGTTCATCCTGGTGACACCCCTGATCTGGTCGCTGCCGGGCATGCCGGACTTCGTCACCCTGACCATCGGCGTCAGCGCGTTGAACATCATTGGCCTGCCGGTGATTTCCCTCGGCTTGCTGATCATGTCCAACCAGAAGTCGCTGCTCGGCAAGGAGTATCGCAATAACCTGTTCGAGAACATTGCGTTGCTCTTCGCCACGGGACTGGCGCTGTGGGTCGCGTTCCAGTTGGGGGTCGAGCTGTTCAAATGATGACTGGGTGAGAGGTCAAGGTGCGTAGCGATCAGGCGGTGAAAGGCTCACCGCCTGGTGGGAGGGGAGAGTCAGTACTTGAAGCGGCCCACCAGGCCTTTGAGTTGGCCGGAAATATCCGTCAACCGACCTGAGCCGGTCTGCGCCGTGTGGGCAAACTCTTCGACCAGTTGCGCATCGGCATGGATCTGCGCGATGTGCCGGTTGATCTCTTCGGCCACCTGGTGCTGTTCTTCGGCGGCCGTGGCGATCTGGGTGTTCTGGTCGCGGATCGAGTCCACCGAGCCGCGGATCTTGTCGAAGCTGTCGCGGGCCTGCTGGATGCGTTCCACGCTGGTGTGCGACACCAGCAGGCTGCCTTGCATTTGCTGGGTGACTTCCTGGGTGCGACGGGCGAGGTTGCCGAGCAGGCTGTCGATTTCGCCCGTGGAGTCGGCGGTACGGCGGGCCAGGGCGCGGACTTCGTCGGCGACCACCGCGAAGCCACGGCCCTGGTCACCGGCGCGTGCGGCTTCGATGGCAGCGTTGAGCGCCAGCAGGTTGGTCTGTTCGGCAATCGAACGGATGGTGTCGAGGATGGTGTTGATGTTTTTGCTGTCTTGCTCCAGCAGTTGCATTGTCTGGGTCGACTTCTGCAGGTCTTCGCTGAGCTTGAGCACGCTGCCGGTGGCTTCGCCGATATGCTGCTGGCCGTCGTGCACGTCGCGGTAGCCTTCGTCGGCACTGACGGCGGCGGCGCTGCAGGAACGCGCGACTTCGTTGGCGGTGGCCACCATTTCATTGAACGCGGTGCTCACCAGCTCCACGGCTTCGCGTTGACGGCCGGCGGCCTGGTTCATGTTGTGAGCCACCTCGCTGGTGTCGGCAGCGGCGGTCTGCAAGTCGGAAGAGGCGTTGCCGATGCGCTGCACCAGTTGGGCGATCATGCCCAGGAACTGGTTGAACCAGCCGGCCAGGCTGGCGGTTTCGTCCTTGCCTTGCACCTGGAGCTGGCGGGTCAGGTCGCCTTCACCTTCGGCGATCTCTTGCAGGCCGTCGGCCACGCCGCGAATCGGGCGCACGATCATGCTGGCGAAACTGGCGCCGACAATGGCGAACACCACGGCCAATGCCGCGGCGATGGCAGCGATCAACCAGGTCAGGCTGGTGGCGCCGGCCATCACTTCATCGCGCTTGATCAGCCCGATAAAGCGCCAGCCCAGGTCTTTGGAGCTGACCACGTTGGCCATGTAGGCGACGCCGTCGATGTCGATCTGCGTTACGCCGTCACCGCCCTTGGCCAGTGCAGCGTAGTTCGGGCCCAGGTCGGCCAGGGGCTTGAAGTTGTGCTTGGCATCGCTGGGGTCCACCAGCACGTTGCCGTTGCCTTCCACCAGCATCAAGTAGCCGCTGTCGCCGAGCTTGATGTTGCGCACCAGTTCGGTGAGCTGCTTGAGCGACACGTCCAGGCCGACCACGCCGAGAATGTTGCCGGTGGCGTCGGCGACGGTGTGCACGGTGCCGATCAGCACCACATCGTCGGGCGCCCAGTAATAGGCGCCGGTGCGCACGGTGGTGCCCGGCGCGGCGATGGCGGCCTTGTACCAAGGGCGCACGCGGGGGTCGTAGTTGTTCAGTTTGGTGTCGTCAGGCCAGCTGGCGTAGCCGCCGTCGGCGAGACCCAGGGACAGGTAAGCGGTGCTCGGATGGCTTTTGGCGAACTGGTCGAAAATCGCCAATAGCTCTTTGTTGGTCGGGGTCAGCGGGATTTGCGCCGCGTCGGCACCGGCGTAGCTCTTGAGGTCCTTGGCCGCGACAACGCGCGGGTCCCTGGCCACGAAGTCGACGTTCTGGCTGATACCGGCGAAGAATTGTTGCATGCCATTGTCGATCTGGCGGATCTCGCGGCCGCTGCTGTCGAGGAAACTGGCCTGGGCCCCCTCGCGCAGATTCAACACGACCAGCACGGCCACCAGAATGACTGGCACGCACGCGATGGCGGCAAATGCCCAGGTCAGCTTTTGCTTGATATTCATGACTTCACCCGCGGGTATTTATAATTTTGGCAAGGGGAAAACAGTAGCGTCGAGCGTCGCATGTGTTGTTTTGAGGGGGGGTGGCCCATGCGTACCCTTTATATCGACTGCACGGGCACGCACTTGAGGACCGCAGGGGGTATTTAACCGATGCGTTCGCCACCCAGCGCGTCGCGCTGCATCGACTGCAGGTTTTTCTCGATGGTTTCGCAGATGGTTTCCATCTGGATCTGGTGCTCACTGGAGCTGAACGGGCTTTGCAGGTCGGTGCCGATGCGTTCGATGGCCAGCAGCATGAAGCCCACCACCGTCGAGGCCAATGGGGTGAACCAGCCCAGGGATTCCACCAGGCCCACCGGCACGATCAGGCAGAACAGCGAGATAAACAGGCGCGGGAAATACACGTAGGGGTAGGGCAGGGGCGTGTTGGCGATGCGCTCCATGCCGCCCTGAGCGTTGGACAAGTCCACCAGGGTCGACTCCAGCCGCGCCAGGCGGATGCTGTCCAAGTGACCGGTTTTGTATTCCTTGGCCAGCAAGGCGGCGGAGCCGGTGAGAATATCGTTGGCAAAGTTATTGGTCGCGCCATTGCGGGCAAATTCTTCGGCGGGGATAAACGCACGCACTTCCTCAGGACACGGCTCGCCCTTGAGGTGCGCGGCCAGGCAGTTCACATAGGCGACATGGCGGCGCAACAGGGTGGCCTTGACCGGGTTCACCTCGCCGTCGGGGTCGTCCAGCAGGGTCAGGACCTGGCGCGCAAAGCTGCGCGAGTTATTCACCATCGCGCCCCACAGGGTGCGGGCTTCCCACCAGCGGTTGTAGGCGCTGCTGTTGCGAAAACTGATCAGCACCACCAGCGCCGAGCCCAGCAGGGTCAGGGGCATTAATGGCAAGTTTATCTTGGCGGTGAGAAACAGCATGAAATCCACGGTGACGGCCACGTCCCACAGCAACAGCCAGAACAGCGCCCAGCCCACGTAGCCCATGGTCTTGATGATCAAACGGTATTTTTTGATGATGGCGGCTTTCAAACGACGACCTCGCGCGAGCGGTAAGCAACAGTGCCTTAGCTCGGACGCCAGTGAATAGGGAAGGTTCGCCGTGGTCCTGAATCGTTTAAGCTGCTCGTCGGTTGTCTGCTGTTGGATCCAAAATTCTGGAGGTTTCATGAAAATCGGTGTGATTTCCGACACCCACGGCCTATTACGGCCTGAAGCCGTGGCGGCGCTGGAGGGCTGCGAGCAGATCATCCATGCCGGCGATATCGGCGGCCCCGAGATTCTCGAGCAATTGGCGCGCATCGCGCCGTTGCACGTTGTACGCGGCAATAACGATCAGGGCGCGGCGTGGGCGCAGCAGGTGCCTGACCATCTGATGATCGATGTGAACGGTTGGCAGACCTTGGTCGTGCATGACATTGCCGACGTACCGGCATTGCTCGAGCGTGATACGCGCCTGGTGATCACCGGCCACTCGCATAAACCGCTGATCGAGTGGCGGGCCGAGACGCTGTATGTGAACCCCGGCAGCGCGGGGCGGCGGCGCTTCAAGCTGCCGGTGACGCTGGCGGTGCTGGACGTGCAGGCAAAGCGCATCGAGCCGCGGCTGATCGCGCTGCTGGACTGATACCAGGATTACCGCTGGGCGAGAACGCTGGCCAGCAACCCTGGAAAACGGCTCTCCAGCTCATCGCCGCGCAGCGAGTTCATGTGGGTGGTGCCCACGCTGCGGGTGTGCACCAGGCCGGCATCGCGTAAAACCCGGAAGTGATGGGACATGCTGGATTTTGGCCGCCCACCGTCCAGTTCGCCGCAAGTCGCCTCCGGCACGCCGGCCAGGCAACGCACGATGTCCAGGCGCACTGGATCACTCAAGGCGTAGAGCACGCGTTCGAGGGTCAGGTCTTGAGGGGTGGGGTGTTTGAAGGCTCGCATGGCGCGGATGATAACAGGGGGGTATCGCTGAATACCATAGTTCGATTACCATCGAACTATCGAATCACTCATCTGTTGCTGGAGTCCCCCATGTCGGCATTGTTCGAACCCTTCACCCTCAAAGACGTCACCCTGCGTAACCGTATCGCCATTCCACCGATGTGCCAGTACATGGCCGAAGATGGCATGGTCAACGATTGGCACCATGTGCACCTGGCCGGCATGGCCCGTGGCGGCGCCGGGCTGCTGGTGGTAGAAGCCACCGCCGTGTCCCCTGAAGGCCGCATCACGCCGGGCTGCGCCGGTATCTGGAGCGATGCCCACGCCGAGGCGTTCGTGCCGATGGTCCAGGCGATCAAGGCCGCAGGCTCGGTGCCGGGCATCCAGATTGCCCACGCCGGGCGCAAAGCCAGCGCCAACCGTCCATGGGAAGGCGACGACCACATGCCGGCCTCTGACGCGCGCAGCTGGGAAACCATCGCGCCGTCGGCCATTGCCTTTGGTGCCAACCTGCCGAACGTGCCGCGCGCCATGACCCTGGACGACATCGCCCGGGTCAAACAGGATTTCGTCGACGCCGCCCGTCGTGCCCGTGACGCCGGCTTTGAATGGATCGAGCTGCACTTCGCCCACGGCTACCTGGGCCAGAGCTTCTTCAGCGAACACTCCAACCAGCGCACCGACGCCTATGGTGGCAGCTTCGACAACCGCAGCCGTTTCCTCCTGGAAACCCTGGCCGACGTGCGCGAAGTGTGGCCGGAAAACCTGCCGCTGACCGCGCGTTTCGGCGTGATCGAATACGACGGCCGCGACGAGCAGACCCTCACCGAATCCATCGAACTGGCCCGTAACTTCAAGGCCGGCGGCCTGGACCTGTTGAGCGTCAGCGTGGGCTTCACCATCCCTGACACCAACATTCCGTGGGGCCCGGCGTTCATGGGCCCGATCGCCGAACGCGTGCGCCGCGAAGCCGGTATCCCGGTGACTTCGGCCTGGGGCTTTGGTACGCCGCAACTGGCCGAAGGCGCGTTGCAGGCCGGGCACCTTGACCTGGTTTCGGTAGGCCGTGCACACCTGGCTGACCCGCATTGGGCGTATTTCGCGGCCAAGGAACTGGGTGTCGAGAAGTCCTCGTGGACCTTGCCGGCGCCGTATGCGCATTGGCTGGAACGCTATCGCTGAGGCGAGCCGCGCGGTAAATGAGCCACTCGTTTGAGTGGCTTTTTTTCGGCCAGATTTTGATACAAGCCAGGTACCAAAAAAATAACGAATGAGAATGTATGTCAAACGAGAATTGATTGGTATACCATGCCCGCCGAATTCTTGGCAGGTTTGCCGCCCCATCTGGCTCATTCACTAGGTCCAACTTCCATGCGTCGTACCCTGATTTCCATCTGTGTGCTGCAGGCGTTTTCCCCCTTCAGTTGGGCAGACGTTGCCCCCTCCGAGAAAGCCAGCCTGGAGTTGCAAACGACCAGCGTAACCGGCACAGCGGATTTCGAAACGGCGCAAGGGCCGGTCAAGGGTTACCACGCCACACGTTCGGCCAGTGCGACGCGCACCGACACCTCGATTCATGAGACACCGCAGTCCATCACCGTAGTGTCCAAAGACGTGGTCGAGGACATCGGCGCGACCCGACTGCAGGATGCCCTGGATTACGCGGGTGGCGTGGGCCGGGCGAACAACTTTGGTGGGCAGGGTCTTACCACCTTTACCGTGCGCGGCTTCACCACCGGTGAGTTCTATCGCAACGGGTTCCCGATCAACCGCGGCTACCCGAACATGCCGGACGCCAACACCATCGAACGCCTGGAAGTGCTGCGCGGCCCGGCGACCATGCTCTACGGCCGTGGCGATCCCGGCGGTACCTTCAACGTGGTGTCCAAGCAGCCACTGGCCGAGCGTACCGTGACCCTTGGCAGCCAGTTGAACGACCAGGGCATGAAACGCGGCACCCTGGATGCCTCCGGCCCGTTGGACGACGAAGGGCGCCTGGCCTATCGCCTGAACGTGGTGGGCGAGGGTGGCGACACCTTCCGTGACCATGTCGAGACCGAACGCTACGGCGTGGCGCCCGTAATCACCTGGCAAGCCACCGATGCGACCAAGGTGACTTTCGAAGGCGATTTCATGCGCAACAATCACCCGCTCGATCGTGGGCTAACGCGTTTCCCCAACCAGCGTGGCACGCCTTCCCGCGATACGTTCTGGGGTGACAAGGACGCGGGCAAGTTGCATAACGACAACAACATGGCGCAGTTGCGTTTCGAGCATATGCTCAATGACAACTGGACCTTGGGCGGTGGGTTTCAGTGGTTGGATGGATCGCTGGCAGGCAACGCCATTGAGGCCAACAACCCGCGAAGCCTGGGCGCCGATGGTCGCACCCTGCAGCGCAACTTCAATTACCGCAAGCTGGAATGGACCGACAAGGACTACCAGCTCAACCTGACCGGGCATTTCTCCACCGGTGGTTTCGAGCACACCTTGCTGACCGGCATCGAGTACGAAGACTACGACTACAAGTCGATCATCCAGCGCTCCAGCGACGTTGCGGGCACTTACCCGATCGATATCTTCAACCCGGTCTACGGCCAGGCGCGTCCGCCGCTGACACGCACGCCGACCCACGACAAGGAAAACCTCAAGACCTACGCAGCCTTCGTGCAGGACCAGGTGGCCCTGACCGAACGCTTGAAGGTCCTGGCCGGCGCGCGTTTCGAACGTTTTGAACACGACTACGAAAGTTATGTGACGGGCGTGAGTCCCTTTCAGACCGCAGAGAACGCCGTCACCCCACGTGTGGGTGTGATCTACGACCTCACCGATACGGTCGCGGTGTATGCCGACGCCGCACGCTCGTTCAAGCCGAACACTGGTGCTGCCCGCGAAGGCGGCGGCTTCGATCCGGAAAAGGGCAAATCCTACGAGATGGGGATCAAGTGGGAAGCCCTGGACCGCCAGTTGAGCGTTGACGCGTCGATCTATCAGATCGAGAAGAAAAACGTATTGACCACCGACCCGGTGGTCAACACGTTCAGCGTCGCGGCGGGTGAAGTGCGCAGCCGAGGGTTTGACCTCAACGTCGCGGGCAACCTCACGCCGGAGTGGCGCATGATCGGCGGCTATGCCTATGTGGATGCCGAAGTCACCAAAGACAACAGCATTCGCTCCGGCACGCGCTTGTTGAACATCCCACGCAACAGCTTCAGCCTGCTCAACGTGTATGAGTTCCAGGACGGCGCCCTTAAGGGCCTGGGCCTGGGTGTCGGCGGCAAGTACGTCGACCAGCGCGCCGGCCAGACCGCCAATACGGCGTTCTCGATGGACGCCTACACGGTGGTGGACTTACTCAGCTACTACAAGATCAATGAACAGGTACGCGTCAATCTGGACGTGAAAAACCTGTTCAACCGTGAGTATGAGGAAGGCGCGTTCGGCAATATCTACGCCTACCCAGGCGCGCCGCGCACGATACAGGTGGGCATCTCCTACACCCTGTAACGGTAAACGCAGAGCAAAAAAAATGTGGGAGCGGGCTTGCTCGCGAAAGCAGTGTGTCAGTCGCCGAATTAATTGACTGGTCCACCGCCTTCGCGAGCAAGCCCGCTCCCACATTTGGCCCGTGTTTCGCCAGCTCGGTGCCTGTCGGCTGTGAGACAGTCCGGGAGCAAGCTCCCTTGTCACACAGCTTGGGTTTCACCTGGCTTCAGAGCGGAGTGAGCACGTTCATCACCGTATCCAACGCCACCCGCGTGTCATCCAACTGCACCAGCGACGCATGCCGCGCGCCCAGTGCGTCGCGGTTTTTGATCGCGGTCAGGATCGCCTTGTGCCGGGGCAGGCTCAGGCCCTGGATATCCGGGCGGCGGTTGGTGATGTTGATCGACTCGCGCAACGGCAACGACAGCATGTTGCACATATAGGCGAGCAGGTCGTTGCGGGTGGCGTCGGCAATGGCGCGGTGGAAGTCCAGGTCGGCCTGCAGCAGGTCTTCGTGGGTCTTCGCGGTTTCCATGCCGCCGTAAGCCTTCTCGATGATGGCGATGTCTTCGTCGGTGGCCGTGGTCGCCGCCATGGCCGCGATTTCCGGTTCGAGAATGCGCCGCACACCGGCCAGCGTGTTGAAAAACTCGCTGTGGGGCGTGGACTGCATCAACCAGGACAGCACGTCCGGGTCGAGCAGGTGCCATTTCAAGCGGGGCCGCACCACCGCGCCCACCCGAGGCTTGGAGTACACCAGGCCCTTGGCGCTGAGCACCCGCGTCGCCTCACGCAACACCGAGCGGCTGACCTTGTACTCCTCGCAGAGCGTGGCCTCCATGGGCAGCCGTTCTTCGGGCTTGAAGCGGCCGGAAACGATGTGCATGCCCAAGTCCTGAACGATCTGGGCATGCTGGCTCTTGCGCGGCTTGGGCGGCTGGTGATCCATAACGACGGGGAGGCTCTGACTTAGATTCGCGGCATCATAGCATCCCAATTAGTGGGAATGCCGTGGGACTTCCGCCCCGCGGCAACCCACCAGGAAATCGAAGTCGCAACCCTGGTCGGCCTGCAGTACATGGTCGATGTACAGCTGGCGATAGCCACCGACGATGAGCTTTTCGGTGGGCGCCAGGTTCGCCATGCGTTCTGCCAGCTCTGCGTCGGGGATGTCCAGGTGCAGGCGGCCATTGGCGCAGTCCAGTTCGATCCAATCGCCTTCCTTCACCGCGGCCAACGGCCCGCCCGCTGCGGCTTCCGGTGCCACATGCAACACCACCGTGCCGTACGCCGTGCCGCTCATGCGCGCATCGGAAATACGCACCATATCCGTCACGCCCTGGGCCAGCAGCTTGGCCGGCAGGCCCATGTTGCCGACTTCGGCCATGCCTGGGTAACCCTTGGGCCCGCAGTTTTTCATGACCAGGATCGAGTTGGCGTCCACGTCCAGCTCCGGGTCGTTGATGCGTGCCTTGTACATGTCGAAGTTCTCGAACACCACCGCGCGGCCGCGGTGCTGCATCAGCTCCGCGCTGGCCGCTGAGGGCTTGAGCACCGCGCCCAGCGGCGCCAGGTTGCCACGCAGCACGCAGATGCCGCCGTCGGCGCGGATCGGGTTGTCGAGGGTGCGGATCACTTCATCCTGGCCGTAGATCGGCGAATCCTTGGTGTTTTCGCCCAGGGATTTGCCATTCACGGTCAGGGCATTCGGGTGCGGAATCAGGTTGGCTTCACCGAGGCGGCGCAGCACGGCGGGCAGCCCGCCGGCGTAGTAGAACTCTTCCATCAGGAAACGCCCCGACGGCTGCAGGTCGACAATGGTCGGCATGCCACGGCCGATGCGGGTCCAGTCATCCAGGTCCAGCTCCACGCCGATGCGCCCGGCGATGGCCTTGAGGTGGATCACGGCGTTGGTCGAACCGCCGATGGCCGCGTTCACGCGAATCGCGTTTTCGAACGCCTCTTTGGTGAGGATCTTCGACAGCTTCAAATCTTCGCGCACCATCTCTACCGCGCGCATGCCCGACATATGCGCCAGCACATAGCGCCGCGCATCCACCGCCGGGATCGCCGCGTTGTGGGGCAGGGAGGTGCCCAGTGCTTCGGCCATGCAGGCCATGGTCGAGGCCGTGCCCATGGTGTTGCAGGTGCCCGCCGAACGCGACATGCCGCCCTCGGCCGCGAGGAAATCATCCAGGGTAATGGTGCCGGCTTTCACCTGTTCGCTGAGCTGCCATACCACGGTGCCCGAGCCGATGTCCTGGCCCTTGTGCTTGCCGTTGAGCATCGGCCCGCCGGTCACCACGATCGCCGGCACGTCGCAACTGGCGGCGCCCATT
Organism: Pseudomonas sp. SWRI18; assembly: GCF_014268345.1. NCBI lineage: Bacteria > Pseudomonadati > Pseudomonadota > Gammaproteobacteria > Pseudomonadales > Pseudomonadaceae > Pseudomonas > Pseudomonas sp. SWRI18. The sequence goes on from NZ_JACCQQ010000007.1 coordinate 179,325, forward strand.
AGCAGGGCCGGGGTGGTCTTGTCGCAGCCGGTCAGCAGTACCACGCCGTCAATCGGGTTGCCGCGAATCGCTTCTTCCACGTCCATGCTCGCCAGGTTGCGGGTGAGCATGGCGGTAGGGCGCAGGTTCGATTCGCCGTTGGAAAACACCGGGAATTCCACCGGGAAGCCGCCGGCCTCGATCACGCCGCGTTTGACGTGCTCGGCGATCTGGCGGAAATGCGCGTTGCACGGGGTCAGCTCCGACCAGGTGTTACAGATGCCGATGATCGGCTTGCCATGGAACTGATGGTCGGCAATGCCCTGGTTCTTCATCCAGCTGCGGTACATGAAGCCGTTCTTGTCGGCGGTGCCGAACCACTGGGCGGAGCGTAGGCCGGGCTTTTTATCAGACATGATCGATTCTCTTATTGTATGACTATATGTTCTATGCGTGCCTAAACATAAGCGCAAAATCGATGCTTTGGAAGAGTTGTTTTGCAAATAGTCCTACTATATAGTCAGCCTCAACTGAGGTATGACCCTGGCGGATTTTCGCGAGAGGCGTCCCCCGAGCTTCTATAAGAACAACAATCGGAGATCGACCCCATGAGCCAGGAGCTGCGGCTTATTCGGCGCATCACGCTGAAACTGATTCCCTTCCTGATCCTGCTGTACCTGATCGCCTACGTGGACCGTTCCGCCGTGGGCTTCGCCAAGTTGCACATGGGCGCCGACGTCGGCATTGGCGATGCCGCCTATGGCCTGGGCGCGGGGTTGTTCTTCATTGGCTACTTCCTGTTCGAGATCCCCAGCAACCTGATGCTCGACCGCTTCGGCGCACGGCGCTGGTTTGCGCGGATCATGCTCACCTGGGGCGCCATCACCATCGGCATGGCCTTTGTGCAAGGGCCGCACAGCTTCTATGTGATGCGCTTTCTGCTCGGCGCGGCCGAAGCGGGCTTCTTTCCGGGCGTCCTGTACTACATCACCCAATGGTTCCCGGTGCGCCACCGCGGCAAGATCCTCGGGCTGTTCATTCTCTCGCAACCCATCGCCATGATGATCACCGGCCCTGTGTCCGGCGGCCTGCTGGGCATGGACGGTATCCTCGGCCTGCACGGCTGGCAGTGGCTGTTCATCGTGATCGGCACCCCGGCCATCCTGCTGACCTGGCCAGTGCTGCGCTACCTGCCGGATGGCCCGAAGCAGGTCAAGTGGATGAACGACGAGGAAAAAGCCTGGCTCACCGGCGAACTGGCCAAGGACCTGCAAGCCTACGGCCAGACCCGCCACGGCAACCCGCTGCATGCGTTGAAAGACAAACGTGTGTTGTTGCTGGCGCTGTTCTACCTGCCGGTGACCCTGAGCATCTACGGCCTGGGCCTGTGGCTGCCGACCCTGATCAAGCAGTTCGGCGGCAGCGACCTCACCACCGGTTTCATCTCCGCCGTGCCGTATATTTTCGGCATCATCGGCCTGCTGATCATTCCGCGCAGTTCCGACCGTTTGAATGATCGCTACGGCCACTTGGCGGTGCTCTATGTGCTGGGTGCCATCGGCCTGTTCTTCAGTGCCTGGCTCAGTGCGCCAGTGCTGCAAATGGCCGCGCTGTGCCTGGCGGCCTTCGCGCTGTTTTCCTGCACGGCGGTGTTCTGGACCTTGCCGGGGAGGTTCTTCGCCGGCGTCAGCGCGGCGGCGGGCATTGCCCTGATCAATTCGGTGGGCAACCTCGGCGGCTATATCGGCCCGTTCGTGATCGGCGCGCTCAAGGAACACACCGGCAACCTGGCGTCGGGCTTGTATTTCCTGTCGGCGGTGATGGTGTTCGGGCTGGTCCTGACCGGCGTGGTCTATCGCCTGCTGGAGCGCAAGCACGTGCTGCCCGCCGACCAATTCGCCGCCAGCGCCCGTGGCGCCACACGACCTTAATCTGGGAGAAAATCCATGCGTTTAGTTCAGTTCGAGACAAGCAACGGCGAACGCCGCGTCGGCGTTGTAGAGGGCAATAGCCTGCGCGAAGTCCAGACGGCGCGCAGCGTGCGCGAGTTGGCGTTGGCCGCCATCGAAGCGGGCGTGGGCCTGGAACAGCAGGTTAACAGCCTCGGCCTGGGCGACAGCCACGACTATGCAAGCCTGCTGGCCGACCTGAAGATCCTGCCGCCGTTGGATCACCCGGACCCAGCGCATATGCTGATCAGCGGCACCGGCCTGACCCATCTGGGCAGCGCCTCGGCGCGCGACAAGATGCACCAGGCCGGCGACGAAACCGCCTTGACCGACACCATGCGCATCTTCAAATGGGGCGTGGAGGGCGGCAAACCGGCGGCCGGCCAGGCGGGCGTGCAACCGGAGTGGTTCTACAAGGGCGACGGCAGCACCGTCGTGCGCCCGGGCGCCGCCTTCCCGGTGCCGCCGTTTGCCGAAGATGCCGGTGAAGAGCCGGAAATCGGTGGCCTTTACGTGATCGGCCCGGACAGCAAGCCTTACCGTGTGGGCTATGCGGTGGGCAACGAGTTCTCCGACCACATCATGGAGCGCAAGAACTACCTGTACCTGGCCCATTCCAAACTGCGCAGTTGCAGCTATGGCCCCGAGGTACGCGTGGGCGAATTGCCCCAGCACCTGGCGGGCACCAGCCGTATCCTGCGTAACGGCGAGGAAATCTGGCGGAACGAATTCCTCAGCGGCGAGGCCAATATGTGCCACAGCCTGGAAAACCTCGAATACCATCACTTCAAATACCGCCAGTTCCTCAAGCCCGGCGATGTGCATATTCACTTCTTCGGCACCGCCACGCTGTCATTCGCCGACGGTATACGTACCCAGGCCGGCGATGTGTTCGAGATCAGCCAGGCTGAGTTCGGCGCGCCGCTGGTCAACCGTGTCGGCAGCAGCGAAGCGGCATTCGAACCCGGCAACGTCATCACCCTTTAAAGGAGAGCCCCATGACCCAGTATCTCGGCCACAACTACATCGGCGGCCAGCGCAGCGCCAAGGGCAGCGTCAAGCTGCAAAGCGTCGACGCGACCACTGGCGAAGCCTTGCCCCAGGATTTCTACCAGGCCACCCCGGAGGAGGTCGACGCCGCCGCCAAGGCCGCCGCGCAGGCTTACCCGGCGTACCGCGCCTTGAGTGCCGCGCGCCGCGCACAGTTCCTGGATGCGATCGCTGACGAACTGGATGCCCTGAGCGATAACTTCATTGGGTTGGTGTGCCGCGAAACCGCACTGCCGGCAGCGCGCATCAAGGGCGAGCGCGGGCGCACCAGCGGCCAGATGCGCTTGTTCGCGACCGTGCTGCGCCGCGGTGATTTCTACGGCGCGCGCATCGACAAGGCCCTGCCGGATCGCCAGCCACTGCCACGCCCGGACCTGCGTCAGTACCGCATCGGCCTCGGCCCGGTGGCGGTGTTCGGCGCGAGCAACTTCCCCCTGGCGTTCTCTACGGCGGGCGGTGATACCGCAGCGGCATTGGCGGCAGGCTGCCCGGTGGTGTTCAAGGCTCATAGCGGGCATATGGCCACGGCTGAACAGGTTGCCAGTGCAATTATTCGCGCGGCCGAAGCCACCGAAATGCCGGCCGGCGTGTTCAACATGATCTTTGGCGGCGGCGTCGGCGAAGCGCTGGTCAAGCACCCGGCCATCCAGGCCGTGGGCTTCACCGGTTCGCTCAAGGGCGGTCGTGCCTTGTGCGACATGGCCGCGGCGCGTCCGCAACCGATCCCGGTGTTTGCCGAGATGTCGAGCATCAACCCGGTGATCGTATTGCCCCAGGCCCTCAAGGCGCGGGCCGAAAGCGTGGCCCGCGACCTGACCGCTTCGGTGGTGCAGGGGTGCGGCCAGTTCTGTACCAATCCTGGCCTGGTGATCGGTATCGCGTCGCCTGAATTTACCGCGTTCACTCAACAAGTGGCTCAACTGATCGGCGAGCAACCGGCGCAAACCATGCTCAACGCCGGCACGCTTGGCAGCTACGGCAAGGGCCTGGAAAAACTCCTGGCGCACGCCGGTATCCAGCACCTGGCGGGCAATGCCCAGGCAGGCAACCAGGCGCAGCCGCAACTGTTCAAGGCCGATGTGCGCCTGTTGATTGACGGCGACGAAGTGCTGCAGGAAGAAGTCTTCGGCCCCACTACGGTGTTTGTCGAAGTCGCCGACCAGGCGCAGCTCAGTGCGGCCTTGCACGGCCTGCACGGGCAATTGACCGCTACGATCATTGGCGAGTCGGCTGACTTTCAGCAGTTCGCCGAACTCACGCCGCTGCTGGAACAGAAAGTCGGGCGCATCCTGCTCAACGGCTATCCGACCGGCGTGGAAGTCTGCGATTCGATGGTGCACGGCGGGCCGTACCCCGCGACATCCGATGCCCGTGGCACCTCGGTCGGCACCTTGGCCATCGACCGTTTCCTGCGTCCGGTGTGCTTCCAGAACTACCCCGACAGCTTGCTGCCCGATGCGCTGAAAAATGCCAATCCGTTGCGGATCCAACGGCTGGTGGACGGCACGCCATCGCGCGAATCGCTGTAACGCACGCCTGAGAACAACAACCATCCAGGAGGCACCATGTCGTTTCACGCTGTCACCACGCATCGCGCGCAACTGGGGGAGGGCCCGTTCTGGGACGCGCCCACCCAGGCGCTGTACTGGGTCAATATCGCCGGCAAACAGGCGCTGCGCCTGATGGACGGGCACTTGCAGGTGTGGCAGTTGCCCGAACATGTCTCGGCGTTCATCCCCTGTGAAAGCGGCGATGCGCTGGTGACCTTGAGCAGCGGCGTGTATCGCCTCGACCTGGTCACCGAAGCCCTGACGCTGCTGTGCGTGGCCGACCCGCAACCGGGCAACCGGGGCAATGAAGCGCGCTGTGATGCGCAAGGTCGCCTGTGGCTGGGCACCATGCAGAACAACCTCGGCGAGCAGGGTGAAGACCTGCCCATCACCCGACGCTCCGGCGGCCTGTTTCGCATCGATGCCGATGCGCAGGTTACGCCGTTGCTCAGCGGGCTGGGCATTCCCAACACCCTGCTATGGAGCGATGACGGCACGCAGGTGCATTTCGGCGACAGCCTGGACGGCACGCTGTACCGGCACGGGATTGCGCCGGACGGCCAGCTGCATCCGGCGCACGTCTGGTTCGGCCCGCACGAACGCGGTGGGCCGGACGGCTCGGCCATGGACGTGGAGGGTTACATCTGGAACGCGCGCTGGGACGGCAGTTGCCTGCTGCGCCTGACGCCTGATGGTCAGGTGGACCGCATCATCGAACTGCCGGTCAGCCGCCCCACCAGCTGCGTGTTCGGTGGCCCCAACCTCACCACCCTGTATATCACCAGCGCCGCCAGCCCATTGGATCACCCCCTGGATGGTGCGGTGCTGGCCATCGAGGTCGACGTGCCAGGCAAGCCCTGTCACCGCTTTGCCGGTTAAACCCAAGACTTTGAAAAACAACAACAAGGAGTCACCCGTATGAATCGTCGTCGTGGTTTGCGTTCCCTGTGCTGCGCCGCTGTGGCGGTCTCGGCCATGAGCTTGAGCGGGCTGTTGCTGGCCGCTGAAGAAGTGAAGATCGGTTTTCTGGTCAAGCAGGCCGAAGAGCCGTGGTTCCAGACCGAATGGGCCTTTGCCGAAAAAGCCGGCAAGGAACATGGCTTCACCGTGATCAAGATCGCCGTGCCGGATGGCGAAAAAACCCTTTCGGCCATCGACAGCCTGGCCGCCAACGGCGCCAAGGGCTTTGTGATCTGCCCGCCGGACGTGTCCCTCGGCCCGGCCATCGTCGCCAAGGCCAAGGCAAATGGCCTCAAAGTGATCGCCGTGGATGACCGTTTTGTCGACGCCAAAGGCGCCTTTATGGAAGACGTGCCGTACCTGGGCATGGCCGCGTTTGAAGTGGGCCAGAAGCAGGGCGCCGCAATGGCCGCCGAAGCGAAAAAACGCGGTTGGGACTGGAAAGACACCTACGCGGTGATCAACACCTTCAACGAACTCGACACCGGCAAGAAGCGCACCGACGGCTCGATCAAATCCCTGGAGGAAGCCGGCATTCCCAAGGACCACATTCTCACCGCCGCGCTTAAAACCCTCGACGTGCCCGGCAGCATGGACGCCACCAACTCGGCCCTGGTCAAGCTGCCCAGCGGCGCGAAGAACCTGATCATCGGCGGCATGAACGACAACACCGTGCTTGGCGGCGTACGCGCCACCGAAAGCGCCGGCTTCAAGGCCGCCAACGTGATCGGCATCGGCATCAATGGCACCGACGCCATTGGCGAACTCAAGAAGAAAGACAGCGGCTTCTTCGGCTCAATGCTGCCCAGCCCGCACATCGAAGGCTACAACACCGCCCTGATGATGTACGAGTGGGTCACCAAAGGCACTGAGCCACCGAAGTATACGGCGATGGACGAAGTAACCCTGATCACCCGCGCCAACTTCCAGGAAGAACTGACCAAAATCGGGCTGTGGAAATGACCGCTGCCGCCTTGCGATTCGACGGCATCGGCAAAACCTTTCCCGGGGTCAAGGCGCTGGATGGCATCAGCTTCATCGCCCACCCGGGCCAGGTGCACGCCTTGATGGGCGAGAACGGCGCGGGCAAGTCGACGCTGCTGAAAATCCTCGGCGGCGCGTACATCCCTAACAGCGGCACGCTGCAGATCGGCGAACAGACCATGGCCTTCAAAAACGCCGCTGACAGCATTGCCAGCGGCGTGGCGGTGATCCACCAGGAGCTGCACCTGGTGCCGGAAATGACCGTGGCCGAAAACCTGTTTCTCGGGCACTTGCCGTCGCGCTTCGGCGTGGTCAACCGCAGCCAGTTGCGCAAGCAGGCACTGGCCTGCCTCAAGGGTCTGGCGGATGAAATCAATCCCGAGGAAAAGCTCGGTCGGCTGTCCCTGGGCCAGCGCCAGTTGGTGGAAATCGCCAAGGCGCTGTCCCGTGGCGCCCATGTGATCGCCTTCGACGAACCCACCAGCAGCCTGTCGGCGCGCGAGATCGACCGCTTGATGGCGATCATCACCCGCCTGCGTGACGAGGGCAAAGTGGTGCTGTATGTGTCGCACCGCATGGAAGAAGTGTTCCGCATCTGCAACGCCGTTACGGTGTTCAAGGACGGGCGCTATGTGCGCACGTTCGAGGACATGAGCGCGCTGACCCATGATCAACTGGTGACGTGCATGGTCGGTCGCGATATCCAGGACATCTACGACTATCGTCCGCGAGCGCACGGTGACGTCGCGCTCAAGGTCGATGGCCTGCTGGGTCCCGGCTTGCGCGAGCCGATCAGTTTCAATGTGCGCAAGGGCGAGATTCTCGGCCTGTTTGGCCTGGTCGGGGCAGGGCGTACCGAGCTGTTCCGTCTGCTCAGCGGCCTGGAGCGTTCCAGCGCCGGGCAACTGGAACTGTGTGGCGCGCCACTGCGCTTGCAGTCACCCCGCGACGCCATCGCCGCCGGCGTGTTGTTGTGCCCGGAAGACCGCAAGAAAGAGGGCATCATTCCGCTGTCCAGCGTCGCCGAAAACATCAACATCAGCGCGCGTGGCGCGCATTCCTCGTTCGGTTGGCTGCTGCGTGACGGCTGGGAGAAGCGCAACGCCGATCAGCAGATCAAGGCGATGAAGGTCAAGACGCCGAATGCGGGGCAGAAGATCATGTACCTCTCGGGCGGCAATCAGCAAAAGGCCATTCTCGGCCGCTGGCTGTCGATGCCGATGAAAGTCTTGCTGCTGGACGAGCCGACCCGTGGCATCGATATCGGCGCCAAGGCCGAGATCTACCAGATCATCCATAACCTCGCGGCCCAGGGCATCGCGGTGATCGTGGTGTCCAGCGACCTGATGGAAGTGATGGGCATTTCCGACCGCATCCTGGTGCTCTGCGAAGGCGCACTGCGGGGTGAGCAAACCCGCGAACAGGCGACTGAATCCAACTTGCTGCAACTGGCCTTGCCACGCAGCGTGGCGAACTGAGAGACGACTATGACAACCCAAGACAACGCGTTGCCCTCGGCACGCAAACCCCTGGATATGCGCGCACTGCTCGACAACTGGGCGATGCTGCTGGCTGCCGTGGGCATCTTTGTACTCTGTGCCTTGCTGATCGATAACTTCCTCTCGCCGCTGAACATGCGCGGGCTGGGCCTGGCGATTTCCACCGTGGGCATCGCCGCCTGCACCATGCTGTTCTGCCTGGCGTCGGGGCACTTCGACCTGTCGGTGGGCTCGGTGATCGCCTGCGCCGGGGTGGTGGCGGCGATTGTGATGCGCGACACCGACAGCGTCATGCTCGGCATCGGCGCCGCGCTGGGGATGGGTTTGATCGTCGGGCTGATCAACGGCATCGTGATCGCCAAACTGCGGGTCAACGCGCTGATCACCACGCTGGCGACCATGCAGATCGTGCGCGGGCTGGCGTATATCTTCGCCGACGGCAAGGCGGTGGGCGTGTCCCAGGACCAGTTCTTCGTGTTCGGCAACGGCCAATTACTGGGCGTGCCGGTGCCGATCCTGATCACCATCGTCTGCTTCATGTTTTTCGGCTGGCTGCTCAACTACACCACGTACGGGCGCAACACCATGGCCATCGGTGGCAACCCGGAAGCGGCGTTGCTGGCGGGCGTCAACGTGGACCGCACCAAAATCCTGATCTTTGCCGTGCACGGCGTGATCGGCGCACTGGCCGGGGTGATCCTGGCCTCGCGCATGACCTCCGGCCAGCCGATGATCGGCCAGGGCTTCGAGCTGACGGTGATCTCGGCCTGTGTGTTGGGCGGGGTGTCATTGAGCGGCGGGATCGGCATGATCCGGCATGTGATCGCCGGGGTGTTAATTTTGGCGATCATCGAGAATGCGATGAACCTGAAGAACATCGATACGTTCTACCAGTACGTGATCCGCGGCTCGATCCTGCTGCTGGCCGTGGTCATCGACCGTATGAAACAACGCTGAGTCAGGGCCTATGAGGACTCAATGTGGGAGCGGGCTTGCTCGCGAATGCGGTGTGTCAGCTCCGAATCTGTTGACTGACACGCCGCCTTCGCGAGCAAGCCCGCTCCCACAGGTTTAATCGGCGGAGAATTTGAAGACGGTGTTCTGGGTGTAGGTCTGACCCGGATTCAAACGGGTCGAGGCAAACTTGGGCTGGTTAGGTGCATCTGGATAGTGCTGGGTCTCCAGCGTGAAACCACTCCAGTGCAGGTAAGTCTTGCCGCCTTTGCCCTTTACCGAACCATCAAGGAAGTTGCTGGTATAGAACTGCACGCCCGGCTCGGTGGTGTAGAGCTGCAATCTGCGCCCCGACTCAGGATCATGCACCTCGGCCGCCAGTTTCTTCACGTCACCCTGGGTGTCCAGCGCCCAGTTGAAGTCGAACCCGCCTTGTTTAGGCTCGGCAAACTTGAGCTGCGGATGATCGGCCTTGATGTGCTGGCCGATCGGCGTCGGTTTCAGGAAGTCCATCGGCGTGCCTTTCACCGGCGCCACTTCGCCGGTCGGAATCAGGGTGGCATTCACCGGCGTGTAATGGCTGGCGTGCAAGGTAGCCACTTGCTTGAGAATGTCGCCATTGCCCGCGCCGGCCAGGTTGAAGTAGCTGTGGTTGGTGAGGTTGAGCACCGTCGGTTTGTCGGTGGTGGCTTTGTAGGCGATGTGCAGTTCGTTTTTATCGTTGAGGCTGTAAGTGACTTCGGTTTTCAGGTTACCGGGAAAGCCCATTTCACCGTCCTTGGACAGGTAGGTGAGGGTGACGCCCACCGAGTCCTTGCCCTTGACCTCGGCGGCCTTCCACACCTGCTTGTCGAAGCCTTGCGCGCCGCCATGCAAGGAGTTGGGGCCATCGTTGAGCGGGACCTGGTAGCGTTTGCCGTCCAACTCAAAGGCACCGCCGGCCAGGCGATTGCCGAAGCGGCCGATGGTCGCGCCGAAAAACGCCGTGCCGGCCTGGTAGCCCTGCACGTCGTCGAAGCCCAGCACCACGTCGTCGACCTTGCCGTTTTTGTCCGGCACTTTCAGCGACTGCAGCACGCCGCCGTAGGTGATCACCGTGGCTTGCATGCCGTGGCTGTTGCGCAGGATGTACTGCTCGACGGCGGTGCCGTCGTTGGTTTTACCGAAAGGTTTGTGTTCGCTGGTGAGTCCTGCGGCCTGGGCGCCGCCGCTGACGATCAGCATGGACATGGCGAGACCGGACAACAGATAACGAGGGTGCTTCATGGTCGAACTTCCTTTTGTTGTTTTGAGTGGAATAGTTCTACTAATAGCGATATTTTGTCGGTTGGACAGCGAATTTATAGCCTTAAACGCCGTATTTGCAAAATAAAATAAGACTAATTGAGCGAGGCAACCTTTCATGACGACTCAACACGCGGTTTATCCCGACCTCGAAGGCAAGACCGTGCTGATCTCCGGCGGTGCTTCGGGTATCGGCGAATTCATGGTCCGGGCCTTCGCCGCCCAGGGCGCCAAGGTGGGGTTTGTGGACCGTGCGCAAAGCCAGGGCGAACGCCTGGCGGCGCTGTTGAGTTCGCGCGGGCACACCGTGGAGTTCGTCAATTGCGACATCACTGACGAGATCGGCTACAAAGCCGCCATCGGCCGCTTCGAACATTCATTGGGGCCGATCACCGTGCTGGTGAACAACGCCGCCAATGACGTGCGCCACACGCTCGAAGAAGTCGACTCGGAAATGTTCGACAGGCTGATCTCGGTCAACCTCAAGCACGCCTTCTTCGCCGCCAAGGCCGTAGTGCCGATGATGAAAAACGCAGGTGGCGGGGCGATCATCAACCTGGGGTCGGTGGGCTGGATGATGGCCTCCGCCGGCTACCCGGTGTACGCCGCCAGCAAGGCCGCCGCCCACGGCATGACCCGCGCCCTGGCCCGGGAATTGGGGCCGAGCCGCATCCGCGTCAACACGCTGGTGCCCGGTTGGGTGATGACCGAAAAACAACTGGCGATGTGGGTCGACGATGCCGCCAAGGAACTGATCAGCCGCAGCCAATGCTTACCGGGCAGCGTACTGCCGGAACATATTGCCAATATGGCGCTGTTTCTCGCCTCCGATGCGTCGGCGATGTGCTCGGCGCAGAACTTCATTGTGGATGGTGGTTGGGTCTGAACCCGGCGCAATCGCCCAGACAATGAAAGCCCTAAATGTGGGAGCGGGCTTGCTCGCGAATGCGGTGGTTCAGTTGGAAAATCTTTGACTGACACACCGCTTTCGCGAGCAAGCCCGCTCCCACATTTGAACTGCGGTGATTATTCGATGGGGTAGCGCTTGAACGCCGGATGCTCTTCGAGGCGCTCGGCGTGACGTTTCAAGTTGGGAAACGCATCCGCCTTGACCACCGACGCCACGGTGAACTGGCTGAACGACCAGGCGACCGCCGCGGTGAGGGACGCCTGGCTCAGCGGTTCATTGTCAGTCAACTGCTTTTCCAGCGATGAATAGGCCGCGAGCAATTGCCCGCTTACACGCTCAAGCCAGGGCTCATGCAGCTTCTCGGCCGGACGCAGGTTGTGTTCATAGACGATCTGCACGCTCTTCTCGCAGGCCGCCAGGGCCAGCCCAAGCAACTGCAGGTCGCGGGCGCGTGTGGCGGGTTGCTGGGGGAGCAGTTTTTTGTCTGCCGGTGCCAGGCTTTCCAGGTAGTCCAGGATCAGGCTGGAGTCCATCAACACCGTGCCATCGTCCAGCACCAGGGTCGGGGCCTTGACCACTGGGTTGATCTCGGAAAACTCGCTGAAGGTGCGAAAAACCGACAGCGGTTCATGCACAAAATCCACCCCGTAGAGGTCGAGGGAAATGGCCACGCGGCGTACGTAAGGCGAGTCCAGCATGCCGATCAGTTTCATGAAGCCTCCATTGCTCTCAAGGTGCCTGGCTCGGAGCTTACGTCCGCTTGATCGGCGGGCGCAATGGCGAATGGGTTCCCGCAACGCCAACCTTTGGTTTAGTCTGGAACGCTTCGTTGATCGCTTCTGGAGCAGTGAGCATGACCGAGTACGTACCCCCCAAGGTCTGGACCTGGGACGCCGAAAGCGGCGGCACGTTCGCCAGCATCAACCGTCCGATTGCCGGCCCGACCCATGACAAGGAACTGCCGGTGGGTCAGCACCCCCTGCAACTGTATTCCCTGGCCACGCCCAATGGGCAGAAGGTCACCATCCTGCTCGAAGAACTGCTGGCCCTTGGGCATAGTGGTGCCGAATATGACGCCTGGCTGATCAAGATCGGCGACGGCGACCAGTTCGGCAGCGGCTTTGTCGGGGTCAACCCGAACTCCAAGATCCCGGCGCTGCTGGACCGCAGCGGCGCCACGCCGATTCGGGTGTTCGAGTCCGGCGCGATCTTGCAGTACCTGGCGGAAAAATTCGGCGCGTTCTTCCCCACTGAGCCTGCAGCCCGCGCGGAGTGCCTGTCGTGGTTGTTCTGGCAGATGGGCAGCGCGCCCTACCTGGGCGGCGGTTTTGGGCATTTCTATGCGTATGCGCCGAGCAAGATGGAATACCCGATCAACCGGTTCGCCATGGAGACCAAGCGTCAGTTGGACGTGCTGAACCAGCGTCTGGCCGTGAGCGAGTACATTGCCGGTGATGAGTACACCATTGCTGATATTGCGATCTGGCCGTGGTATGGCGGGCTGGTCAAAGGCCGCTTGTACGGCGCGGCGCAGTTTCTGGCGGTGCATGAGTACACCCATGTGGTGCGTTGGGCTGATTCCATCGAGGCACGCCCGGCGGTGCAGCGTGGGCGTAGGGTGAATCGGGTTTCCGGCGAGCCTGCGGAACAGCTGCCAGAGCGACATTCTGCAAGCGACCTGGACTGAAACTTTGGGAGCTGGCTTGTCGGGTCGCCGCATCGCTGCGATCTCGGTGAATCTGTGCCAAATAAGTTGGCTGATCCACCGCTATCGCAGCGATGCGTCGACCCGACAAGCCAGCTCCCACATTTGGATCTCTGCGCGGGTCGAGCTATTTGTAGCGTTGCTCGAATACGCTTACCTGCTCAGGCTTGATCAATTCGAACGGCACCCACACCTCGGCTTCAATCGGCTCGCCCTTGATCATCCGCACCGCCGCCTGTACCGCCTGGGTCGCCTGGGCCTTGGGGTCTTGAAATACTGACGCCGTCAGCAGACCACGCTTGATCGCCGCCAGCCCATCGGGCAAGCCATCGATACCCACGATCGCCACGTCGCCCTTGGCTTTACCCGCCTGCTGCAGCGCCATGGCCGCGCCAATCGCCATCTCGTCGTTGTTGGCCACGATGGCATCGAACTGCGTGCCCGCCAGCAGCCAGTTGCTGGTCAGGTCCATGCCTTTGCTGCGTTGCCATTCGGCGCTTTGCTGCTCGACCACCTTGATCCCGGGAAAGTCCTTGAGCACCTGTTTGGCGCCTTCGGTGCGGTCATGGGTGGCGTTCTGCGCGAGGTCGCCCATGATGATCGCCACGTTGCCTTTGCCTCCGAGTTTTTCCGCGAGGTAGCGCATCTGCAATTGCCCGGCCTCGATGTCGTTGGACGCCACGGTGACCACACCCTTGGGCAGGGTGCGCTCATCCGGGTGGCGGTTGACGTACACCAGTGGCGTCTTGGCCGCCACGGCGGCGCGGGTGATGTTGGCGGTGGCGCCGGTGTCGACCGGCAGCACGATCACCGCGTCGACTTTCTGGTTGAGAAACCCTTCGACCTGGTTGAGCTGGCGCACCACGTCGCCCTGGGCATCTTCGAACTGAATCTGCACGTCCTGCTGCTTGGCGGCGGCTTCCAGCCCGGTGCGCACGTAGGTCATGAAATTGTCGTCAACCCGGGCAATGCTCACGCCGATTCGATACGCGGCAAAGGTCCATTGGCTGAACAACAGCAGCAGCGTGGCAACAAACAATGAATAGCGGTTCATAAGGGTGTTCCTTTTATTGTTATAGGGTGAATGCTTGGCGGAAACGCTCCAGCGCCAGGGTGCTGTCGCCGCTGGCCCAGCCTTCCAGGCCGATCACGCCGCGGTAGCCCATGGCATGCAACGCCCTGGCGATGGCCGGGTAGTGGATTTCACCGGTACCGGGCTCCTTGCGCCCCGGCACGTCGGCCACCTGAATTTCGCCGATGGAAGCACCCGCGCGCTGGATCAGCTCGATCAGGTTCCCTTCGCCGATCTGCGCGTGGTACAGGTCCAGGTTCAGCTTCAGGTGCGGGCTTCCCACGGCTTCAATCAGTGCCAGGGTGTCGTCGGCGCGGGCGAAGGGCGTACCGGGGTGATCAACCTCGGTGTTGAGGTTCTCCAGCAGAAACACCCGGCCGGCGTCTTCGCCCAAGCGCGCGATTTTTTCCAGGGTCTTGCAGGCGCTCAGCCACATGCGCCCGGTGGTCTGGCTGACGGGGTGAACCGGCAAGCCGCCGTCACCCAGGCCGGTGCCGTGCAGGTTGAGGCTGGGGCAGTTGAGTTGCTCGGCAATGGCAAGGGATTCGCGGGCGCTGTCGAGCAAATGGCGGATGCCATCAGGGTCGGTAAGCGTGCCGCTGATGTAGCCGGTCATCGAGGTAAAGTCGGCACCGGTGGCGGCCAGGGCGCCGATGTCTTTGTCGGTCCAGTTCCAGATTTCGACGCTGAACCCCAACGCGTGAATACGCCTCACGCGTTCGATAAAGGGCAGCTCGAGGAAGACCATTTCGGCGCTCACCGCCAGTTTGAATGCACTCATCGCTGGGCTCCCGCGACGGCAACCGCCTTGCCGGTTTCGAACGACTCGATGCAGGCGCGGGCGATCGCCAGGGCGGCGCGGGCGTCTTCGCCGCTGGCCAGGGGCTTGGCGCCGCTGCGCAGGCAATCGACAAAGTGGTTGAGCTCGGCGATGTAGGCGTCGCGCAGCAGGTCGGTGTCCATGCGCTGGGTATCGGCCTGGATGCCTTGGGCCAGGTAGCGCACCAGGTCGCAATCGTTGAGGCTGCCCATGCTCAACATGCCCGCGCTGCCGAACACTTCGCCGCGTACGTCGTAGCCATACACTGCCTGGAAATTGGCCTCGGCAGTGGCAATCGCACCGTTGTCGAAGCGGATCGTGACCACGGCGGTGTCGAGGAAACCCTGGCGCTTGTAGGCCGGGGCGATCAGTGCGTCGGCCATTACAAACACCTGCACCGCTTCGGCGCCGGGGTTGAGGTAGCGCAGGGTGTCGAAGTCGTGAATCAGGGTTTCCAGGAAGATCACCCATTGCGGCGACGCGGCCGGGTTATTCAGCGCCGGGTCGCGGGTCAGCGAGCGCAGCAATTGCGGGGTGCCGATGCGGCCGGCGGCGACGTCAAGGTGCGCGGTACGGAAGTTCTTGGCGAAGCGCCGGTTGAAACCGACCTGCAAGGGCACGCGCGCATCGGCAGCGGCGGCGATGGCGCGGTCGGCTTCCTCCAAGGTGATGGCCATGGGTTTTTCGCAGAAGATGCCTTTGCCGGCGCGGGCAGCGCTGATCACCAGTTCGGCGTGGCTGCGGGCGGGGGCGGCGATGAGCACACCGTCGATATCCGGGTCGTCGAGCAATTGCTGAGGGTCGGTGTAGACCTTGGCCACGCCCAGTTCTGCGGCGAGGCGAGCGGCCTGGCCGGGTGTGGGGTCGGCAATCGCCGCCAGGCTGGCCCCGGGAATGTGGCGTGCGGCTGTCAGGCCGTGAAAGCTGCCCATGCGACC
This sequence comes from Pseudomonas sp. SWRI18, assembly GCF_014268345.1. NCBI lineage: Bacteria > Pseudomonadati > Pseudomonadota > Gammaproteobacteria > Pseudomonadales > Pseudomonadaceae > Pseudomonas > Pseudomonas sp. SWRI18. The sequence continues at coordinate 194,979 of NZ_JACCQQ010000007.1, forward strand.
CGCACCGATCAAGCCCAGGCGAATGTTCTGTGTACTCATGAGGGGACCCCTTGTTGTTATTGGCCTCAGGAACGTCCTGACAGGCAAGGGAGCAGGAGCAAGGGCTGTGCCAATTTCCAAACCATTGATATTCAACAATTAATAAATATCTATAAATAAAAAGTGTTCATTTTGATGACATGTCTATACTGACATGTCAAAAACATGAACATGGAATCTCCGGATGACCTTGGCGCTCAGCGTGCAAGACCTTGATTACCTGACGAACCTGGGGCCGTTGGCGTTGAATGATGGCCCGATTGCCGCCCTGGAGCAGGCGTGGCGTGCGTGCCTGGCCGGTCAGGCCGAGCGCCCGGTCGAAGTCCGCCAGGTGATCTGGGAATCGTGGCGGCGCAGCATCGAAGCCGCTATCGAACCGGCAGACGACGCCTACCGCTTCGTCGCCCCGGCAGCGCTGGCGCTTACGCTGGCCACCCACCGCGTGCTGATCGCGGCCGCGGCGCAAGTCATGCACGGCTTGCTGGCCTACAACCCGCGCGGCCATATCAACCTCACCGATGCCGACGGCACCACGCTGTATTTCTGCGGGCTGGATATCACCCCGGTGGGCAGCCGCCTGCTGGAGTCCGTGCAAGGCACCAACTGCACCGGCCTGGCCTTGGCGGAGGACCGCCTGGTGTATGTGCTGGCCGAGGAAAATTTCGCCGTCGGCCTGCGCCAGCGCCGCATGCATTGCGCCGCCGCGCCGATCAAGAATGCCCAGGGCCAGACGCTGGCCATGCTGACCCTCACCGCCGAACCCGGCTGGTTTCACTTCCATACCCTCGGCACGGTGCAAGCCGCCGCCGACGCCGTCTCGCGGCAGATGGCCCTGCAAGTGTTGCTGGAAGAGCAGCAAACCGTGCTCGAAGTGCTCAACGAAGGCCTGGTGGTGCTGGACGAACGCGGCTGCATCAAGGCGATCAACCGCTATGCCCGGCAACTGTTCGGCGTGGGCCTGGAGCTGATCGGTCGCCCGTTCCAGCAACTGGGCCGCAGCGAACTGGGCGAAGTGATCGGCGAGCCGGTCCGTGACCGTGATTGCACGTTCCACCTGCAGGACCGCAGTCAGCTGGCCTGCCTGGTCTCGGTGTGCCCGCTGGAGCAGGGCGGGGTGATTGTGTCGCTGCGCGAAAACCGCCGCATTCGCGAAATTACGCGGCGCATTGTCGGCACCCAGGCGCGTTATACCTTCGACACCATCCAGGGCACGTCGCGGGCGATCCAGGATGCGTTGCACTTGGCGCGCATCGCCAGCCGCAGTGATTCCACCACGCTGATTCTGGGGGAAAGCGGCACCGGCAAGGAGCTCTTCGCCCAGGCCATCCACAACGCCAGCGAGCGTAGTAACGGCCCGTTTGTGGCGGTCAACTGCGGCGCGATTCCACGGGACCTGGTGCAGAGCGAGTTGTTCGGCCATGTGGAGGGCGCGTTTACCGGCTCGGCCCGGGGTGGAGCGGCGGGCAAGTTCGAACTGGCCGATGGCGGGACGATTTTCCTGGATGAGATTGGCGACATGTCCTTCGACGCCCAGGTCAGCCTGTTGCGAGTGCTGCAGGAAGGCGAGATCTCGAGGGTCGGGGCGAAAAGCGCACGGCAGGTGGACGTGCGCATCATCGCCGCCACGCACCGCAATCTCAGCCAGGCAGTGGCCGAGGGGGCGTTTCGCGAAGACCTCTACTACCGCCTCAATGTGCTGAACCTGACCGTACCGCCCCTGCGCATGCGCCGCGACGACATCCCGCTGCTGGCGCGGCACTTCCTCACGCGTTGCGCGCGCTCGTTGCGTAAATCGGTGCAGGGGTTCTCGCCGCAGGCGTTGGCCTTGCTCTCGGCCCATGGTTGGCCGGGCAATGTGCGCGAGCTGGAAAACGCCATCGAACGGGCAACCAACCTGGCCATGAGCGAGTTGATCGAGCCCGGCGATTTGCCGCTGGACACCAAGCCTCGCTTACCGGCCCGCGCCTATGAATCGCAACCCACGCAAGACCTGAGCAGTCACGAAATGCACGCCATCGTCGCCGCGCTCAAAAACACCGGCGGCAATATCCGCCTGGCCGCTCAACAGTTGAACGTGTCGCGGGGTGGGCTGTACAACAAGATGAGCCGGTTTGGCTTGAGTGCCGGGGATTTTCGTCGCGGCTGAGATTCAATGTGGGCTCGTCTGTGGCGAGGGGGCGGGGCCCGGGAAGGCCTTGCAGACGACCACGATAGCGTTGGCAAAACCCGGACCCAATGTGGGAGCGGGCTTGCTCGCGAAGGCGGCGTATCAGCCAGTACATAGGTGGCTGACAGGGCGCTTTCGCGAGCAAGCCTGCTCCCACATTTTTGACCGTGTCCAGGCAGTGGGGGAGGTGGGCTTCAGGCGCGCGGCATTATGCCGCAGCTCTGCCTGTCGAACCCTTGATACGCTGCATACACCAGCATGGAGGGTCGTTGCGTTTTGCACACCAGCACTTTTCATGGCGTTCGCTTACGAAAATCGTTCCAACGCCAGCGAATCGGCTCCATTTGCGCTGCAGCTTAATTCTGGGATGGCGTGGGCAGGTTGTCTAATTGATAGTCAGCACTCAGGAGAGACCCCCAATGCCCCGAGAATATGAGCGCGTTCTGTCCGTCCCAGTGCCCCCAAGGTCCGGCATTACCCACCTTTACACGCCAATGAACCTGGCGGACGCTTTTGCGATTAGGCTTCCTGCGGGCACATCCGTTGATCCGGACTTGCTGGCTCGGTTCATCCTGTCCCACCAGCCCGCCTGGATCGGGTGGCTCTTGACGGTGCGAGACACTGTCGTTGTCTGTTTTGGTCTGAAGACAGCCAAACATTTGGCATCCCTTGCTGATCGGGTTGGCGCCTTCCAGGTCTACAGCACGGACCGCGATGAAATCGTGCTGGGCGAGGACGACGCGCACCTCGACTTCCGCATATCGGTCCTCTGTTCTGAAGAGGCCGAGCCAGAAGGCAGTCGCCAACTGGTTTTTTCAACCGTGGTCCAGTGCCACAACCGCCTGGGTCGGGCCTACCTGTTCGTCATAGCGCCCTTTCACCGCTTGGTCGTCAAGGCCAGCCTGCGCCGTGCAGCGCGTATCGGTTGGCCGCTGGCGACCTGAGTCGGTTTGGCTTGGCTGTCGCGAATTTTCGCAACGGGCGAGATTTAGATGTGGGAGCTGGCTTGCCTGCGATAGCCATAGGTATCTACACAATTTTGTAGTGAGCGGGCTTGTCCCGCGCTGGGCTGCGAAGCGGCCCCAAACCAGGCGGGCGGGTTCTACCTCTAGTTCGGCGATGCCTTTATTGGGGCGGCTTCGGCACCCAGCGCGGGACGAGCCCGCTCACTACAAGGTGATTTTTCAGCCTTTGAACGTTGTGTAGATACCTATGCTGCGATTGCGATGTATCTGTGCTCGATCAGTTGGCTGACCCTGCGCTATCGCAGGCAAGCCAGCTCCCACCGTTGACCGCGTTTAGGTAGTTGCTTTCATGGGCTTCAGGCACTCGATGGAGCGATCCACCGTGGTCCTGGCAATCTCCAGCAAATGCCACACCGCCAGAATTTTCGCCCGCTGGGGATTGTCCAGCGCCTCGCCGCAATCCAGCGCGGTCGCCGAAGCACTGTCGAGCAAGCTGGCGGTGTAGAGCAGGGCATCTTCGAAGCTCAGGTCTTCGTTGACTGAATGAAAGCCTTGGGTGGGCAGGTAGTGATCGATGGCGCGGTTGAAGGCGGCGCGGTCTTTGGCGGGATCGCGGGGTGGGTCGGGTAGGACTTTGTTCATGGTGCAGTTCCTGTCTGAATATCAAGGAGACGACACTTTTCGCGACTAAACGAAGGTGGCGGCTGTACGCAGGTTAGTCGACCGGTCAGAACAGGAACCCGGCGCGCCCGAGGGCGCCCTGCGCACAGCCACCATAGAGCTTCATGGGAGCATGCGCCTGTTCAGAATCCGGGCGACTAAACCCGATCACTGATGAGCAGTGACGGACCGCAGACTAGCCACCGATTCCAGCAGGCACAAGGCGGCGAGGATTGTCTAGGAAACGTCCTGCAATTAAAAGCGACACGCCTTGCTGGCCTTTTACAAACCATGTCCAGATGCCACTAATGAACATATAAGAGGATCTATCTGTAGGAGCGGTCTGCCATGACGGATTTTGATGGTAGCACTGAGGATGTTTCGCTTTTTCAGGGTGTGTGAGGTTAGTTAAATATTGGCTTCAACCACCTTTATCATGAGATAGCGATGAGCATTAACGTCAGTCATTTTCGCCAGGAAGTATCTAAAGTCAGGCTATCAAAAGCAGCGTTCAATGAGCTGCAGAGCGCTAAGGCCAAGTTTGAGTTGGATGCACAAACTCATCGATTCGATGCAACATCTGCCTACATTGATCCACTTCACTCGCAGGCTCTCAGTTCGGAACTACGTCATATACGGAACACGATAGATCATGAAAGCTATGTACTGATCCTTGAAGGGTTCAAGACGGATGACCTTGCAGGTTTCAAATCACTGGTATGGACATTTGGCTCCTTGCTGGGTGCGCCGATGGTGCAGAATCATCTTGGCCATAAAGTGATTGAAGTGTATGACCGAGGGGGTATGAGCATTGAGGAGGGGGCGAGATACCATCAAACCCGTCAGGGTGCTTACGCACACAACGATGGGGTGAGCGACCCGCTTCCTATCGACTATCTAATCCTGGCATGTGGGCAGAAGGCTCGATTGGGGGGCGAGAGCATTCTGATTGATGCGAGCGCTGTATACGCAGAGCTGATGGCGTTTCCAGAAGTATTGGAAGAACTTAAATGCGATTTCTATTTTGAAAATCGAGGTATGTCAGAAGAAGAACAGCTGTTTAAAGCGCCCATCCTGAGCTTTTCCGACGAAGGCGTTCCTTTAATCAGGTACTTTCGGGTCTACATTGAATCGGCTCACCTTAAAGCACGTGTGCCGTTGACGTTGGCGCAAACTCAAGCATTGGATTTTTTAGATACGGTCCTTGATCAATCATCGGTGCAGCATCGAGTATTGCTTGAGCCTGGGCAGGTTCTTATTTCAGCGGATAACAAGTTTCTCCATACCCGGACACACTTCATCGATATAAATACCCCGCATGCAGAGATCAATGATGCGACGCCTTTGAATGATCTGAATCGATACATGCTGCGAATGTGGCTGCGCAAAAAATGATGGCCTGCCGCATATAACCAGCGACCTCTAACACCTAAAAGCCGAGCCCCATGGACAACTCCGACATCGCAATCACCCTTGTCTTGATCTCCGCCTTCATGCACGCCACCTGGAATGCTGTTGTCCGCGCTGGCAGCAGCCGCTTCATCACGTTGGCTATGGTCGATGGCACTGCGTTACTCATCTGCCTGGCGGCGTTGCCACTTGTCAATGTGCCGAGACCGCAGGTGTGGGGCTATGTGCTGGTGTCCGTCGTACTCAATACGATCTACCGATTGTTTTTGATCAAAGCCTACGAGACCGGCGATTTCGGTCAGGTCTACCCGGTGATGCGCGGTGTGCCGCCGGTATTGGTCGCGCTAGTTTCCTGCTTTGTGCTCCATGAACAATTGTCATCCCAGGCAATGGCGGGAGTACTGCTGATCTGTGCTGGCATCATCAGCCTGACATTTGTGCGCAGGATGACTGCGCAGATGTTCAAGCCAATTCTGATGGCGGTGTGTGCGGGTGCGTTTATCGCGTCCTACACGGTGGTGGATGCCATAGGCGTCAGAGCCAGTGAGACGGTGTTGCAATACATCATTTATTTGACGATATTCCAGAGTATTCCGATTCCCGTGCTGGCTTTTTTCAAGCAGCGACCGGCACTGGCGCAAGCTGTTTACGGCCAATGGCGCGTGGGCGTGATGGGCGGCGTTTTTTACTTGGCTTCCTACGGTCTGGTGTTGTTTGCGCTGTCTCTGGATGCGGTTGCCAAGGTCTCAGCACTGCGGGAAACCAGTGTTATTATCGGCGCCATTATCGCTGCGCTGTTCTTCCATGAGCGCTTCGGCTGGCGGCGAATGCTTTCAGCCTTCGTTATCGTTTGTGGAATCATCCTGATCAAAGTGAGCACCTGATGGCCCGACGTCCGCCACCCACTCCCATGCTTCAGGCCTTCATCAGCGCGGCGCAAACGGGAAGTTTCGCCCGCGCTGCTTCGGAGTTGAACCTTACCGCCAGTGCTATCAGCCATCAAATCGCAGGCCTGGAGGAATGGTGGGGTGTGCAGTTATTCGAGCGCCATTCACGGGGCGTTAAACTCACGGCTGCAGGGCGGGCTTTGCTCCCGGTGGTCGATGGTTTTTTCCAGGAGCTTGAGGCGGTGTTGCATTCGCTGAACCCGAGCAAATCCCGGCCGCTTTATCTTTCATGCACGTCTTCTCTTTGTTCCACCTGGCTGATTCCCAGAATGCATGGGTCTCATACCGAGGCCTCGTTCAATCTCGAGCTGGTGCTGACCAGTGCAGATATAAGTCGAACCAATCCAGGGGCTCATCAATTCGATGTGGCGATCGTGATGGGGGACGGCGACTACCCCGATCATTACGCAGAATTGTTGATGCACGATGCGGTGTTCCCCGTGTACTCGCCGGATTTTCAAAAGGTGAATGGCGATATTGCATTGGCGGATATTGCACGTTATCCGCTGATTCATCGGGTCGATGATCACGTGTGTCCAAGCTGGGAAAGCTGGTTTGCGTTCCAGGGGCTGGCACCGCCGCCGTATCACCACGGGCCACGCTTTCCGGACTCTGGCCTGGCTATCAGTCTTGCGGTCAAAGGTGGCGGGATCGCGCTGGGCCGGACGGCATTGGTCTATGACGCTTTGAAAGACGGCACCTTGCTGGCGCTGAACGCTCCTGTGATGATGTCGCCCGCTGCGTACTACATCATTTGCCGAAATGGACGCCAGTCAGAGCCCGATATCGCCCGACTGTTCGAGTGGCTCAAAGCCCAGGCGCAAGTGTTTGTGCGCGAGGTGACTTTTTACCAAGTCCACTGATTTATTTCCGATTTCGAAACAGCTCAGTACCTCATTGGCTTGACCTTCAGGTGGCCGTCTTCGCTAGGGCTTCAACTGCTTCCACTCAATCGAAAACCGCGCCAGGTATTTGCGCAACCGATCCGCGTCATTGGGCTGCGCCTTGGCCTGGCGTGACACACCGAACAGCCGGCGGCCGGCGTCGGAGAGGCTGTCCGATTGGCGGCACACGTCGAGCACCGCCTTGAGTTGCAAGCGGTCGAACAGGTCCAGGTCGGCGGGCAGCAGTGCATCGGGTTCCGACAGCCCCCAGGCATATCGCAGGCGCTGGATCTCGGCGTCGACCTGGGCTTCGTCGATACGCCCGCTGTCGGCCAGGGTCGCCATGCGTGTGATGGAGGCGGACAGTTCACGAAAATTGCCCAGCCACGCCGCTTCGCTGGAGCAGGCAAACGCCAGGTAACGGCGCCGCGCCTGCAGGTTGAAGCGCACGCGGCGGCCGTTTTCGCGGGCGTGGCGCTCCAGCTCGAAATCGATATTGGGTTCGATGTCTTCGCGCCGGCCCGCCAGGCCCGGCAGTTCAAAGGTCCACAGGTTGACCCGTGCATACAGGTCTTCGCGAAACAGCCCCTGGGCCACTCGCTCGCGCAGGTCGCGGTGGGTGCCGGCGATGATCAGGAAGTCGCTGGCCACTTCGCGGTCGGCGCCCATGGGGTAGAAGCGTTTTTCTTCGATGGCCTTGAGCAGCATCGCCTGTTCATCCGCGCCCAGCTCGCCGATTTCATCAAGGAACAGCATGCCGCCATCCGCCGCGCGCAGCAGCCCGTCCCGGGCGTTTTGCGCGCCGGTGAAGGCGCCCTTGATGTGCCCGAACAGCGCCGACATCGCGCCATCGCCGCGCAGGGTGGCGCAGTTGACTTCCACGAAGCGGCCTTGCAATTGATGGCGGCTGCGCTTGAGTTCGTAGATGCGCCGGGCGAGGAAGGATTTACCCGCGCCGGTGGGGCCGATCAGCAGCATCGGCGCCGTGGAGCGCACGGCCACGCGCTCGATCTGCTCGATGCTGGCATTGAAGGCGCTGTTGCGCGTGGCGATCCCCGACTTCAGAAACGCCAGGCCTTCCAGGCGCTGATGGGCGAAGCGCGAGGCGATGCGGTCGTAGCGCGACAGGTCAAGGTCGATCAGGGTGTGGGTACCGGTGGCCGGCGCGGTGTCGTCGGGGCGGCGGCTGGGCGCGGTCTGGATCAGGCGGGCGGGCAGGGTGCGCGCCTCGGTGAGCAGGAACCAGCAGATCTGCGCCACGTGGGTGCCGGTGGTGATGTGGACCAGGTAGTCCTCGCGTTCGGTGTCGAAAGCGTAGGCACTGGTGAAGTCATGCAGCGCGCCGTAGACCTCTTCGAAATCCCAGGGGTTGCTCAGCGGCATCGGGTGCAGCCGCACCTCGGTGGTCGGCGAGATTTGCTGGATGTCGGCGCGCACCCGCTCGGCTAGGGTGACGTCGCGGGTGTCGATATCGTGGATCAGTTCCAGGCGATCGATCTGCAGGTTGTCTTGCTGGCACAGGCCAACGCTGGGGCGCCAGTGATTCCAGCGGTTGGCGGCCTTGCCGACGCGATCCAGCTTGGACCCGATAAACCCGATGGCGACCGTTCGCTTGTGTTTCATGACTGGACCAAAATATAAGAGGCGATATGAAAGGATAGGAATTTCCGGATGGGTTTGTCATGAGGTTTCAAGTAATTTCGCCTTATCTTCTTGGAAATTACTTGTAAAACAGTCGGTTAAATTATTTCGGCAAAGTAGAAGCAAACCTGGCACGCCCGCTGCTATACCCTCACCAACGCCGCAGTGCCGGCATTCAAAAAAGAATCGAGATCATGCAAGACACCACCTACCAACTGCTGGAAGTCGCCAACGGCAAGCCGATCAAGCTCTGGACCGAGGGCGTGCCCGTGGAGCCCGAGGCCCGCCAGCAACTGATGAACACCGCTAAGATGCCGTTCATCTTCAAGCACCTGGCGGTGATGCCGGACGTGCACCCGGGCAAGGGCTCGACCATCGGCAGCGTCATCCCCACCGTGGGCGCGATCATCCCGGCGGCGGTGGGCGTGGACATCGGCTGCGGGATGATCGCCGCGCGCACCACGCTCACCGCCGGCGACTTGCCCGACAACCTCCACGCCCTGCGTTGCGCCATCGAAGCCGCCGTGCCCCATGGCCGCACGCGCAGCCGTAAAGGCCGTGACAAGGGCGCCTGGGAAGATGTGCCGGCCCAGGCCGATCAGGTATGGGCGGCGCTGCATCCGCGCTTCAAGGCGATCACCGACAAGTACCCGCAACTGGAGCGCAGCAACCACCGCCAGCACCTGGGCACCCTGGGGACCGGCAACCACTTTGTCGAGGTGTGCCTGGATGAAGCCAACCGCGTCTGGTTCATGTTGCACAGCGGTTCGCGTGGCGTGGGCAACGCCATCGGCAACCTGTTTATACAGTTGGCCCAGGCGGATATGCGCCAGCACCTGGCGAACCTGCCGGACCGCGACCTGGCGTATTTCGAAGAAGGCAGCCAGCACTTCGATGACTACGTGCAAGCGGTGGGTTGGGCCCAGGATTTTGCCCGGCAGAACCGCGAGTTGATGATGCGCGCGGTGGTCCGGGCCACGCGCCAGGTGCTCGGCAAACCGTTCGAAGTGGCGCTGGAAGCGGTGAACTGCCATCACAACTATGTGCAGAAAGAGCATCACTTCGGCGAAGACATCCTGGTCACGCGTAAAGGCGCGGTGTCGGCGAAGAAGGGTGAACTGGGGATTATTCCGGGCTCCATGGGCGCCAAAAGCTTCATCGTGCGCGGCCTGGGCAACGAAGAATCGTTCTGCTCCTGCAGCCACGGCGCCGGCCGCACCATGAGCCGCACCAAGGCGAAGAACACCTTCACCGTGGCCGATCAGATCCGCGCCACCGCCCACGTGGAATGCCGCAAGGACGCCGATGTGATCGATGAAATCCCGATGGCCTACAAGGACATCGACCAGGTCATGCACGCCCAGCGCGAGCTTGTGCAAGTGCTGCACACCTTGCGTCAAGTGGTGTGCGTCAAAGGATAAAAGGGGCCAGAGGATGAACAAAGAACAACGCCACTCGCTTAAGGATGACTATGCAACAGGACGTGATTGAACTCGACGGCGCCATCGGCGGTGGCCAGGTATTGCGCAGCGGCTTGAGCCTGTCGATGGTGACCGGCCGGACCTTGAGTATCAAAAATATTCGCGCCAGGCGCAGTCGGCCGGGCTTGATGCGCCAGCACCTGACCGCCGTGCTGGCAGCGGCACAGGTCTGCGGGGCCAAGGTGCACGGTGCGCAATTGGGCTCGCAGGCGTTGGTGTTCGCGCCAGGGCCGATTCAAGGCGATGACTACCGCTTCGCCATTGGTACGGCCGGCAGTTGCACCCTGGTGTTGCAGACCGTGCTGCCTGCGTTACTGCGCGCACCCACCGCCAGTCGCGTGACGATTTGCGGTGGCACCCATAACCCGCTGGCGCCGCCCGTAGATTTCCTGCAGCGCGCCTGGCTGCCGCTGTTGCGAGGCATGGGCGCGCGGATCGAATTGAATCTGAACCGTTATGGCTTTGTGCCCGCCGGTGGCGGTGAGTTGGAGGCGTTTATCCAGCCCAGCGTGCTGTCGCCGTTGCAGCTGGTGCAGCGCGGCAACCTGCTCGAATCCCGTGCGATAACGCTTAACGCCGGGTTGCCGGCCCAGGTCAGCGAGCGCCAATTCAAGCGCGTGCGCCAGCGTTTGCCATTCGACGCCGCACAGTGCCTGCCGGTCGAGATTGACCCCCTTCAAGGTCCTGGCAATGTGCTGATGCTGGAATACGTCCACGCCCATGTCACTGAAGTGTTCAGCGCCTTCGGCCTGGCCAACCTGCGCGCCGAAACCGTGGCCGACCAGGCGATCGACCAGGCCGTGGCGTGGCAAGGCGCCGACACGGCGGTGGGCGAGCACCTGGCCGACCAATTGCTGTTGCCGATGGCATTGGCCGGTGGCGGTCGTTTCACCACGTCGCGCATGAGTGAGCATCTGCACAGCAATATGCGCGTGATCCAACGCTTCCTGCCCGTGGTGATCGACAGCCACGTGCGCGAAGAGGGCGGCTTGCTGATCGAGTGCCGCGCCCGCTAGAGGTTCTCCGAAGTCACGATGTGCGGCGGTATGTACACCCGATGCCGGGCCGGGTCGAATGCTTCGGCGCTCTGCAGCTCCACCATCAACGCCACCAGCGCCGTGGCGGTGCGTACCGGTTGCGAATCGATCACCACATCCACCAGGCCCCGGCTCAACGCCTGGCGCGACAGCTCGGTCGACTCCTGCAGGATGCAACACAGCGCCGGGCGCTTGGGCAACTGCGCCAGGGCGCTGATGATGCCGTCACCGCCGCCGCCCACCACGCACAGTCCGCGCAGGTCGCGGTGGCGGCTGATCAGGTCGAGGGTGGCCTCTTCGGTGATGTCGCAGTTATCCAGGTTGATCAACGGCTCCAGCGGCTTGAGCCCGGGCGCGTGTTCCGCCAGGTAGCCGTGCAAGCCTTCGACCCGCGCATGGTGGCCGAGAAAACGATGGCCGCCGAGCAGGATTCCCACGCTGCCTTTGCTTGCGCCACAGGTGCGTGCGAGCAGCCAGCCCATGGTGCGGCCGACCACATGGTTGTCCTGGCCTACGTAGGGTTCATCGGCGCGTTCGTGAATGTCCGAGAGCAAGGCCACCACCGGCACGCCGGCCGTGCGGATCTGTGCCAGGCAGGCGTTGATCAGTGGATGGGCGAAGCTGACCACCGCGAGCCCGTCGCACTTCACGGCCAGGTGTTCAATTTGCGCGACGATGGCGGCGGGGGTGCGATCGGTGATGTATTCGAACTCGCAGCTCAGGTTGGCGCCGGCGTGCTGCTCGGCGGCCTCGCTGATCGCCTGCGCCAGGCCGGCGTAGAAGGCCTGGGCGGTGGCCAGCAAGAGGATGCCGAAGCGATAGGTCGGCCGGCGCTCGCGGATGCGCTGGCCGATCAACCGCGCCGCAAAATAGCCCACAGCCTCGGCGGCCTGGACCACCTGTTCGGCGGTCTGCGGATTGACCGGCGCACGCGCATTCAATACGCGGTCGACGGTGGCCACACTGAGCCCGGCATGGGCGGCGACGGTGGCGATGGTTGGGCGCTTTTTGTTGTTCATGACAAGCCCTTTGAGCGTCTTGATAGAAAACTATCAAGCCCCGCTGGGCCTGGATGATAGCTTGATAGGGAATGGATTCAAGGCCTTGAAGGCGAATAAGCCGTTCTCTATCGTCTGTTTCGTACAGCACAAGAAATCACCCCGCTTGCGGAGAACAATAACAATGTCTAAATACACCGCTCACACCGCCCGGCGCGACTACAGCCTCACGGGCCCCGAAGCCGCCCGCGCCTTCGATAAAGGCCTGGTCTCGGCCCAGTGGTACCAGTCGCCCATCCCGCGCAAACGCATGAAAGAACTGATGCAACGCCGCGACGCCCCGGCCTTGCTCGACACCGCCCTGTGGGTCGTCGCGCTGTTCGCCAGCGGTTTTGGCGGCTACTGGTTCTGGGGCACTTGGGCCTGCGTGCCGTTCTTCGTGGCCTATGGCGTGTTGTACGGCACCGCGTCCAACCCGCGCTGGCACGAAACCGGCCATGGCACGGCGTTCAAGACCCGCTGGATGAACGACGTGCTGTATCAGGTCGCCAGCTTCATGTGCATCTTCGAACCCCATGTCTGGCGCTGGAGCCATGCCCGCCATCACACCGACACCATCGTCGTCGGGCGAGACCCGGAGATCGTCGAGCCGCGCCCGCCGAGTTTGCTGATGATGTTCCTCAGCCTGTTCAACCTGCCCCTGGCCTGGAAGACGTTCAGCGGCGTCGCGCGCCATGCTGTCGGCCGGATGAGCGCCCAGGAGGCGGACTTCATCCCCGAATCCGAGTGGCCCAAAGTGTTCCGCGCGGCGCGCGTCTGGGTCGGCCTCTATGCCCTGGTCATCGGCACCGCCCTGTACCTGCACAGCTGGCTGCCGCTGATGCTGATCGGCTTGCCGAGCGTCTACGGTGCCTGGCTGGGTTACCTGTTCGGCCTGACCCAGCATGTCGGCCTGGCCGAAGACGTGCTCGACCACCGCAGCAACTGCCGCACCATCTACATGAACCGGGTGCTGCGCTTTCTCTACATGAACATGAACTACCACCTCGAACACCACATGTACCCGATGGTGCCGTACCACGCCCTGGCGCAACTGCACGAAGAAATCCGCGACGATTGCCCGCCGCCGTACGCCAACCTGTTCGAGGCGTACAAGGAAATCCTGCCGACCATCTGGAAACAGCGCCGCGACCCCAGCCATTTCATCCAGCGGCCGATCCGCACGCGCGCTGAATCGGCCGCCAACACCGCAGTGCGGGCAGAAGCCGCTGCCGGCTGAATCCCACCCCATAAAATAACAAGAGAAAACGCCATGAACGATCAATGGATCGATGTCTGCGCCGTGGGCGAAATAGACGAAGAAGACGTGCTGCGCTTCGACCACGGGGCGCACACTTATGCGGTGTATCGCTCGGCGGACAACCAGTTCTTCGCCACCGCTGGCCTGTGCACCCACGAGAACGTCCACCTGGCCGACGGCTTGGTGATGGACCACATCATCGAGTGCCCCAAGCACAACGGGCGCTTCGATTACCGCAACGGCCAGGCCATGGGCGCGCCGGTGTGCGTCAACCTCAAGACCTACCCGGTGCGGGTCGAAGCGGGGCGGGTGTTGCTCGCTGTCACGGCCGGATCATGAGCGAAGCACTTGCAAGCCACGCCCTGATCATCGTCGGCGCCGGGCATGCCGGAGGCCGTGCGGCGCTGACGCTGCGCGAAGAAGGCTACGCCGGGCGGCTGATCCTGATTGGCGATGAACCGCACTTGCCCTACGAGCGGCCACCGCTGTCCAAAGGCGTGTTGCAGGGCACGGCGGACCTGGCTGGATGCAGCTTGTGCGACAGCGTGCGGCTGGCCGAGCTGGGCATCGAGCACATTGCCGGCAACCCGGTCACTCACTTGGACCCGCAACACCATCGCCTGCAACTCAATGACGGGCAGTGGCTGCCGTACGCCGGCCTGTTGTTGGCCACCGGGGGCAGAGCGCGCCGGTTGCCCCAGGAGCAGGCCCACGTGCTTTACCTGCGCACCCATGATGAAGCGCTGGCGTTGCGCAGTGCATTGCAACCCGGCACGCGGCTGGTGGTGGTGGGCGGTGGCTTTATCGGCCTGGAAGTGGCCGCCACCGCACGTGGCCTGGGCTGTGATGTGACGGTGCTCGAAGCCGGGCCGCGCTTGGCGGGCAGGGTATTGCCGCCGGTTATCTCCCAGGCGCTGTTGGAGTTGCATCGTCAGCATGGGGTCGACGTACGTTTGAACGTGACGTTGGAATCCATCCAGGCCGACGCTGTGCTGCTGGCGGACGGGCAGCGGCTGCCCTGCGATCGGGTGGTGGTGGGCATCGGCATGCAGCCCAATGTCGAGCTGGCCACGGCGGCCGGGCTGGACGTGGGGCAGGGCATTCGCGTGGATGCGCAGTTGCGCACCAGCGCGCCCGACATTTATGCCGCCGGCGACGTGTGCGAGTTTCGCCTCGGCGGCCTCTACCAGCGCCAGGAAACCTGGCGCAACGCCGAAGCCCAGGGCCGGCATGCGGCGCTGGGCCTGCTGGGGCGTGAAGCACCGTTCGAGGCGCTCCCCGGTTTCTGGTCCGATCAATACGACTGGGGGTTGCAGACCGTGGGCTTGATCACACCCTTGACGGTCAGCCGCACCTTGCCCGACGGCGGCCTGTTGCTGTTCTACCTGGATGCCGATCACCATTTGCAAGGCGCCTGCGGTTGGGCGCGGGGCAACAGCGTGGCCAAGGACATCAAGCTCTGCGAACGCCTGATCAGCGCGCGTCTGCCACTCGATACCACCAGCCTGGCCAACCCCGAGCTGTCCCTCAAACACCTGCTGCGAGGCTGATATGCGTCAATTTCTAGTGTTCCAATCCTTGTGGGCCATGCAGACCGAACCCGGCTCTCTGGAGGCTCAACTCGACCGTATCAAGGCCGCCGGTTTTGATGGCATCACCGACCACTACTGGCAACCCGCCGAGGTGGCGCGCTTGCATGCCGCCGCCTCGGCCAGGGGCTTGCAGATCGAGGGCCAGTTGTTTCCGCAATCGGTGGATGACTTGGCGGCCGCGCTGGAAGTGATCAGCCGCTATGGCTGCCACCACCTCACGCTGCAAGCCGACGTGCGCCCGCGCACCCAGGCCGAAGCCGCGCGGCTGGTGGAGGGCTGGCAACGCCTGGCTGAACAGGTGGATTTTCCGGTCCTGCTTGAAACCCATCGCTACCGGCTCACCAACGACCTGCTGTTCACCCTCGACCTGCTGGCCCAGATGCCCGACTTGAAACTGTTGGCCGACCTCTCCCATTACGTGGTCGGCCGCGAACTGCCGGAGCCTGGCGCGGCTGAAGACGATGAGCAGATCCGCACCATCCTGCGCCACAGCTGGGGTTTCCATGGCCGCGTGGCCAGCAGCGAACAGGTCCAGGTGTCGCTGGACTTTGCGCAGCATCAAGCCTGGGTGCAGCGCTTCACCGAGTGGTGGCGCTACGGAATCGAAGACTGGCTGGCCCGGCCCGAGACGCCGCAGAGCCTGTCGTTCACCTGCGAACTGGGCCCGCCGCCCTATGCGATCACCGGCGCGGATGGCCGAGAAATCAGCGACCGCTGGGCCGAAGCGTTGAAGATGCAGACGTTGATTCGGCATGTGTGGCAAAGCTGCCAGACATTGCCCGCTCACTACAGCCAGCAAAAGGTTGACCGCTGTACTGGACTGTCCCCACGATTTGTGAACAATGGCGCCCTGCGTTTTTCCACTGAGGGTCCCATGCCTGAAACCACTGTCGAATTGATCCAGACCGGCCCTGAAGCCGCCGAGCTGATCCGCAATCTCTACCAGTATTACGCCTATGAGTCTTCGGACTGGGAGCAGGAAGATGTCGAGGCGGACGGCCGTTTCTACATCCATGATGAGCACCTGGACCGTTATTGGCAGGACCCGCAATGGAGTGCCAACCTGCTGTTGGTCGACGGCTATATCGCCGGTTTCCTGCTGATCGAGGGCAGCGAACTGCCGGGCATCGACGCGCTGGAACTGGCGGACCTGTTCATCCTCAAGCGTTATCGGCGCAAAGGCATCGGCCGTGCCATCGCCAGCCAGGTGCTGTGCAGCGGCGAGGCCGATTGGCTGGTGCGCTTTTATGACCAGGATGAAGTGTCCCAGGCATTCTGGCGCACGGTGCTGGATAACCTGCCGCGCCCGGTGCAGACGCTTGAGCTGGGGGACGAGCCGCAACTGGTGAGTTACCTGATTACGCGGGTGTCGCTGCATTAAACGCCTGCTGCATCGCCTGTGGCGGTTGCCCGAAGGCGCGCAGAAACGCTTGGCGCATGCGCTCGCGGTCGCCAAACCCGGTTTCGCGGGCGACCACCTCGACCGGGTGGCGACTGGTTTCCATCATCGACCGGGCGGCCTCCACCCGCAGGGATTCGATGGCCTTGGCCGGCGTTTGTCCGGTTTCTTCGCGGAACACCCGGCTGAACTGGCGCGGGCTGAGCCGGGCGACATCGGCCAGGGCCTCCACCGAGAGATCGTGGGTCAGGTTCTCGCGGGCGTAGGCCAGGGCCAGTTGCACGCGGTCTGACTTGGGGTCCAGCTCCAGCAGCGCCGACAACTGCGACTGTTCACTGCCGCGGCGTTGGGCGATCACCAGCTTGCGCGCAATGCGCCGGGCGAGGTCGCCGCCCAGGTCGTTTTCCACCATGGCCAACGCCAGGTCCACGCCGGCGCTCATGCCGGCGCCGGTCCACACCTGGCCGTCGACGATGAACAGCTTGTCTTCTTCCAGGCGTATGTGCGGGTAGCGCTTGCGAAACGCCGGTGCGTGAATCCAGTGGGTGGTGGTGCGCTTGCCTTCCAGCAGGCCGGCCTCGGCCAGCACGAAAATACCCATGCACAGCGAGGCAACCCGTCGCGATTGCGCGGACGCGGCCTTGACCAGCTCCAGCAGGTTGGCTTCCGGCAGGCGAAATTCCAGGTAACCACTGACAATCAGTGTGTCGTAACCCTCGGGCCGGATCGGTGTGGTATTCACCGAAAATCCCTGGGAGGTCATCACCGCGCCGCCGCTCTCCGAGACCAGGTGAAACTCATAGGCCGGCTCGCCGCGCAGCAGGTTCGCGCACTCGAACACCGAACCCAGGCTGAGGCTCAGGGATTGGAAGTTCGGGTAAACCATCAGCGCAACGCTGTGCATCGTCATTCTCCAAGGGGCGCGGGAGAGGCGATTGTCGGCGCGTACCGGTTAAACGGCAACTGCCTTCGCGTCATGTCCGGAATCCTTGCGCATCTGACATTGTGCGAATTTTGCCCGGCTCCTAACATCCCCTCAACGAACTAGACGACTGGTCTAATCGGACGGGGTGAAGCATGAACAGCGAAACTAAAAGTGCACGGCAGGCCATTCTGGACACGGCGCAGTTGATTGTCGGGCGCAAGGGATTCTCCGCAGTGGGCCTGAACGAAATACTGCAAGCCGCCGACGTGCCCAAGGGTTCGTTTTACCACTACTTCAGCTCCAAGGATGCGTTCGGCGTTGTGCTGCTCGACCACTACTTCGACAGCTATGTGCACGGCATGCAGCAACTGTTCGACCAGCCTGGTTTAACCCAGCACGCCAAGTTGATGCGCTATTGGGACTGCTGGATCGACAACCAGACCGGCTGCACCGACGCGGGCAAATGCCTTGCCGTCAAACTGGGTGCCGAGGTGTCAGACCTGTCAGAGCCGATGCGCCTGGCCCTGCAGCGCGGCACCGCACGCACCATCGGGTTGCTCGCCAAGGCCTTGCAGGCGGGCATCGAAGACGGCTCGATAACGCTTGCGCAACACCCCGAGAACCTGGCCCAGCGCCTGTATGCGTTGTGGTTGGGGACCAGCGTCATGAGCAAGATCACCCGTACATCGGCGCCTTTCGACGAGGCGCTGCGGTTGACCCGACAGTTGTTGGGCCAGCCTGACCACACCGACACTCCCACCTATCGAGGCACTGGAAAATGAAAGTATTAATGGTACTGACCTCTCACGACCAGCTCGGCGATACCGGGCGCAAGACCGGCTTTTGGCTCGAAGAGTTTGCCGCACCCTATTACGCGTTCAAGGACGCCGGCGCCGACGTGGTGCTGGCTTCCCCGGCCGGCGGCCAGCCGCCGCTGGACCCGGTGAGCGACCAGCCGGACTTCCAGACCGAACAGACCCACCGTTTCGCCGCCGACCCGGCCGCGCAGCAGGCCCTGGCCACCACGCTGAAGCTGGAGAGCGTCAACGCCGATGACTTCGACACCGTGTTCTACCCAGGCGGCCATGGCCCGCTGTGGGACCTGGCGGAATCGCCCGTCTCGATCGCGCTGATCGAGTCCTTCGAGCGTGCCGGCAAACCGATCGGCTTTGTCTGCCACGCACCGGGCGCCCTGCGTCACGTCAAGGCGGTCAATGGCGAGCCGCTGGTCAAGGGCCGTCGGGTCACCGGTTTCTCCAATTCGGAAGAGGCCGCGGTGGAGCTGACCGACGTGGTGCCATTCCTGATTGAAGATGAGTTCAAGCAACTCGGCGGCCACTATGAGAAGGGGGCTGACTGGCAATCCTTTGTGATAACCGATGGTTTGCTGGTCACCGGGCAAAACCCTGGCAGTTCCAGCGATGTGGCTAAAGCCCTGCTGAAACTCACCGCGTAAGTTAATCAAACCGCTTGATTCATTGGCGACTTGCATAAGTCGCCAATGCTTCAGCGCGTCCGCCATTTGGAAAACCTTAGATGACAAACCCTATTTTAAGCACCCCGGTAAAACTGGGTCACCACACACTCGACAACCGTATCGTGCTGCCGCCGTTGACGCGCCAGCGCAGCGCCCAGCCCGGCGATATCGCCACCGACCTGATGGCCGAGTATTACCGCCAGCGTGCCAGTGCCGGTTTCATGGTCAGTGAGGGCACGCAGATTGAACCGCGTGGCCAGGGTTATGCGTGGACGCCGGGCATCTACAGCCCGGCACAGATCGACGGCTGGCGCAAAGTCACCGACGCGGTGCATGCCGAAGGCGGAGTGATCTTTGCCCAACTGTGGCACGTCGGCCGGGTGTCGCATAACGCCCTGCAGCCTGACGGCGCTGCGCCGGTTGCACCCTCTGCGATCCAGGCGCTGCAGGCCAAGGCCTTTATCGAAACCGCGCCGGGTGCGGGTGAGCTGAAGCAGCCGCCAGTGCCGCGTGCACTGAGCGTCCTCGAGATCGAGGAATTGATCGAGCACTACGCACAGGCGGCACGCAATGCGCTGGATGCGGGGTTTGATGGGGTAGAAATCCACTCGGCGAACGGTTATCTGGTCAACCAGTTCATCTCGGCCCACGCCAACCAGCGCGATGATCAATATGGCGGCTCCCTGGAGAACCGCCTGCGTTTCCTGCGCGAGATCGTTGAAGCCGTGACGGCCGTCGTCGGGCCGGAGCGTCTGGGGGTGCGGTTTTCACCGTTGTTCAGTGGCACCGACCAGGACCGGGTGTACATCGGCCTGGTGGAAGAAGACCCGCACCACACCTACATCGAAGCGATCAAGGTGCTGCAAGCGTCCGGCATCGCCTATGTGTCCATCGCCGAAGCCGACTGGGATAACGCCCCGGTGCTGCCCGAATCGTTTCGCCGCGCGGTGCGCGAGACCTTCAGTGGGCGGGTCATCTACGCTGGCCGCTACACCGCCGAGCGCGGCGCTCAGCTGGTAGAAGCAGGGCTGGCGGACTTGATCGCGTTCGGGCGGCCGTTCATTGCCAACCCGGATCTGCCACAGCGGATTTTCAACGGTTGGCCGTTGAACCCGCTGCGCACGGAAGGGATGTATGGGGGCGGTATAGAGGGCTATACCGATTACCCGAGATACGCCGAGCAGTAGAAACAGATCCTGAAAGCAAAGCCGGTCAATGTGGGAGCGGGCTTGCTCGCGAAAGCGGCGTGTCAGTCAACTCATTCGGGTCTGACACACCATATTCGCGAGCAAGCCCGCTCCCACATTTGATTTGTATCGCCTTCGGATCAACTGACCCGCAACACAATCTTGCCGATATGATCGCCACCCTCCATCCGTGCATGGGCCTGGGCGGCGTCGGTGTATTCGTACACTTTGTCGATGATCGGCAGGCAGCGCCCGGCTGTCAGTACCGGCCACACGTACTCGCGCAGTTGGTCGGCAATCGAGGCTTTTTCTTCCCTGGTGCGCGCGCGCAGCAGTGAGCCGGTGATCACGGCACGTTTGCCCAGGATGCTCAGCAGGTCCACATCATTGGCTTTGCCGCCACCGAGGAAACCGATCATCACCAAGTGGCCGTCCATGCCCAGAGCCTTGAGGTTGTTGTTCAGGTAGGAGGCTCCCATGATATCCAAGATCACATCCACGCCTTTGTCATCGGTTTTCTGGGCGATGACCTCGGCAAAGTCCTGCTCACGGTAGTTGATCGGCTCGGCACCCAACCCGGCAATCGCCGCGCACTTGTCGGCACTGCCGGCGGTGGCGAAGGCCTGGATGCCGAACTCGCGGCACAGCATCAAGGCGGTCGTACCGATGCCGCTGGTGCCGCCGTGGATCAATACGCGTTGGCCGGTGTGCGCACCGCCGAGGCCGAACAGGTTGGCCCATACGGTGAAGAAGGTTTCCGGCACGGCGGCGGCCTGGATCCAGTCCATGCCCTCGGGGATCGGCAGGGCCTGGCCGGCCGGCACGCTGCAAAATTGCGCGTAGCCGCCGCCATTGGTCAGGGCGCAGACTTTGTCGCCGATAGCGTATTCGCTCACGCCATCGCCCAGCGCCACCACTTCACCGGCCACTTCCAGGCCTGGAAGCGGGCTCATGCCGGGTTTCATCGGGTACTTGCCGGCGCGTTGCAAGGCGTCAGGGCGGTTGACCCCGGCGGCATGCACGCGGATCAGGATTTCGCCGGGGCCCGCCACCGGCACGTCGGCCCGGCGCGGTTGCAGCACTTCGGGGCCGCCGGGGGTGGTGATTTCGATCTGGGTCATTTCTTGTGGAAGCGTCATTTCAGATTACCTGCAGCGATGAGCGTATGGGTTGGGACCGTGTCGAGCGGCCGGCGGTTCAGCGCAATCATGCCCCATTCCAGGGCCAGGGCGACCACGATGGCGCCTGCCGCGATCATGAACAGCAACGCGTGCTGGCCGCCGCTGTTGTTGAACAGCACCGAGTAGGCGAACCCGGACAGTGCCTGGAACGTGGCAAAGGAGACGGTGGCGCGGCTCCACGCCACCTGTTGCTGGTGATGGTCGGGCAGCAGTTCATGCACCCGCGCCAGCGCCAGGGGCACGATGCCCGGCGGGAAGGAACCGAGAATCACCGCCAGCACCGCCAACGCGATAAACGAGCCGGCGAACGGCAACAGGCCGAGCGCTATCGCCTGCACCATCAGCACCCAACGGATACTCTGGCGGGCGCCGAGTCTATCCGCAAGAAAGCCGTAGGTCACCGGCCCCACAATCGCGCCCAGGCCGTACATCACCCAGATCATTGCGCCGATGTGCGCGCCATCGCCCAGGCCACGGGCCACGTAGTCCACCAGGAATACCATCGCCGGCACCAGGCCCGCCGCCATGAAGGCGTATTGAGCAAACAGCAGGTACACGCCGGAGGGCGTGCGCGCTGAAATGTGCGCAGGTGCCGGTGCCTGATGAGGTGTGCCGTCGGGCCAGGCAAACCAACTGGCAGCCGTCAATACCAGCGCCAACAGGCCCAGGCCAACCCAGGTCTGCTGCAAGCCCAGGCTCAACAGTGGCGGCACCAGCGTGCCGGAGCCGGCGATGCCCAGGCCGATGCCGAGGAAGATCGCGCCGCTGGCCAGGCCCCGGCGTGCCGCCGGAACATGGGGCAGCACGGTGGCGGCCACCAGCACCATGATCGCGCCCCCGGCAATCCCCGACAGCAGGCGCCAGGCGAAAAACCACACCACCGACAGTGGGAAGCCACAAGCGAAGAACGCCAGGGTCACCGCCACCATCATGATGCGCAGCGCGGTTCTGTTAGAGGTGCGCTGGGCAATGGGTCGTCCGATCAGCGCGCCGATCAGGTAACCCACCAGGTTGGCGGCACCGAGGTAGACCACGTCACTGGCCGAAAACCACTGGGCCTGGATCAAGGACGGAATCAACGGCGTGTAGGCGAACCGTGCCAGACCAATGCTGACCAGACTGGCGCACAGGCCGGCGAAGATGGGCAGCCAGACGGCGCTGCGGGATGGAGCGGGGGTGTCGAACATGGGGGCTGTCCTGAAATTTTTCTCTGGTGCCCAGCATAGCCATGTTGGTTGATGCAATAATGCTGCGATTTAGCGTCACGATGATGCATATATGCAGCACTGGGGAAACTTATGAATTGGGACGATGCGCGGATGTTCCTGGCGGTGTGCCGTGAATCCACGCTGCGTGGCGCCGCGCGGGTGCTGGGGGTGGATCAGGCCACGGTAGGCCGACGGATCAACGCCTTGGAAAAATCCCTGGATGCCACATTGTTCCTGCGCACTTCCGAGGGCTACGCGCTCACCGCCTTAGGCGAAGCCGCCTTGCTCTCGGTGGAAAAGATGGAGCGCTCAGCCCTCGACCTGGAGCGCCAGATCCAGGGCCTGGACGACCGCCTGACCGGCACCGTACGGGTCAGCACCACCGACTCCCTGGCGATCGATTTCCTGATACCGGCCATTGCCCACCTGCACGACAAGCACCCTGACGTGCGCGTGCAACTGGACGCCTCCACCCAGATCCTCAGCCTGGCCAAGCGCGAGGCCGACATCGCGGTGCGCAACCAGCGTCCGGACAACCCCGACCTGATTGCCCGACGCATCGCCCGCTGGCCGGTGGGGCTGTTTGCCGCACAGCGCTACATCGACCGTCACGGCGTGCCCGAACCTGGCAGCCTGTTCGAGGGCCACGACCTGGTGGTCTACCAGCCCTACCTGCAAAGCCACAAAGACCTGGCGCTGGCATGCGAGCCCGTGGGCCGCGGGCGCATTGTCGCGGCCTTGAGTTCCAGCCTGCTGGTGCGCCGTGCCATCGCCGCCGGCATTGGCGTCGGGGAAATCCCGGTGTACACCGGTGAACGCGACGGGCTGGTGCGTCTGTGGCCGGAACGCACCCGGCCGCTGCCGTATGACGTGTGGCTGGTGACCCACGCCGACCTGCGCCACACCGCGCGGGTGCGGGTGGTGATCGATGAAATCGTCGCAGCGTTTGCCTGCACCCAGGAGTGAGGTCAGCACAGGCTTGCAAGCGTGCGTGGAGCGCTGTCGACACAATCGGGGTGTGTGTCAACCAACCGAGAGCACCTATGAACGAATCAAGAAGTCAGGACCTGGGGCTGTTGTTTTTGCGGGGCAGCGGGGCGCTGTTCCTGCTGTGGGTCCATGGATTGCCCAAATTACTGGACTACAGCGAGCAGCTGAAACTGATCGAGGACCCGTTCCACCTGGGCGCCCACGTCACGTTGTTGCTGGCGATATTCGCCGAAGTGCTGTGCCCGCTGCTGATCATTGCCGGGGTGCTGGTGCGACTGGCATGCTTGCCGATCCTGGCGGTGTTGTTGATCGCCATGCTGGTGGTGCATCCGCAGTGGTCGTTGCTCGAAGGGCAATTCGGCTGGCTCCTGTTGATCATTTTCACCAGCGTCTTAATTGCCGGGCCCGGGCGCCTTGTCCTCAGTCGGCGTTTCTCCTGAACAAAAAAAGGCCGGGCAAGCCCGGCCGAAATAAGGAGAGGGTGGTGCAGGGTTTTCAGCGGTTGAGGAATGCCAGCAGGTCTTCATTCAGGGCCTGGGCATGGGTCACGGCGAAGCCATGCGGCGCATCCTTGTAGACTTTCAGCTCGGCGCCCTTGATTGAAGCGGCCGCCGCTTTGCCGGTGGTCTCGAACGGTACGATCTGGTCGCCGTCACCGTGAATGACCAGGGTCGGGACGTCGATTGTGGCCATGTCCGGGCGGAAGTCGGTCTCGGAGAAGGCGGTGACGCAATCCACCGTCGACTTGAGCGACGCCAGCATCGCGATCTGCAGGGTTTGCGTCAGCACGCCTTCGGAGACTGTCTGGCCCTTGTTGATGCCGAAGAACGGTGTGTTGAAGTCAGCAATGAACTGCGCACGGTCCTTCAACAGCCCGGCCTTGATGCCGTCGAACACTTCTGTCGGCACGCCTTGCGGGTAGTCCGGTTTCTGCCCGAACAGCGGCGTCACTGCGCCCAGCAGCACCAGGCCGGCCACGCGCGCGCTGCCATGGCGGGCGATGTAGCGGGCCACGTCGCCGCCGCCCATGGAGAAGCCCACCAGGGTGACGTCCTTGAGGTCCAGGTGTTCGATCAACTGCGCGATGTCGTCGGCGAAGGTGTCGTAATCGTTACCGGTCCACGGCTGGTCCGAGCGGCCGAAACCACGACGGTCGAACGCAATGGTGCGAAAGCCGCGGCTGCTCAGGTATTCCATCTGGTATTCCCACATGTCGGCATCCAGCGGCCAGCCGTGGCTGAACAGTACGGGCTTACCGCTGCCCCAGTCCTTGAAGTAGATCTGGGTACCGTCTTTGGCAACAAATGTGCTCATGGAAAACTCCTTGGGTAGCGGGGAAAAACTCAGCGTCACTATTGGTGTAAAGCGTACGCCGGGCTTGTATGGGTGTGCTTGGTTGGGGTCACCAACTGAATTTAAGCTCGACCCCCAGGTAATTGCTGTCACCACCACCGGCGTCGCGCAGGGTCTGGCCGACGTCGTAGTGCACGGCTTCGACAGCGCCGGTGAGGTTGGGGCTGAACACATAGTCGGTGCGCAGTTGCGCGTAGGCACCGGTCCAGCGATCACCCTGGCCCGCCGTTGCGGCCACTGGCAGGTTGGGCTGGGTGTACACGGCATCCTCGGTGGTCTGGCGCCAGAGCAAGCCGATGGCGGTTTGCACGCTGAGCTTATCGATCGGCTTGACGGTGATCGACGGCTTGACGTGAATCAGGTTGCTGTAGCCGGTGTAGCCCGCCAGGGAAAAGTAGTAGCCGTTGGGGAACAGCGGGTTGAACGTGCCGACGCTGCCATCTCCTGCCTTACGGTCACCCGAGGCGATGTCCAGTTGCAGGCCCACGCGCGGTTTCCAGGCCAGGCTGTCGAAGGTGTAGCCGGTACGACTGCCGCCGGCCCAGGCGCGAATGTCCTTGCTGCCCACCGAACCCCTTTGCAGCATCGCTTCGATGTCCCAGTCAAAACCCCTGGCCGCGCCGCCCAGGCGTGCGTCGAACAGGTGGCGGGTCTCGTCGCCGTCCGCGTCCAGGTAGTGCGCGGCGCTGCGCTCATACACGCCGTAGTAGGCCGACAGTTCGTTCTTGCCGCCCACCAGGCGCTCGACCCGCACCAGGTGAAAGCGCGCGTCGCTGTTGGACTTGTCGTCGAAGTGCCGTTCGTCCTGATACTGCACCGGCTGGCTGGTAATGCCGATGAAGCGCCAGTTGGAGGTCTCCCAGTCGGCCCACAGCGCATCGAAGGATTGCCGCACATTCGGGCCGTCCCGCGATGAGATGAAGCGCTGCAGGTCGAAGGCGAAATCCTGGCGCCCGACGCGTGCCTTCAGCGTGCCGCTGCTGAAGGCATTGACGTACTCGGCAAAGGCCAGGCGCAGGTCGACGCGGTTCTGGTCGGCGCCGCCAATCGTGGTTTTGTCGTAGGCGCGCACGTCTTCGAGTTGGGTGAACACCCGCCAGTTCTGGTTCAGGTGCAGGTCGGCATGCACCTGGAAACGCTGGATCAGGTAGCGATCGCGCTTCACGTCGCGTACGCCGAAACCACTGGCATCGTTCATCTCGAAGCGCTCGCGCAACGTCGCGCCCAGGGACAGATAGCTGAACGGGTCGGCACCCGACAGCGGGATGTATTTCAAGTTGTCCAACGGTTGCGTGCGCAGCGCCGGGTTTTGCAGCACCGACCAGTCTTCCTGCCAACGGTTGGCCTTGATCGCCGGGCGTGTCGCTTGCTCGTCGGCGTGAACGCTGCCGGCGAGCAGCGGCCACAGCACGGCCAGGCTCAAGCCTGCGCGACGCTTCATTTTGCCGCGTTGAGCTGATGAATTTCCGCGACGTAGCCGCCCGGGAACTCGACCAACGCGCTGCGCCGGCCTTTGCTGTCGAAGGCGGGCACCAGCACTTTGGCGCCGGAGCCGGTGGCCTTGCCCAGGGTGGCCGTCAGGTCAGCCACTTGGTAACCGGTGGTCTCGTGGCCGAACGGGTAGGGCAGTTGACCGTTGGTGACCAGCACCGCCATGCGCCCGAACGGCGACTCGATGTCGACACGGCGATAGCTGCCGCCGGCTTGGCCGATGTCGACGCCAGGGGCGTGCTTGTCATCGGCCAGGACTTTGCCGTGGGAGAAGCCCATAAAGGCTTTGATAAAGGCGTCGGCGCGGTCTGCGCTGAGGTACACGCGATTTTCCGGCACGGTCTGGAACGCGGCGTAATCCGGGGTCTTGGTGTGCCAGTAAAGCTGCATGTTCACACCGCCCGGCCACTGCACCACCGCATCACGCCCGATCGGGTCGGGGAAGTCGCTGACGATCACCGCCGCACCGTTTTCACGGGCGGCCTTGAGCGCGACGTCCATGTCCTTGACCAGATAGCCATTGCGCTCCTGGCCGAACGGGTGTGGGATCGGCGTGCTGAAACCAAACAGCGACACCGTGCCGGCCGGGGTCTGCAGCAATTGCGAGGTGGTGCTGCTCGGTACCGGCAGCACATTCACCACCACTTGGGCGGTGCTTTTGCCACCAAAGGTCGCCAGGAAACTCTGGGCAAAGCGGTCGACATCGGCCGGCGCGACGTAGACGTGGCTGGTGTCGTATTGCGGCGCCACGGCCACCGCGGGTGTTGCGGCGAATGCGCTGCCCATGATCTGCCCGGCCAGCAAGGTCAGGGCCAGGGAAACCTTAATCACGCGTTTACACATGCTTACTCTCCAGCGCTATGCCTAGGATCGAAAGCCGTGAGCTTAGGGATGCGCCAGCGGGGCGAATTGTACAGGCGTGCTTGATTGAACGATTCAGCGTCCAGGCCGGTCATCTGACTTCCAGTATCCGATTTCACAGGTGAACGAAATGGCCAAGACTTACAGCTACGCCGCCCAGAACGCCAAGGATTCCCTCAAGCCTTTCACCTTCGAGCGCCGCGCGCCGGGGGCGGACGACGTACAGATCGATATTCTCTATTGCGGCGTCTGTCACTCCGACCTGCACACCGCGCGTAACGAGTGGAACAACACCCTGTATCCCAGCGTGCCCGGCCACGAGATCGTCGGTCGCGTCACGGCGGTAGGCAGCAATGTCAGCAAGTTCAAGGTCGGTGATTTGGCCGGCGTGGGCTGTATGGTCGACAGCTGCCAACAGTGTGCGTCCTGCGCCGAAGGCGAAGAGCAATACTGCGAGAACGGCTTTACCGGCACCTACAACGGTCCGGTGTTCGGCGGTGAAAACACCTTCGGCGGCTACTCCGACAGCATCGTGGTCAAGGAGAAGTTCGTACTGCGCATCTCCCACGACGACGCCAACCTGGCCGCCGTGGCGCCGCTGCTGTGCGCGGGCATCACCACCTATTCGCCGCTGCATCACTGGAAGGTGGGCCCCGGCAAGAAAGTCGGTGTGGTCGGCCTCGGTGGTCTCGGCCATATGGCGGTGAAAATTGCCCATGCCATGGGCGCCCATGTCACGTTGTTCACCACCTCACCCAACAAGCGCGAAGACGGCCTGCGCCTGGGCGCTGATCAAGTGGTGGTGTCGAAGAACCCGGACGAAATGGCCAAGGTCGCCAACAGCCTGGACTTTATCCTCAACACCGTCGCCGCGCCGCACGACCTCGACGCCTTCCTCAACCTGCTCAAGCGCGACGGCACCATGACCCTGGTCGGCGCACCCGACAGCCCGCACCCGTCGCCAACGGTATTCAACCTGATCTTCAAACGCCGCAGCCTGGCGGGTTCGTTGATCGGCGGTATCCAGGAGACCCAGGACATGCTCGATTTCTGTGCCAGACACGGGATTGTTTCGGATATTGAGATGATCGATATCCAGGGCATCAACGAAGCGTATGAGCGCATGCTCAAGGGTGATGTGAAGTACCGGTTTGTGATTGATATGGACAGTTTGAAAAAGGAAAGCCACGCCGCGTGATCGCATGAGCGGCACTGCCCTATGAGGAGCTGTCGAGCCCCAGCGAGGCTGTGAAGGCGGCGGTACATGCTGGCATGTTCATCGCCTGACCCACCGCTTTCGCAGCCTCGCTAAAGCTCGATAGCTCCCACAGGGGATCGGCTGTGTGGGTGGGATTTGCGGTTTAGCGGCTGACGCCATTTTCGGCAGCACCGCAACTCAACTGTGGGAGCTGTCGAGCCCCAGCGAGGCTGCGAAGGCGGCGGCATTGCTGGCATTTTCATCGCCTGACACTCCGCTTTCGCTGCCTCGCTAAAGCTCGACAGCTCCCACAGGGGAACGGCTGTGTACGCTGGATTTGCGATGTAGCGACTGGCGCCATTTTCGGCAGCACCGCAACTCAACTGTGGGAGCTGTCGAGCCCCGGCGAGGCTGCGAAGGCGGCGGCATTGCTGGCATTTTTCGCCTGACACTCCGCTATCGCTGCCTCGCTAAAGCTCGAGAGCTCCCACAGGGGCTCGGCTGTGTGGGTTGGATTTGCGGTCTAGC
>NZ_JACCQQ010000008.1:0-208596 GCF_014268345.1 Pseudomonas sp. SWRI18
TTGATGTTTGGTTGCGGGAGCCGGATTTGAACCGACGACCTTCGGGTTATGAGCCCGACGAGCTACCAGACTGCTCCATCCCGCGTCTGTGGCCGGCATTCTACAGTCCAGCGACGAGGTGTCAACCGTTAATGGATGTATCGGTCAAATAAGTGTGAATTAAACCGCTGAATCACTGCTGTGCGCGGTAAGTGCGCGGCAGGCAAGAATTTTGTCCGACAATCGTTATGCCTGTAAAAACCGATACGCACAAAAAAGGCCACTCTTTCGAGTAGCCTTTTTTGATGTTTGGTTGCGGGAGCCGGATTTGAACCGACGACCTTCGGGTTATGAGCCCGACGAGCTACCAGACTGCTCCATCCCGCGTCTGTGTGTCGGCATTCTACAGAGGAACGCGAGTGTGTCAACCCGTGAATTAAAGAAAAGCGCTTGTGCTTCAATCGGTTAGCTCTCCAAAAAGGCTGTCGGATGCCCGCCGGCCCAGTACGGCCAAGGGTTTCAGCTCTATCGGAACGCCAAATTCGATTGAGAAAATAAATTCATCGGAGACTTTTCCTACCGCTTAGAGGGAAGATTCAAACTACTGGTGCTATATACAGGTTCGGATGCGATACTGGCCACCCGTAGGTTCACACCCTGTTTATATGACGCAGCGCAAAATCATCCACGTCGACTGTGATTGCTTCTACGCCGCCATCGAGATGCGCGATGACCCGAGCCTGGCGCAAAAACCGCTGGCGGTGGGCGGCTCGGCGGACCGACGCGGGGTGATCGCCACCTGCAACTACGAGGCGCGTGCCTATGGCGTGCGCTCGGCCATGTCGTCCCGTCACGCCTTGAAGCTGTGCCCGGACCTGACCATCGTCAAGCCGCGCATGGATGCTTATAAAGAAGCGTCGAAGGAAATCCAGACGATCTTTCGTGACTACACCGACCTGATCGAGCCTTTATCCCTGGATGAAGCCTATCTGGACGTATCCGACAGCCCGCACTTTGGCGGCAGCGCCACGCGCATCGCCCAGGATATTCGCCGCCGCGTCTCCAACCAGCTGCACATCACCGTGTCCGCCGGTGTGGCGCCAAACAAGTTCCTGGCCAAGATCGCCAGCGACTGGAAGAAGCCCAACGGGTTGTTTGTGATTACCCCGGACCACGTCGAAGATTTTGTCTCGCAGTTGCGGGTCAGCAAGTTACACGGGGTCGGCAAGGTGACCGCTGACAAACTGGCGCGCCTGGGCATCGAAGACTGCCTGCAACTGCGCGAGTGGAACAAGCTGGCGCTGGTGCGCGAATTCGGCAGTTTTGGCGAGCGACTCTGGAGCCTGGCCCGTGGGATAGATGATCGCGGGGTGCAGAACGACAGTCGCCGGCAATCGATCAGTGTGGAAAACACCTACGACGTGGACTTGCCGGATCTCCCGAGCTGCCTGGCCAAACTCCCTGAACTGATGGACACCCTGGCGGGGCGCATGGCGCGTATCGACAGCAGCTACCGGGCGGGCAAGCCGTTCGTCAAAGTGAAGTTTCATGACTTTACCCAGACCACCCTGGAGCAGGCGGGGGCGGGGCGGGACCTGGAAAGTTATCAACAGTTGATGACCCAGGCGTTCAACCGAGGCGGCAAGCCGGTGCGGTTGCTGGGGATTGGGGTGCGGTTGCTGGATTTGAGTGGCGGCAACGAACAGTTGGAGTTCTCCTGGTAGAAACCGAGAGCCAAAAGTGGGAGCGGGCTTGCTCGCGAAGGCGGCGTGTCAGTCAACGGATGCATTGACTGATCTACCGCATTCGCGAGCAAGCCCGCTCCCACATTGGATCTTCATCCAGCCTGAAACTCAGCGGGCGCCTGGGTCCGCGACGAGCCGCCCCGCATCCTTGGTCAGCGCCTGCAGGAATTCCTGCTGCAACTCCGGATCATTGCGGGTCAGTTCGATCAGGCTTTGTTCCAGTTCGCTGGCTTCTTCTTCCAGGCCCAGCTCCGACAGGCGCTTGACCCGGTGCACCCACTGGCTGACTTCGTCGTCTTCCAGGTCGTCGTAGATCAGGCCATGGGCTTCCAGCAACTTGCCACGCAAGGTGTTGCTGACCGCCAGGGTCGAGTCCGAATGCACATCGTCCTGGCCATCTTCAACGCTGATCTTCAAGGTGGTGACGCGGTTCAGGTCCTGCTCGGCAAAGGGGCTGTCCAACAGGTTCAGGCGCAGCACGCCGTTGCGGTCGGTGGTCAGCTCATGCACCTGCTTGCCGGCGGTGACCTGTACCGGCCGTTCGCTCCACGGCAGGCTCGAATATTCCACACGCTTGTCGCGCTGGACTTCATCGATACCCGCCAGGTTCTGCTGCGCACGGCCGTGTGACTGCACGTTCATGAACGGGTTGAGACCGTCCACGCCGTAGATCAGCCAATCGTGGGTCATGCTGGTAGGCAGGTTGCCCAGGGCGAAGATATTCGCCACGTTGGCACCGGCGCCCGCCACCAACGCTACCGCACCCAGGGGCATCTCATAGAGCTTGCGCCAGGGTTGGTAGGGCGTGTAGCGGTCGTAGCGACGGGTGACTTCGAATTCGGTGACCTCGAAGGTCTTCTGCTCATGAATGCGAACCCGGCGTTGCGGCAGCTCCAGCACTTTGGGTTCGCCTACATCGATCTGCAGGCTGTGGTCGAGCAACTTACGCTCGACCCGCTCCTCGTGCTCACTGCGTTGCGACATCTGGTTGGCGCAGCCGCTGACCAGCAGGGCGCCGCACAAGGCAGCGCCCCCCAGGGCTCTGGTGTTTCGCTTGAACATGACTTCTCTTGATCTGGTTTTCAGCGACGAATACGCGCCTGAAGGAAAGACAGCACGTCAGCCACCGGCAACGGTTGAGCTTCGGCTTCGGTCCGGCTCTTGTATTCCAGATTGCCATCGGCCAGGCCGCGGTCACTGACCACGATCCGGTGCGGGATGCCAATCAGTTCCATGTCGGCGAACTTGATGCCCGGGCTGGTTTTCTTGTCCCGGTCATCGAGCAACACTTCAAAACCCGCCGCCGTCAGTTCGGCATAGAGTTTGTCGGTGGCTTCGCGCACTTGCTCGGTTTCATAACGCAGCGGTACCAGCGCGACCTGGAACGGCGCCAGCGCGTCACTCCAGATGATGCCTTTTTCGTCGTTGTTCTGCTCGATGGCAGCGGCCACCACGCGGGACACGCCGATGCCGTAGCAACCCATTTCCAGGGTGATCGGCTTGCCGTTCTCGCCCAGCACTTCGCACTTCATCGCCTTGCTGTACTTGTTGCCCAGCTGGAAGATGTGCCCGACTTCGATGCCGCGCTTGATTTCCAGCGTGCCCTTGCCGTCCGGGCTCGGGTCGCCGGCCACCACGTTACGCAGGTCGGCCACCGTCGGAACCGGCAGGTCGCGCTCCCAGTTCACGCCGAAGTAGTGCTTGTCGTCGATGTTCGCGCCGATAGCGAAGTCGCTCATCAGTTCGACCGAACGGTCGATGATGATCGGCAGCGGCAGGTTCAACGGGCCGAGCGAGCCGGCGCCGGCGCCAATGGCGTCGCGCAGCTCGGCGTCGGTAGCCATCACCAGCGGGTTGGCCACGCCAGGCTGCTGGGCGGCTTTGATTTCGTTGAGTTCGTGGTCGCCACGGATCACCAGCGCAATCAGCTTGCCTTCTTCTTCGGCGCGCACAATCAGGGTCTTGATGGTCTTTTCAATCGGCAGATTGAATTTCTCCACCAGGGCCGCGATGGTCTTGGTGTCCGGTGTATCCACCAGGCGCAGTTCTTCGGCCGGTGCAGGGCGCGAAGTTTCCCGTGGCACGGCTTCGGCTTTTTCGATATTCGCCGCGTAGTCGGAACCGTTGCTGAACACGATGTCGTCTTCGCCGGACTCGGCCAGTACGTGGAATTCGTGGGAGCCGGCACCGCCGATGGAACCGTTGTCCGCTTCAACCGGGCGGAATTTCAGGCCCAGGCGCGTGAATACATTGCAGTAGGCCTGGTGCATGCGGTCGTAGGTGACCTGCAGCGATGCCTGGTCAGGGTGGAACGAATAGGCATCCTTCATGATGAATTCGCGGCCGCGCATCAAACCAAAGCGCGGGCGGATCTCATCACGGAATTTGGTCTGGATCTGATACAGGTTCAGCGGCAGCTGCTTGTAGCTGCTCAGCTCGTTGCGCATCAGGTCGGTGATCACTTCTTCGTGGGTCGGGCCGGCACAGAAATCGCGGCCGTGACGGTCCTTGAAGCGCAGCAACTCGGGGCCGTACTCTTCCCAGCGCCCGGATTCCTGCCACAGCTCAGCCGGCTGGGTGCTCGGCATCAACACTTCCAGAGAGCCGGCGGCGTTCATTTCTTCACGAACGATGGCTTCGACCTTGCGCATCACCTTCAAGCCCATGGGCAGCCAAGTGTACAGGCCGGAAGCGAGCTTGCGGATCATGCCGGCGCGCAGCATCAACTGATGGCTGATCACGACCGCGTCGGAAGGTGTTTCTTTCTGTGTGGCGAGCAAATATTGACTGGTACGCATGGTAGGCCGTTGTCGGTTGCTTGGACTTGAAATGACTTGGGATTGTACGGGCGGTTGCTGTCGGAGTACAGGCGTCAGAAGTGCAGGGCTTTGTGTGGGAGCTGGCTTGCCTGCGATGAAATCGCCTCGGTGCAACAGATGCACCGCGCCGTCCGCATCGCAGCATAGGTATCTACACAACTTTGTAGTGAGCGGGCTTGTCCCGCGTTGGGTAGCGAAGCCGCCCCAATAAAAACGCCGCCGAGTCCCAGATAAATCCAAGTCGCCTGGTCTGGGGCCGCTTCGCAGCCCAGCGCGGGACAAGCCCGCTCACTACAGATGCTCGCATGGCCTCAAAAAAGATGTGTAGATACCTATGCGCATCGCAGGCAAGCCAGCTCCCACAGAACCGAGTTGGGTCAGTCTTCCTCAGGCGGATTCAACCGAATCCGCCGATTCTCCTGATACCAGTGCAACGCAATCAGCAGCAACGTCGGCACGCCCAGCATGCAGGTAATCAGGAAGAAATTGTGATACCCGAACTTCTCCACCATCACCCCCGAATACCCGCCGATCAGGCGCGGCAGCAGCAGCATGATCGAGCTGAGCAGGGCGTATTGGGTGGCGGAAAACTTGAGGTTGGTCAGGCTCGACAAGTAGGCAACGAAGGCCGACGTCGCCATGCCTGAGCTGAAGTTATCCAGAGAAATGGTGAAAATCAGCATCTGCAAGTCGGGGCCCATGTCGGCCAGCGCCACGAACAGCAGGTTGGTACCGGCGGAGAACACTCCGCCGATAAACAGGATCGGCAAAATGCCGAACCGCACAATCAACAGGCCGCCCATGCCGGCGCCGAGCAGGGTCATGATCAGGCCGAAGATCTTGCTGACCCCGGCGATCTGGTCCTTGGTAAAGCCCTGATCGATGTAGAACACGTTGGCCATCACGCCCATTACCGTGTCGGACATGCGATAGGTGGCGATCAGCCCCAGCAGCAGCAACGCCTGCCAGCGGTAGCGCAGGATAAAGTCGTTGACCGGCGTGAGCACCGGCGCCAGGCCTCGGCGGCCCATGGCCGAGAGGCACAGCGCAGTGAGGGTTATATAGAGGATGGCACGCAGGAACGCGCGATCGTCCATCAGCAAATCCCACAGGCTTACGCCCTGGAACACCACGCTGGCGAAATCGGTGTTGTACAACTGGGTAAACATCGCCGGAACCGACACCAGCAACACGATCAGCACAAACACCGAGGCGAGCTGATGCACGAAGCTGTAGCGCCCGGCCTGCAGCTGGGTGCGCAGCGGTACATTGGGTTCGCGCATGAACAAGGTAGTCAGCAGCGCCGGGATCATCAGCACGCCAAACAGCACGTAGGTGCCGGCCCAGGCCGAGTGTTTATAGTTGAAGCCAGTGGAACCGAACCCTTCGGCGAAAAACAGTGCGCCCGCGGTAGCCAGCAGGGCGGCGATGCGATAACCGGACATATAGCTGGCGGCGAGGGCGGCCTGGCGGCTGTCGTCGGCGATTTCCAGGCGGTAGGCATCAACCGCGATGTCCTGGGTGGCGGACGCGAAGGCGACGACCACGGCGATAGCGATCAACCAGGACAAGTGTTTCTGCGGGTCGCAAAAGCCCATGCCGATCAATCCGAGGATCACCAGCGATTGGGCCAGCACCAGCCAGGAGCGGCGGCGTCCGAGTTTACCGAGCAGCGGCAGGCGCCATTGGTCGAGCAGCGGCGACCAGACCCATTTGAAGGCATAGGCCAGGCCGATCAGGCTCGCATAACCGATGGTCTCGCGCGCCACACCGGCTTCACGCAACCACACTGAGAGCGTCGAGAACACCAACATGTAAGGCAAGCCGGCGGCAAAGCCGAGCAACAACAGCACTAACGTCGAGGGGCTGGCATAGGCGGCGAGCGCGGCGCGCCAGGTTTTACGGGGCATGGGCTGGAGTCTGCCTCAGATTCACGGAAACAAAGCGCGCACTCTAACCGCTGTGCTCTACCGGGCGCCAGCCATGGCGCTGAATATCCACGCGATTATTGCGGACTGTGACGCCTTCATCGCGCAAACGTGCGCGTTGCTCGTCACCCGAGGCACTGCCCACCGGCAGACTTATCCGACCACCGGCACCCAGCACGCGGTGCCAGGGTAATTTGGTGTCGTCGGGCAGTTGGCTCAGGGTACGGCCAACCCAGCGTGCCGCGCGACCGAGGCCAGCTAGTTGGGCCAGCTCGCCGTAGCTCACCACGCAGCCTTCGGGCACTTGCGCCAACGTCAGGTAGAGCGCGGTGCGGCGCATTTCGGCGGGACTTTGAGGGGGCTCGGCGGGTTGATTCACTGTGGGTATCCGTTGAGATCATCTGTCTTATTGTAAGAAACGTCTGTAAACATGGTCTCGGCAATTGAACTGAACATAAATCCTTGAGTCAGTCGTAGCTGA
The DNA here is from genome assembly GCF_014268345.1 of Pseudomonas sp. SWRI18. NCBI lineage: Bacteria > Pseudomonadati > Pseudomonadota > Gammaproteobacteria > Pseudomonadales > Pseudomonadaceae > Pseudomonas > Pseudomonas sp. SWRI18. The sequence continues at coordinate 6,953 of NZ_JACCQQ010000008.1, forward strand.
CACGATAATGCCTTCTTTTTCGCCAACTTCGAGCCTCGAATCCGCTTATGTTGTCCAGAACCCTGCTATGCCTCGCTGTTTTCAGCGCCTCCACGCCTTTGCTGGCCGATACCGTCTGGTTGAAGAACGGTGACCGCCTGACCGGCAAGATCAAGGTCTTCGACGGCGGCAAGCTGCTGATCCAGACCGATTATGCGGGCGCGATTCCCGTGGACTGGAAGCAGGTGAAAACCCTGGAAAGCGACCAGGAACTGCTGGTCAAGCAGGACGCCTACACTGGCGAGAAGGCCAAATCGCTGCAAGCGGCCGACGACGGCAAAGTGGTACTGGCCAATGGCGAAGCGCCCAAGACCGTCGAGCTGGCCAGCATCCAGCAGATCATCAAGCCCAAGCCTGTGATCACGGACCTGGTGTGGAAAGGCAATATGGATATGGCGCTGGACTATAAGCGTGCCGACAAAGACACCAATGATTACGACGTCGATTTCAAGACCACCGCTCGTCATGGCCAATGGCGCCATACCGGACAGGGCGAATACAACCGCGAATTCCAGGACGATGTCACCACCACCGACAACTGGGCCTTGGAATACGACCTGGACCGTTTCCTGACCGAGCATTGGTTCTGGCAGGGGCGCTTGGCCTACAAGCGCGACAAGGTCGAAGACCTGGCCCGCCAACGCACCGTCGGTACGGGCCCGGGCTATCAGTTCTGGGACGATGAGCTGGGCGCCTTCTCCCTCGGCTCGCTGGTCAACCGCACTGACTACGAATACGCCGATGGCGGCAAGGACAATTTCTATTCCTTGGCCATGAAGTGGAGCTACAACCGCTACCTGATCGGCAAGACCGTCGAATTCTTCACCGACGGCGAAGTCGGCAAGCCCATCGGCGGGCCGTCGGCGTATTCGCTGGATGCGGAAATGGGCCTGCGCTACAAAGTCACCGAATGGGCCTCCCTCAACCTCAAGGCCGAGCGCGACGTTATCAGCGGCGACTCCGACAGCAGCCTGAGCAAGACGCGCTACACCGCAGGGTTTGGCGTGGCTTGGTAATACCGACGAACAAAACTGCCTGGCAACCTTTGCGGTTATTGATTACCTTGCGTTGAGATCACCTCCCATAGGCCATGGGCGGCTGCATACCCGAGGAGTCAAACGTTGAGCGCACAGGTTGCCAGGAACGCCCGAGAGCTGTTGCTCAAGGAATACCGTGGGGCTCTCTCCACACAGTCCAAAGCCATGCCTGGCTTCCCGTTCGGGTCGGTCGTGCCGTACTGCCTCGACGCGCAGGGCCATCCGTTGATCCTGATCAGCCGTATCGCCCAGCACACCCATAATCTGCAAAAAGACCCGAAGTGCTCGTTGCTGGTAGGTGAGCGGGGCGCGGATGACGTGCAGGCGGTCGGGCGCCTGACCTACCTGGCGCAAGCCGAAAAACTGGAGGAGGGCGTTGCCATCGAGGCGGCGGCCGAGCGTTATTACCGCTATTTCCCCGACTCGGCCAACTACCACAAGGCCCACGACTTCGATTTCTGGGTACTCAAGCCGGTGCGCCACCGTTATATCGGCGGCTTTGGCGCGATCCACTGGGTCGACCAGTTGACCCTGGCCAACCCGTTCGCGGGCAAGGCCGAGCGCAGCATGGTCGAGCACATGAACAGCGATCACGCCAAGGCCCTGGCCCACTACGTCGAGTTGGCCGGCCTGCCTGCTTCGCAGCCTGCGCAATTGGCCGGTATCGACAGCGAAGGCATGCACCTGCGCATCGGTGAGTCTTTGCATTGGTTGCCGTTTGCAGAATCTTGCAACACCCCGACACAGGTACGCGAAGCCCTGGTTTCATTGGCTCACGCCGAGGTTTGGCCGAAAAAAGAAGCCGTTGACGCTTGAATTCACGAAATGGCGACGTCATCTAAGGTGGACTGGCAAGGCATTCTTGCGTTGAGGAACCATTTGATGCGCCCTTTTTTATTGCTCTTTCTGCTGTTTCCGGTGTTGGAGCTGTTCGTATTCGTTCAAGTCAGCAGCGCGATCGGGTTTTTCCCGGCCCTGCTGTTGATCATTCTCGGCTCGATGCTCGGCGTCCTGGTGCTGCGCGTCGCCGGCCTGGCCACGGCGCTGCGTGCCCGTGAAAGCCTGAACCGTGGCGAGCTGCCCGCGCAGACCATGCTTGAAGGCCTGATGATGGCCCTTGCCGGCGGCCTGTTGATCCTGCCGGGCTTTATCAGTGACGTGGTCGGCCTGGTGATGTTGCTGCCGGTCACTCGCAAGCTGCTGGCGGGCAAGATGCGCCAGCGCGCCGAGGAGGCCGCGATTCGCCAGCGTGCCTTCGCCGATGACCTGCAACCCCGTGGCGGTCCGGCTCCGCGCCAGCCGTTGGGCCGAGAAGGGGATGTGATCGAAGGCGAATTCGAACACCGCGACAACAAATAAACGCTCCACCTGCACGGCACCTTCGGGTGCCGTGCTGCATTTACCCCGTGTCAGACACAAAAATTTTCATCTGCAACCCCTTGTAATCACCGCCGGCGCCCTTATGTAAGGGTCACCGCAAGGTTTCTGGTGGTGACACTAGACAGACTTCCGCGTCTCGCCCTGCGAGCCGCGACCGGCACCGCCGGAATTTAACCCGCCGGAATTGATACCGGCCGATGAAAAACACAATTAGGAGAGATCGACAATGAAGCTTCGTCCTCTGCATGACCGCGTCGTTATCCGTCGCAGTGAAGAAGAAAAGAAAACCGCTGGCGGCATCGTCCTGCCAGGTTCGGCTGCTGAAAAAGCCAACCACGGTGTGATTCTGGCTGCGGGTCCGGGCAAGGCTCTGGAAAACGGTGAAGTACGTGCGCTGGCCGTGAAAGTGGGTGACAAGGTTGTTTTCGGCCCTTACTCCGGCAGCAACACTGTGAAAGTCGACGGCGAAGACCTGCTGGTAATGAGCGAGAACGAGATTCTTGCCGTTCTGGAAGACTGATTTTCCCGCTCATTTTCCCGTTACTACAAAGTATTTAAGGAATATCGATCATGGCTGCTAAAGAAGTTAAATTCGGCGATTCCGCCCGCAAGAAAATGCTCACCGGTGTCAACATCCTGGCTGACGCGGTAAAAGCGACCCTGGGCCCTAAAGGCCGTAACGTGATCATCGAGAAAAGCTTCGGCGCTCCGACCATCACCAAGGACGGCGTTTCGGTAGCAAAAGAAATCGAACTGGAAGACCGTTTCGAAAACATGGGCGCGCAGCTGGTCAAAGACGTTGCCTCCCGTGCCAACGATGACGCAGGCGACGGCACCACCACTGCCACCGTTCTGGCCCAGGCCATCGTCAACGAAGGCTACAAGGCCGTCGCTGCCGGCATGAACCCGATGGACCTCAAGCGCGGTATCGACAAAGCGACCATCGCTATCGTTGCCGAGCTGAAAAACCTGTCCAAGCCATGCGCTGACACCAAGGCTATCGCTCAGGTAGGCACCATCTCCGCCAACTCCGACAGCTCCATCGGCGACATCATTGCCGAAGCCATGGAAAAAGTCGGCAAAGAAGGCGTGATCACCGTTGAAGAAGGCTCGGGCCTGGAAAACGAACTGTCGGTTGTAGAAGGCATGCAGTTTGACCGTGGCTACCTGTCCCCGTACTTCGTCAACAAGCCGGACACCATGGTTGCCGAGCTGGACAGCCCGCTGATCCTGCTGGTCGACAAGAAAATCTCCAACATCCGCGAAATGCTGCCAGTACTGGAAGCCGTTGCCAAAGCCGGCCGCCCACTGCTGATCGTTTCCGAAGACGTTGAAGGCGAAGCCCTGGCGACGCTGGTTGTGAACAACATGCGTGGCATCGTCAAAGTCGCGGCCGTCAAGGCTCCAGGCTTCGGCGATCGTCGCAAGGCCATGCTGCAGGACATCGCCGTATTGACCGGCGGTACCGTTATCTCCGAAGAGATCGGCCTGAGCCTGGAAAGCGCCACCCTGGAAAACCTGGGTAGCGCCAAGCGCGTGACCATCTCCAAGGAAAACACCATCATCGTTGACGGTGCTGGCGTTGAAGGCGACATCGAATCGCGTATCGCCCAGATCCGTGCCCAGGTTGCCGAGACTTCGTCCGACTACGACCGTGAAAAACTGCAAGAGCGTCTGGCCAAGCTGTCCGGCGGCGTTGCAGTGATCAAGGTTGGCGCCGGTTCCGAAGTTGAAATGAAAGAGAAGAAGGCCCGCGTTGAAGACGCCCTGCACGCAACCCGTGCAGCCGTCGAAGAAGGCGTGGTACCTGGCGGTGGCGTTGCGCTGATCCGTGCTCTGGAAGCCCTGACCAACCTGACCGGCGACAACGCTGACCAGAACGTCGGTATCGCTGTGCTGCGTCGTGCTGTTGAAGCACCGCTGCGTCAGATCGCCGCCAACTCCGGTGACGAGCCAAGCGTTGTGGTTAACGAAGTCAAGAACGGCAAGGGTAACTACGGTTACAACGCTGCGTCCGGCGTATACGGCGACATGATCGAAATGGGCATCCTGGACCCTACCAAGGTGACTCGTTCGGCGCTGCAAGCGGCATCCTCCATCGGCGGTCTGATCCTGACCACCGAAGCGGCGATCGCTGAAGCACCGAAGAAAGACGGTGGTTCTGGCGGCGGTATGCCAGACATGGGCGGCATGGGTGGCATGGGCGGCATGATGTAAGCCAGCCTTACCCCCGTACCGAAAAGCCCCGCCTGCAGTGATGCAGGCGGGGCTTTTTTTATTTCAATTTGAAATACGGTCAACTGTGGGAGCTGGCTTGCCTGCGATGGCGGTCTGTCAGGCGACTATTTTTTGGATCTGACCGAGTACATATCCATTTCTGCGGTAACGACTGCTATTGGTTCCGCCCTTACGGCGGCTCACTTTTGAAAAGCGCAAAAGTAAGCAAAACGCTCTTGCCCCAACACTCGGCACCTCGCTTAGGCTCGGTGTGCCCGAACGCAGACTTGAATCCGTGGGCCGCCGCCACGCGCCATCCATGGCGCGGGGCGGCTAACCCGGCGTCCTGCCGGGTTACCCACGGATTCAAGCCTGCGTTCGGCCAGCGTGTTTGACGGGGCGCCTGAGATCAAGATCAAAAGCCAGAGCAACAGCAGCAGTTGTGTAGATACCTATGGCCATCGCAAGCAAGCCACACACACTTAAAATCGCAGTAGGTCATTAAATTAATCGGGTATCTTCGCCTGTGCACTGTCCTCAATATGTGAAGTCATAGTGAAAATCTCGTTCATCACGAACATTGGTTGAAAAGCTTTATCGACGGGCCCTCAAGGCCTATCCCTGAACCCCGCTTGGCCTTAAGCTGCGCGAGCCATCACGGCCGTTACCGCGTACGGAGACACTGCCCATGCGAATTTTATTGGTTGAAGACAACCGCGATATTCTGGCCAACCTGGCCGATTACCTGGGGTTGAAGGGTTACACCGTGGACTGTGCGCAGGACGGTTTGTCGGGCTTGCACCTGGCCGCCACCGAGCATTACGACCTGATCGTGCTCGATATTATGCTCCCCGGCATCGATGGCTACACCCTGTGCAAACGGCTGCGCGAAGATGCGCGGCGCGACACGCCGGTGATCATGCTGACTGCCCGCGACCAACTGGATGACCGCCTGCAGGGCTTCAAGTCCGGCGCCGATGATTACCTGCTCAAGCCGTTTGCCCTGTCGGAGCTGGCCGCGCGCATCGAAGCGGTGCTGCGCCGTGCTCAGGGTGGCGGACGTCGCGCCCTGCAAGTCGCCGACCTGAGCTACGACCTCGATACCCTGGAAGTGACCCGTGAAGGTCGCCTGCTCAAGCTCAACCCGGTCGGCCTGAAGCTTTTGGCGGTGCTGATGCAGAAGAGCCCTCACGTATTGCGCCGCGAGATTCTCGAAGAAGCGTTGTGGGGCGATGACTGCCCGGACAGCGACAGCCTGCGCAGCCACGTTCACCAACTGCGCCAAGTGATCGATAAACCGTTCGCCAAGCCGTTGCTGCAAACGGTGCACGGCGTCGGTTATCGCCTGGCCGAGGGTCGTGATGGAGTTTAAGCAGAGCCTTGCCCAGCGGATCATCATTGCTTTTGCGTTGATGAGCGCATTGGTGGCGGGGGCGTTCGCCATGGGCATCGTCGCGACCGTGCACCTGGTCGAAGAGAAGCTGATTTCGGCAGGGTTGGGCGGAGACCTGCAACGACTGCTGCTGATGGACACGGTCGAGGATTGGCGGCACCGGCCCGAGCCGGACCAGTTGTTCTATTTCAGCGGCGGGCCTGGCGACTTTGAGTTGCCCAAGGACTTGCGCCACCTTGAGCCCGGCTTCCATGAAGTGTTTCGCGAATCGCTGTCGTACCACGCCATGGTCGAAGTGGTCGACGGCCGACGCTACGTGCTGTTGCAGGATCAGAGCGACTTCGAAGAGCGCGAGCGGGTGCTGTTTGCGGTGGTCATGGTGGGCTTCGTGCTCAGCCTGGCGCTGGCGGTATTTCTTGGCTGGGTGCTGGCGCGCAAAGTGATGGCGCCGGTCGTGCGCCTGGCCCGCCAGGTACGTCACCGTGACCAGTTGCTGGGCCTGGCACCGCCGTTGGCGCCGGACTATGCAGCGGATGAAGTGGGAGAGCTGGCCGTGGCGTTCGACGCCACATTGGGGCGCCTGCGCCAGGCGCTGTCCCGTGAGCAGCTGTTTACCAGCGACGTCAGCCACGAGTTGCGTACGCCCTTGATGGTGCTGGCCAGCTCCTGCGAACTGTTGCTGGAAAACCCGGCGATCGATCAGCGTGGGCGTAACCAGGTCGAGCGCATTGCCCGTGCCTGCGAAGAAATGCGCGAACTGGTGCAGACCTTCCTGATGCTGGCCCGCGCCGAGCATGACGACGGTACCATGTCGCCCCAGGTTACCCTGGAGCAGGTGGCCGATGACCTGCTCGGTATCTGGCGTGAACCTATCGAGCGCAAGGGCCTGGAGCTGATCTACCAGCCGGGCGACCCGTTGGATACCCGTTATAACGCCACCTTCCTGCACGCCGTCATGGGCAATCTGCTGCGCAACGCCCTGCATTACACCGAGCAAGGCTTCATTCGGCTTACCCTGGAGCCGAGTGGCTTTGTGGTGGAGGACTCCGGTGTGGGCATTCCCGAAGACAAACGCGAAGCGATGTTCGAGCCATTCGTGCGCGGCAACGAGAAGCGCGGGGACGGCCTGGGCCTGGGTCTGTCACTGGTCCAGCGGATCTGCGAGAACCAGGGTTGGAGCGTGAGCCTCAGCACCATGGAGCCCAATGGTTGTCGCTTTCATGTGCAATTGAGTCAGGCCAGCGCCTGACTCCACCCTCTGCCGTTATCCTGCCAGAGGTCCCCGCAATTCGGCGAAGATGGCCCCATGCTATTGCTTATCTCTGTAAAGTCTTGAAATGTATGGGGATTGGACAGGACAAGTTTTTCACAAAGGGTTGACCTCTTGATCACAGACTGCTGCCTAAGGTTGTCGGCATCAGCAACTGGAGATCTGCAAGATGTCGACCCCGATCAAACTTGAATTTTCCGACAAGTACGACGACGAGCATGCCCACGAATATTTGCTCAAGCATCAGGACAATCTGGCTCGCCGGTTGTCCCACAAACGCGACGAGCAATTGGCCCGTGGCGCGCTGGCGATGGCGGGTGAGCCCGGCCTGGTGCTTGACCTGCCGTGCGGAGCCGGGCGTTTCTGGCCGCTGCTGGCCGAAAAACCCAACCGTGTGATTATCGGTGCCGATAACTCTGCATCCATGTTGAAGGTCGCGTCGGTCGCCCAGCCCGCCGAAGTGGTGAAACGGGTACGGCCCTTGCAGACATCTGCATTTGATATCGATCTGCCGGATAACTCGGTCGACAGCATTTTTTGTATGCGCCTGTTGCACCACATTGGTGACCCGGCGCACCGGCTGGCGATATTGCGGGAGTTTCAGCGCGTTACCCGTGACAGCGTGATCATTTCGCTGTGGGTCGACGGCAATTTCAAAGCCTGGAAGCGCAAGCGTCTCGAAGGGCAGCGTCGCAAGAAAGGTGAGCAGGAAGGTTACCAAAACAGATTTGTGTTACCGGCTGCTACTGTCGAAGCGGAATTCGAGGAAGCCGGTTTTCGTGTTCAGGAGTCCCTGGACTTCATACCGCTGTACGCCATGTGGCGGGTGTATGTATTGCGCAAGAGGTAACACGATGGCAGTTGAGTGCGTAGCAGGTAGTCACGTAGCTCCCGAAGAGAGATTCGATTATTTCTGGCGCCAGCAAGGCGAGTGGGTTGAAGAGCCCAACCGCCGGCGGGGTGGTGAAAGTGGCGTGCAGCGCGTAATGAGCGCCAATGGACGCTTGCTCTACAGCAAGCGCCAGACCGGACATATCTACCGCAGCTGGCTGCACCCCTTCGGCCGCCCCACCGTGTTGCGCGAGCGCGACGCCATCAAAGGCCTGCGCCTGTTGGAAGTGCGCGTCCCGGAGATGGTGTTCTGCGAAGCGCGCCGCGACCCTGAGCACCGCTGGCAGGCCCTGCTGGTGACAGCCGCCCTCGACGGCTTCGATGAAATTGAAAACTGGTACGCCGCCGGTGGCCGTGAGCGCTACGGTGAGGGGGTACACGAGCGTGTACTCAAGGAATTGGCCGGCACCCTGGCGCGCATGCACAAAGGCCGCTGGCAGCATGGCTGCCTGTACATCAAACATATTTTCGTACGGGTGACCGGCGAAGGTGACTCGGCCAGCGTACAAGTGGCGCTGCTGGATTTCGAGAAATGCCGCCAGCGCCTGACCGCTTATCGAGCAGCGTCCCATGACATGCTGCAATTGCGCCGCCATTCGTCGTGGAGCGATACCGACTGGCAAAAACTCAGCTACTTTTACGAGACGGCGTTTGGCAGCGCTATCAAGGGTTTAAGCAGATGAAGCTAGAAATAGCACGAGGTTTGTTTCTGGTCGGGGCGCTGGGCGTTGCAGCCGTGGCGCTGGCGGCGTGGGAACAGCCTCGCACACAGGTACTCAGTGCAACGCACAGTGGCGAGCAATGCCCGCTGCCGCGCGTTGCCAAGGCAAGTGTGGCGGTCAAGCCTGATCATGACCTGTTGCTGTTCATGTTCGGCATGTCGCAAGGCATGAGGCCGCAGAGTTGAAACGGTTCAGACAACAATACAAGGCCTCGCCATGCGAGGCCTTTTTTTGCACGTAAATCGCACCTGCTTATCACTCAAGCCGGGATTGTCGCGGCAGGGATGCGCTGCCGGCTGTCCGGGCTGCAGGGTCTGCCTTGGTCAGCACTGTGTACACAGTGGGCAGGACGAACAAGGTGAATAGCGTCCCGATCGACATGCCGGTGGCGATCACCAGGCCAATATCAAACCGACTGACCGCGCCTGCTCCGCTGGAAAAAATCAGCGGAATCACCCCCAACACAGTTGCCATGGTCGTCATCAGCACAGGTCGCAAGCGGATTGCGGCGGCCTCCTCGACGGCGGCGCCGGGTGACAGGCCTTGTTCCTCGCGCAGTTGGTTGGCGAATTCGACGATGAGGATGCCGTGCTTACTGATCAGGCCGATTAACGTGACCAGGCCGATCTGCGTGTAGATGTTCAGGGTCGACCAGCCCAGGAACAGCGCGACCAATGCACCACATATCGACAGCGGCACCGTCATCAGTATCACCATGGCGTCGCGCAGGCTGCCAAACTGTGCCGCCAGCACCAGGCCGATGATTGCCAATGCCAGGCCGAAAGAGCCCCAAAGCGCATTTCCCTCCTGAACAAACTGGCGGGTAGCGTTGCTGTAATCGAAGGCGTAACCGGGCGGCGCCTCCTCTTCGGCGATGGTTTGCAGGGTTTGCAGCGCATTGCTCATGCCCACGATTGGAAACCCGGACACGATGACCGAGTTTAGCTGTTGGAACTGATTCAACTGCCGTGGCCGCACCCGTTGGCTGGATACCTTGATCAACGTCGAAAGAGGCAGCAGTTGACCCTTGGCGTTTTTGACGGCGTAGTGGCTCAACCATTGCGGGCTGTCCCGGTAGGTGCGCTCGACCTGGGCAATCACTCTGTAGAGCTGGCCTTCGATACTGAACCGGTTGATTTCCGTTTCCGCCAGCAGAGTTGCCAGCGTCAGGCTCAGGTCTTCCATGGATACGCCCATTTGCGCGGCCTTGGTCCGGTCGATGTCGATCACCACTTCGGGGCGGTCGAACGCCAGGTCGATGTCCACGTAGGCAAACTTCCCTGAGTCGATCGCGCGCTGTTTGATGCGTTCGGCCACGCTCATCATCGACTCATAGTCTTGCTGGGAACTGATCACGAACCCGAACGGCAGCCCTTCGCCTCCTCCCGGCAGGGAGGGCAGGTTGAAGGCGAAGACTTGAAGGCCGGGAATACTGTCGAGTTTTTCGCGTAAGGGCCCCAGGACCTGCGCCTGTGTCCGATCACGCTCTTTCCAGGGTTTGAGTAGAAAGCCCCCGACCCCCGAATGCACGCCTTCAAGGCCGTTGATCTGGAATGAAGTCTGGTATTCGGGCAGGGTCTTGAAAGGCTCGATAAAGTCTTGCGTATAAGAATTCAGATAGGAAAGGTTGGTCGGCTGCGGCGCATTGGAAAGGATGAATATCAGGCCCTGGTCCTCATCGGGGGCCAGTTCCGACAGGGTGAACATGAGCATCACCGGAATCAGGCCGAGGACGAGCAGGGCGAATACCAGAACCACCGAGCGTGCCTTCATGACCTGATGCAGGCGGCGCTGATAGCGGCTTTTCAATGTATTGAAGAAACGATCCAGGATCAGGGCCAGGCCTTTTGGCTGTTCCCCTGGGCGCAGCAGCACGGCGCACATCATCGGTGACAGCGTCAGCGCCACGATACCGGAAATCACGACGGCGCCAGCGAGCGTCAGGGCGAACTCTTTGAACAACGCACCCGTAAGACCTTGCAGGAAACCGATAGGTGTATACACCGCGGCCAGTGCGATGGTCATGGACACCACTGGCGCACAAATCTCCCTTGCGCCTCTGATTGCAGCTTCAAGGGGGGACTGACCCCTTTCGATATGCCGGTGAATGTTTTCCATCACCACGATGGCATCATCGACGACCAGGCCGATCGCCAGAACCATGGCCAGCAGCGTCAGGATATTGATGGAGTACCCCATTGCTTGCATGAAGAACAGCGTGCCGATCAAGGACAGTGGAATAGTGATCACCGGAATCATCACCGAACGCAACGAACCGAGAAATAAAAACACCACCAGCACGACTATCAGCACGGCCTCCATCAGGCTGGACAGCACTTGGTCGATAGATGCGTTGATGTACAGCGTCGAGTCATAGGCAACGTTCACGTCCAGGCCGGGCGGGGCCTGCGATTGCAATTGCGGCAGCAGTTCGCGAACGTGCCTGGCCAATTCCAGCGGGTTGGCCTCGGGGGTCGGCTTGATGCTGATATAGATAGCAGGCACACCGTTGAACGTACTGAAACTCTCGTAGTTCTGTGAGCCCATTTCCACCCGTGCCACATCACCCAGGCGTACCTGGCTGTCGCCATTGGTTTTCAGGGGGATCGCACTGAAGCCCTCGACCGATTGGAGTTCGGTGTTGGTCTGGACGCTGGTGACCACCCATTCACCGGTCACATCACCTGCGGTGGGTTGCACGTTGTAGCGCTTGATTGCCTGCGCGACCTCGCTGGCGCTCAAACCAAACCCGGCGAGTTTTATCGGGTCCAGCCACAGGCGCATGGCGAAACTCTGGTTACCGATGATCTGGGCTTCGGCCATCCCCGGCAGGGTCACCAGCCGAGGCTGGACCACACGCCGCAGGTAATCGGTGATCTGGGCATTGTTCATGGTTTCGCTGGAAAAGCTCAGGTACATCAGCGCGGTATTATCCGCCGCGACTTTGCTCAAAATCGGCTCTTCAATGTCGCGAGGCAACTGGTTCCTGACTTCATTGGTCTTGGCCAGCAGGTCGGTGAACAAGCGGTCGTTGTCGGCACCGACTCGGCCGTAGATCGAGATGACCGAAATGTTCTGGCGGCTGGAAGACTTCATGTAATCGATGCCTTGCGCGCTTGCCAGGCTCTTTTGCAGCGGTTGGGTGATGTAGCTCTGAACACTTTCGGCACTTGAACCCGGGGAAACCGTGGTCACCGTGATCAGCGCACTTTCCATTGTTGGGAATTGGCGCAGTGGCAGTTTCCCGTAGGCCTGCAAGCCCAGTAACACGATCAGCAGACTCACCACCAGCGCAAGTACCGGGCGGCGGATGAACAGGTCGGTGAAGGTCATTCCTGATGCTCCCGACGGGCCGGCAGTGGCCGGTCACCTGGCTGAGTCCTGTCAATGCTGATGCGCACCGAGGTGCCATGCTCCAGCTTGTTCTGGCCGGCAGTGACAATCTGTTCACCCTGATGCAGGCCTTGTTCAATCACCACAAGGCCATCACGCCGCTCGCCGGTCTGGACCAGGCGGCGCTCGACGATCAGGACCGGCGTACCGTCCTCATGCAGCGTCTGCCCCTCGCTGTCGTCGGGTTGTGTCACAACGTATACGTATTGGCCGTAGGGACTGAACGTGATCGCGCTTTCCGGGATTACCGTGCGCAATGCCGGGTCAGCCAGCAGTATCCGCAGGTCGGCGAACATGCCTGGCAGCAGGCTTTCGGGTGGGTTGGCCAGGGTCGCGCGGACCAACACATTTCGGGTGCTGTCATCAACGATCGGGTTGATCGCGCTGACGTTGGCGATGCTGAAAACATCCGGGCGTGCGGAGACTTCGACCTGAACCGACTGGCCGATCCTGATCAGTTGCGCGGCTTGCTCGGGGACATGGAAATCAACGAAAAGGCTGCTGGTGTCCTGCAGGCTGGCGATCACTGTGCCACTTTGCAGGAAGTCACCCCTGTCGACCTGGCGAATACCAATGGTGCCGCTGAAAGGGGCGACGATGTGTTTCTTTTTCAGCGCTTCGTGACGTTGCGCAACAATAGCATTGTGCCGCTTGAACTCGGCACTGAGCCGGTCGTACTCGCCTCGGGAGATGGCATTGATCGCCACCAGTTCCTTGCCGCGTGCCAAGTTCTGCCGGGCCAGGCTTTGGTCGGCCTGCGCCATGTCCAGCTCGGCCTGTTCGGTCTGATGCTCAAGCTGCAGCAACAGTTGCCCTGCCTCGACCGCTTGTCCCGACTCGAAGAGCAACTGCGTGACGACGCCGGGCATTTGCACACTCAGATCGATCCCTTGCGCTGCCTTGACCGTGCCGGCCGCCGGCAACTGGTGCTGCCAGCGTTTTTCAAAAACACTGGACACCGCCACGCTCACGGGCGGTTTCGGCGCATGCAGAATCTGCAGTTGTTGGTAAACCCAGAGCGCTTTGTAACTGGCAAGCATCAGTACGACTAACAGGACGATGCTGAGCATGGTAATCATCCGACGGCCCGGCATGGCTGGTTCCTTATGGGGGTAGGTTGCGCGGCGCTGCATGAAGGGCGCACAGGCAGGACCGTCCGGCGGCCCGATGAGCGCCGCAGTTTTCACGAGAAAGAAGGGAGGGATAAGCAGTAAAGTCGGGAGTTTCTGTAGGGATACAGATCGCGGGGTGAAAGACATTTCCGTATGTCTTGTAGGGGCAGTACGAGTGTTACGGGGAGAGCGCCTGAGCGTCAGATCAGATGCAGATGGTTATCCCAGAGCCCAGCCGGCAACTCCAGCGGTTTGGCTACCAGCTGTTTCTGGCGGCAATCGTAGAAGCGGCAACGGCCCTGGCCCGATGTCACGACAAACCCATCGTCCACTGCGCCCACGCCGGCGCAATCAGGCAAGGGCGCATCCAGGCGTAGCGCACCGCTGTCCATGTCCCAGATGAAGAAGCGGTTGCCCCGTGGCGCGGTCAACGCCACCAGGCGCAGTTCGCTGTGCACCGCGACGCTGGCGGTGTAGTGCCCCATGGCCTGCAATTGTTCATCGGCCACCGGGAAGGCCGCGAACGGCTGGCCCGGACGTTTGATCGCCAGCAACTCCGAGCGCTCCTGGGACGGCCCCATGAATTGCTGGCCGGTGAGGATGGTGCCATCGCTGGCGATCCCCATATGGCGCACGCTGTTCATCTGCTGGCCCAGGGTTTCCTTGCTGATCAGGCTGCCATCGCGCTGCATCAGTACCAGGCTCGGTTCCATGGCGTCGAGGTTCATCTCCACGCGGCTTTCGGCTTCGGTACGTATGCCGCCGTTGGCCACCACCAGGGTCTCGCCATCGGGCATCCACGACACCTGGTGCGGGCCGATGCCGTGGGTGGAGATTTCGCCGCTGTGCACCAGCCGTTCGCCTTCGAACCGGTACACGCCGAGCAGCCCACGGCCGGGGTCGGACGTGTCGTTTTCGGTGGCGTACAGCCAGTCACCGCTCTTGTGGATGACCGCGTGGCCGTAGAAGTGGCGATTGGCGTTGGAGGTGATGGTTTGCAGCAGCGCGCCATTGCGCAGGTCGACCAGGTAACTCTCGGTGCCCGGGCGACGGGCTACAAACAGCGCAATCGGTAGTGTCGGGTGGTTGATGATGTCGTGGCAACGCTGGCCGACCTGGGTGGCGAACACTTGTTTGCCGTCCAGGCGATAACCCACGGCGTAGTGCTTGCCGTCTGCATCATCGCGCGCCGACAGCAGCAGCGGGCCCGCGGATTTGCCTTTGAATAGCGTCCAGCCACCCAACGTGAGCGCGCTGAGCAGCACGCTGCCAACGGCCAAAACCTGTCGCCTGAGCATCATCAGTCACCGTCGTTGGCGTTAAAGCCCAGTTGGATGCCCAGCGCCTTGGCCAGCTCGCCTTCGTGCAGGCGGTGGACAACGTTGAGGCTGTCGTAGAGGTCGTTGAGCTGTTGGCGCCCGGCGTCGTCGGCCAGCAGTTCATTGAGGGTGCGCTGGTTGCTGGCGAACAGTTTCAAGGATGCGGCATAGGCGGCGTCGATCTTGTCGGCCAGCGGCTTCTGCTCGGACGGCAACAGGCCGCGCAAACCTTTGTTGTCGACCCCGACCCACACGGTCTGGGCAGCGGCGAGGCTGGCCTCGAGGCTCTGCAGGGACGACTGGCTGCGCCATGCGTCGGCCTGGAACGGCTGCGCAATGCCCTTGGTCTGGCGACCCATCGGCGTGCCGAGCTTTTTCTTCAGGGTGTCCAGGGCGGTCACCTGGACGCGTAACAGATCGGCGATGGCTTCGTGGGAATCGGCGTAGCGCTGGTTCGGAAACTTGGTCATCTGCGCCAACATGCCGTCGGTGCTGTTCCAACTGGCCAGGATTTCTTCGGCGAGGGCCTTCTGACGCTCGCCGATGGCCACCAGCAGCGGGCAGTAACGGGCTTTCTGGGCGTCGTCGGCGAGGTCGGTCTTGGCGTCATAGAGAATGTACTCGTAGGCCGACAGGCCTTGCACGACTACGCTGGACTTGGCCAGGGCCGCGCCATCGATCTGTGGCTGGCTGGCAACCAGTTGCTCGACCTGGCGGCCGACCAGGTTCTTCTTGTCCGGCCAGAACTGCACCTGCCACGCACGGTTGCCTTCAGCCAGCGGGCCGATCAACAGCGGTTGCAGTTCGGCCCAGGCTTTCTGCGCATGCAGGAAGTCGGCGCGGGCGGTATCCAGGCTTTCCTTGCCCTGGCAATAGGCCAGGGCGCTGACGGCCAATTGGCGGTCGGCTTCGACCCAACGGCTGTAGGTTGGCAGGATCACTTGCTTGGCGATGGCCGCCGAGGTCACCGCTTGCGGGTCCTGGGGCGAGCAGGCGCCCAGGGCAAGGGCGGCAAGGCTGGTGAACAACAACTTGGGACGGAACATGTCGAGCTCCCTTCTGTAAGTGGGGCAAAGCTTATAGAGCATTCAGGAACGCCAGCAACGCAGCGCGTTGCTCGGCATTGAAGGACAACACATGCTGCTGCGCCGCCTGTGCTTCACCGCCATGCCACAGCACGGCTTCGAGCAGGTTGCGGGCGCGGCCATCATGCAGGAACTGGGTATGGCCACTGACGGTCTGCGTCAGGCCGATGCCCCACAACGGCGGTGTGCGCCAGTCGCGGCCACCGGCCTTGAATTCGGTGCGGTTGTCGGCGAGGCCCGGGCCCATGTCGTGCAACAGCAGGTCGCTGTAGGGGCGGATCACCTGGTTGGCCAGTTCAGGTTCGGCGGCAGAGGCCGACGTGGTGAACGACGGCGTATGGCAGCCCTGGCAGCCCGCTTGATAGAACAGGTTCTTACCGGCCAGCACCTGCGGCGAGTCGACGTCACGGCGCACCGGCACGCCGAGGTTACGCGTGTAGAACAGCACCAGGCGCAGGATATTGTCGCTGACTTCCGGCTCGCCCTGCGGGCCATTGCCGTTGGGTGCCTGTTTGCAGGCGACTTGGGTGGCGGTGCAGTCATCAAAGGGCCTGAGAGATGTGGTGAGGCCCATATCACCAGAAAACGCGTGAACATTTTGTTGATTGAGGTTGGGCTGACCGGCTTTCCAGCCGAAACGCCCCAGCACGGTTTTCTGCTGGGCGTCATCCCACACCTGGTTGGCGCGGCCGACGATGGCGCCCTTGGCGGCGGTCTTCGGGTCGGTGTTGCGCAGGATATCGGCGTCGCTGATGGCTTCGAGCAGACCCAGGCCGATCATCGGCGGGGCGATGCGTGCCGAGAAGCGCGTGTCCGGGTGCATCGGGCCGTAGCTGAGCTGGGTGATCTGCAGGTCCGGCTTGCGCAACTCGACCACCGTGCCGTCCTTGAACGTGACGTTCACCGGGGTGTAGTCGACCCGCACCTTGCCTTCGGGCGCGACGCCGGGCACCGCCATGTCCTGCAGTTGCCCGCCGTAGACCGGTTCGGGCACCACGCCGGTCTGTTCGATGAGGCGCGCATAGTCCGGCGGATCCTGGGTAGACAGAGGGATCGACAGGCGCACCAGCATCGACACCGCATTGGGGGCGTCGGGCAACGGCGGGTGGCCACGACCGTCTTTTATATGGCAGTTCTGGCAGGCATTGGTGTTGAACAGCGGGCCCAGGCCATCACGCGCCGTGGTGGTGGACGGCGCGATCACCCAGGGGCTGCGAAAGAAGCTGTTGCCCACGCTGAAATCCAGGCGACGCGTGGGCGACAGGTTGGCCGAAGGCAGGGAAAACGCGTTCTGGTCGCGCTTGTTCACCGTCGCGACGCCGCCCGCTCGCGATTCACCGGGCTCGGCCTGGGTGAAGCGAGGCGCGTCATCGCAGGCAGCCAGGCTCAAGGCCAGCAGTGCTGCGTACAGGCAAAAAAGCGAACGGAACATCGAGTTTCCCGAGCGAAGACACAAAATGAGGGCGCAAAGTTTAACAGGGCGGGGCGCAATGAATAAGAGCAATTATCGTTTGGTCGAATCCGATTCATTCCCGCTAGAATGACCGCACATTTTTCTCTGGAGGTGGCCATGCAGGCTCTCGACGCTTTGCTCAACCGTGTTTCCGTGCCGCGCTTGCTGGAACCGGCACCGACCCAGGAGCAGCGCGACGTGCTGTTCGCCGCAGCCATGCGTGCGCCCGACCACGGGCAATTGCGGCCTTGGCGTTTCCTCACGGTTGAAGGCGCTGCCCGCGAGCAGATGGGCACGCTGCTGGCCGAAGCGGCCCGCCTGCAGGATGCCGACGCACCGCAAGCGGCCATCGACAAGGCGCAGAACGGTCCGTTGCGCGCGCCGCTTGTGGTGGTGGTGATTGCCCGTCTGCAGGAGCATTTCAAGGTGCCGAAATCCGAGCAACTACTGGCCGCCGCCTGCGCGGCCCATGGCATCCTGTTGGCGGCTTATGCACAGGGGATTGGTGCAGTGTGGCGCACCGGCGAATTGTCCTATTCGGCCCACGTCGCCAAGGGCCTTGGGCTCACGGCGGGCGAGGAAGTGATTGGCTTCCTCTACCTGGGCACGCCGCAGAACCCGCCGCGTACGGCGCCGAAGGAAGACCTGACGCCCTTCGTGCAAGCCTGGCCCGGCGTTTAAACCACCACAATCCTGGGGGAGCTGGCTTGCCTGCGATAGTCTCGACTCGGACCCTCAGGGAAACCGAGTCGTCTGCATCGCGGGCAAGCCCGGCTCCCCACAGGGGATCTCTGGTGTCCGAGGGATCGGTTTACACCTTGAACTGATCCATCAACTTCATTTGCTGGCTGGCCAACGCATTGAGTTGGCTGCTGATAGCCGCCGACTCGGTGGCCTGGCCGGTGAGGGTTTCGGTCACGGTGCGGATCGCCGAGACGTTGCGGTTGACCTCTTCGGCCACCGCGCTCTGTTGCTCGGCGGCGCTGGCGATCTGCAGGTTCATGTCGCTGATCACGGTGACGGCCTCGCTGATCTTGCCCAGGGCCTGCACCGCTTGGTGGATCTGCCCGGCGTTGCTCTGGGCCTGGCTCTGGCTCGAATGCATGGTTGCCACTACGCCTCGCGTGGCGCTCTGGATGCGTTCGATTACCAGGCGAATTTCTTCCACCGAATCCTGGGTACGCTTGGCCAGGTTGCGCACTTCGTCGGCAACCACGGCAAATCCTCGCCCGCTTTCTCCGGCGCGCGCCGCTTCGATGGCGGCGTTGAGCGCCAGCAGGTTGGTCTGCTCGGCGATGCTGCGAATCACTTCCAGCACTGAGCCGATCTGCTCGCTGTTGACCGCCAGGGCTTCGACTTCGCCCACGGCCTTGCTGACTTCTTCGGCCAGAGTTGTGATGTCGCGGGTGCTTTTCTCGATGATCGACATGCCTTCACGCGCCGACTGGTCGGCACCGCGTGCCGCGCTGGCGGCGTTGGAGGCGCTGTTGGCCACGTCATGGGCGGTGGCGCTCATTTCATTGGAGGCGGTGGCCACCTGGTCGATTTCGCGGAACTGCACTTGCATGCCTTCGCTGGTCTGGCGCGCGATGGCCGATGACTGGTCAGCGGTGCCACGGGCGTCGGTGATGCTTTGCTTGATCTGCGCGATGGTCGGTTGCAGCTTGTCGAGGAAGCGGTTGAACCAGTTGACCAGTTCGCCCAGCTCATCCTTTTTGGCGTAGGCCAGGCGCTGGGTAAGGTCGCCGTCGCCGCTGGCGATGTCCTTGAGCATGGCGGCCACGCTGTTGATGGGGCGGGTCACGCCGGTGGCGGTCAGCCAGATCAGCAACAAACCAAGCAAGCCTGCGCCGGCGCCCACCAGCAAGGCCTTCAGGGTGCCGCTGGCCTGGGCTTCGTCGAGCAGGCCTTGCAGCTTCAAGGCATCGGCGAGCATCACGTGCTTGGGCAGTTTGATCACCACGCCCCAGGCCTTTGCATCGGCGATGGGCTTGACCGGGTAAACCGCGCGGATCGTATCCCCCTGTTCCCGGTTGACGTAGCTGTCACTGGCCAGCAATTGCACGATTTCCTTGCCCTCGGCACCGAGGATGTCGATCAGGTTCTTGCCCACCTTGGCCGGCTCACCGCTGTAGGCGGCAATCAGGCCGGTGCTGGAGATGATCTCCAGGTGCGTGGCGCCTTCGAACAAGGTTTTTTGCGCGGCATCGGTGAGGGCTTGCAGGCTGTTGAGGGCGATATCAAGACCGACCACACCAATAACCTTGCCGTCCACGATCAATGGCAAGGAAATGGTAGTCATCAGTACCGGCGTGCCGCCCACCGTGTCTTCGTACGGGTCGAGCAAACAAACGCTGCGCGTATCCCGCGGGCAGGTGTACCAGATGTTGTAGGGCGTACCGCTAAGGTTGAGGGTGGTCTTGGTCAGGTCTTCTTCGACCATGATGGTGTTCTGGCCTTGGCCGCCGGCGCGGCTCCAGTAGCTGGAGAAGCGGCCTTTTTCGTTGGACGCGCGAGCCTTGTCGTCGATGAATTCGCTATCCTTGCCATCCAGGCCGTTGGGCTCGAATGACAGCCAGACGCCCAGCACCTTGCTGTTGCGTTCAAAGGTGGTCTGCAGGCTCTGGTTGAGTTCTTCACGCAAGGCGCCCGGTTCCAGCGAGCGCTTGGCGGCCAGGTTGCGCAAGTCCTTGACTTGATCGGCAAGGGCGGTCACCACCAGCAGGTTTTCGCCAAAGGTCTTCTGTAGCTGTACCGCTTGTTCGGCGGCTTTGGATTGCAGCAGGTTCTCCACACTACTGGTGAGCATTCGCGAGCTTGAATCACTGATCAGATGGTCGTTCTGATTTGTTTCGTACAGGTTGATGCTGATGATCAGCGCGATCACACCCAACAGGCACAGCCCGGACAGCAGCACGATTTTCAGGCGGATGGAGAGGGTGTCGAACATAGGTCACTCGCGAATGGACAGGTGAAAACGCAGGCAGGCAGGGCCAAGTCCATTCGACGCCATGCCTGAAACATCGGCGTCTTAAATCAATTCATGAGAGGCAGGCGATGAGTGGTAGGAAAACGCTACGCGCGGCGTTATACGGGTGCTGCAAGCCGTTCCGGGCGTGACCAGATCCACAGGTTGCCCAGGCTCATCCCGGCAATCGCCAGGTAGATCGGCCAGCCGTGGTCGAGCATCACCAGCATCAGGATGGCGCACAGCAGCATGCTCAACGTGGCGCTGACCTTGGCCCGGCGGGCGATGATCCTGCCATTGCGCCAGTTGGACAGGATCGGCCCGAACAGCCGGTGGTTTTCCAGCCAGGCACTAAGGCGTGGCGAGCTTTTGGTGGCGGCCCAGGCGGCCAGCAGGATGAACTCGGTGGTGGGTAAACCCGGTATGACAATCGCCACCAGCCCGATGCCCAGGCTGACGTAGGCCAGCAGGCCGAAGAGGAGTTGCGCGATTCTTGAGGTGGGTTGGGGTTTGCCGGTCATGGGTAAGGATATCGCAGAAAATCACTATGAAATGAGATCCAAATGTGGGAGCGGGCTTGCTCGCGAAGGCGGTGGATCAGTCACATCATCTTGACTGACACGCCGCCTTCGCGAGCAAGCCCGCTCCCACATTTTTTATCGCATTCCAACCAAGGGTCAGACCAGTTCAGGCGCGCTAGCGTACGCCTGTTCCAGCAATACGGTGAAGCGTACAAACGCGTCGATCGCGCCTTTTTCCGCTGCGGCTTCTTCCTCGGCGCTGAATTCCAGGGCGTCGAGGGTGCGGGTGAAGCGTTTCCAGCCTTCGGCGCGACCACCCGCCGGCTCGCCCAGGTGGCGGGCGCCGAAGGTTTCGCTCAGGCCCAGGCCTACGGCGCGCTTGATCAGGAACGCTGCGCCCAGTTTGGAACCTTCCGACACGAACAGCCAGCCCAGGGCTTCGGCCTTGCCGGGGTGCTTCACGGCGCCGGCGACCGGTGCGGGAACATCGGTGTCCAGGTCGGCCAGGTCCAGCCTGGCGGCTTCGGCGCGGCAGCGCTCGGCCAGGTCCGGCACGATCTGGTTCAGCTCGGCATCGTTGTACAGCGCTACCAGTTCCGACTGGAACAGGTACTGCGCCACGACGAAGCGCGCGAAGTTGGCCTGGGTTTCGAAGGGGGCGTGGGCCTTGACCAATGCGTCGAGCTTGGTGTGTGGCTCATGGGTGATCTGGTTCAGGCGCTGGGAGCGTAGGCTTGGGCGTTCTGGGGTAGGGGAAGCGGTCATGAAAAAATCCTTTAGAAGGGAAGCGCCTGGGTGCCCGAAGAGAGCTGTTATCAACTAGACGAACAAGAAGACGCGGCACAGTAAAAAATCCTCACCTCGCCGGTAAGATTTCGACGAGGTGAGTGGGATCGGGTTAGATGTCCCAGATCACGTTGATCGCGAAGTTGCGCCCCGGCTGGGTCAAGCGGTCGAGGTTGGCCGGCGAGGTCACACCGGCTTCGCCGACGCCGTCGTAGCTGCGCACGTCATCCCAGTTCCAATACTTTTTGTCGGTCAGGTTGTAGAGGCCGCCGTTGACGGTCACATCGTTGGTGACTTTGTAGAAGGCGGTCAGGTCGAGAACGCCGAAGCCCGGGGTCTTGAACGGGCCCGTGGCGCTGCCGTCAGGCGCATGGAAGGTGGTGCTGTCGACGCGATCCTGTTTTTTCACCAGGGTCCAGCTCAGCAGGCCACCGTAGTTGTCCTGGTCGTAGCCCAGGCCGAATACGCCCTTGAGCGGGTTGACGCTGTTGAGCGCCTCGCCATTGTCGTCGTTGCGGCCATAGGTGTAGCCAATCGAACCCTGGCTGTACAGGCCTTGCGGCGCGCCGAACGCGTCAAGGTCCAGGCGCCCTTTGGCTTCGATCCCCTTGATGGTGGCGTGCTTGATGTTGTTGGCTTCGAATTGCTGTGAGGTACCGCCGGCGACGGAGGCGTCCTCGTCGATAAAGTTGCGGTATTTGTTGTAGAACACGGCTATATCAAACGAACCGGAATCGAAGTTGCCGCGGATCCCTGTTTCCACGCCCTTGCTGCTTTCCGGCTTGAGGTCCGGGTTGGGTTCCACGGTGTAACCCTGCTGCAGGTTCTCAAAACGCCCGTACAAGGCTTTGGCGGAAGGGGTGCGGAAGCCTTCAGCGTACTGGCCAAACCAGGTGTAGTGATCGGTCAGCGCATAGGTCAGGCCGAACTTGGGCGTCACACGGTGCCAGGTTTTTTCCTTGTCGCTGTGGGCGTAGATCCGCGTCGGGTCGACGGTGTTGAGGAACTCTTCGGTCAATTTGGGCTTGAGTTGGGTGTAGTCGTAGCGCACGGCGGGCAGGAATGTCCATTTGCCCCAGGCGATCTGGTCCTGTGCGAACAGCGAGTAAGTGTTGATGGTCGGATCCGGGAAATCGCTGGCCTTCCTCACGCTGTCACCGGCCGATGGGCTGGGTGCGCCGATGGCCGTGCAACCGCTGCCGACAGCCAGGCAGGTGGCGGCGCCTTCGCGGGAGCCGGTGACTTTCTGCTGCTTGAGAGTGGTGCCGTAAGTCACCTGGTGATCGGTGTCGCCGATGTTGAAGGCCTTGTTCAGCTGGGCATCGAAGACCCACTGTTTTTCTTCATACAGGGTTTCGCGGGTGCGCAAGACACGGCGGGACGGCTGGTAGATTTCGGCGGTGGACTGGTCGGTCTTGGCGATCTGGTAGTTGAGGCTGGTCTTGATCTGATCGGCAATCGGCGAGTCCAGGGCGAAGCGGTTTTCGATACCGAAACGCTCGCGGGTGATGGTGTCGTTGCCGGACCGCGCACGGTAGAAGTTGAAGCCGCGCCCGCCGGTGAACGGCCCGCCCACGGCGCTTTTCAGGTTGACGTCACGATCATCCTTGTACTTCTCGTACGTCAGCCCAAGGCGATTGTCATCGCCGTAGTTCCAACCCAGCTTGGCCAACACGTTGGTGGTGCGTGCCTCTTCCGGGTTGGCGCCGGTGCGCGCCAGGCCGGTGGCGTTGTTGCCGTCGTAGGACTCCATTTCGTGGCCATTGCGCTGGCTCAGGTGCAGCAAGCCGTCGAAGTCCTGTACGCGACCGGCGACGGTGCCGGAGGTCAGCCAGCTCTCGTCGGCGGAGCTGTAGCCGGTCTTCAGGCGGGCGCCGTAGTCTTGACCGGGTTTGATAATGTCATCCGGGTCGAGGGTAAAATAGCTGACGGCGCCGCCGATGGCGCTGCTGCCGTACAGCGCCGAGGCCGGGCCGCGCAGGATCTCCACGCGCTTGACGATTTCCGGGTCGACGTAGTTGCGGCGGGTCTTGGCATAGGGGCCGTTGAAGAAGTTGTCCGGCACTTCCACACCATCCACCTGGGTGAGGATGCGGTCGCCGTCGATGCCGCGAATGTTGTAGCCCGAATTGCTCGAGCGGCCCCCGGCGCCGCCTACCGAGACGTTGGGTTCATAGCGCACCAGTTCACGAATGGTATTCACGTTCTGGCGGTCGAGTGCTTCGCGTTCCTGCACGCTGACGGTGCTCGGTACGCTGCTCACGTCCTGCTCGTTGCGGGTGGCGCTGATGGTCACCTGTTGCAGGTTGAGGGTGCTGCCCGCTGTGCGCTTTTCCAGGACGATGTTGTTGTGGCCCAGTTTGCGGTAGCTCAGGTTGGTCCCCACCAACAGCCGGTCCAGGGCTTTTTCCGGTGACAGCGGGCCGCGTACGCCGGGCGACGACACGCCCTGGCCCAGTTCCGCCGGCAGGCCGACTTGCCAGCCGGTTACCGTGGTAAAGGCATTGAGTGCCGAAACCAGTGGCTGCTGCTCGATGCTGAAGGTGTAGTTGCCGTGGCTGCGGGGCGCAGGTTCGGCGGCGCTGGCGGTCATCACCGGCACGCCGGCCAGCAGGAGGGTAGCGGCCAGCAAGGACAGGACGGGCGAAGAAGACCGGCGGTTAAAACAAGAGGACATCGAGAGCGCTCCGGGGGTACGAATCTTATAGTTGCGCACTGACCAAATAGGAATCAGTTGCATTGACTAAGACGAGACGTACCGCCGCCTGCTATCGAGTAAAAATAATTCTCATTTAGTTCAAGATGACCAGCGCCGGATATTCCGACAGCTTGGCCGAGGTGATATGCGCCAGGGAGCGCACCACGTCCAGCGGTTGGTCGAGCCGGTAGTTGCCGGTGACGGCCACGCTGGCGAGCCTGTTGTTGGTGCTGACGATCCAGCCGGGGTAGTAGCGCCGCAGCTCGGCGAGCACTTCGCCCATCGGGCAGTTTTCGAAGACCAGCCGACCTTGCACCCAAGCCAGGTCTTTGTTGGCATCCAGCTTGGCAGGCTGGCCGAAGCCCTTGGGCCCGATGCGGATACTTTCACCCGCGCTCAGGCGCACACGGGCATCGTTCACGTTGTTGCTCAGGTCGACATCGCCGCGCTGCACTTGCACCTGGGCTTCACCGTCGAGGTAGCGCACGGCAAAGGCGGTATCGCGCACACTGGCGCGCACCGGGCCGGCGTCTATTTCCAGGGGCAGGCCGTGGCCCGGGGCTATTTCGAAGAACGCCTCACCCTGGTAGAGGCGGGCGATGCGCTGGTGGTCGCGGATGGTGCTGGAGAACGCCGAGTTGGTGTTCAGCAGCACCTTGGAGCCGTCGTCCAGTTGCAGGCGCTGGCGTTCGCCCACCACGGTAAGGTGGTCGGCTTGCAGGCGCACCGGCAGGTTGCTGAAGCTGAACAGGCCGATCAGCAGCACGGCGGCCGTGGCCAACGGTTTCCAATGCGGCTTGATCCGGCGCCAGGCGCTGGGCTTGCGCGGCGCCGCCAGGGCAACGGCGGCACTGTGCACCGGCGCGCCACCCCAGGCGGCCTGGGCTTTGGCGAACGCCTGGGCGTGGGTTGGATCACCGGCCAGCCAGGCTTCAAACTCGGCCTGCTGGCCGGGCTGCGGGCATTGCAAGGCGATCAGCCAATCGAGGGCCTGGTCCATAGCCGTGTCTTGCAACACCTCATGAGCCAGCTCATGGGGGCGCAGTTTATTCGGGTCCGTCACGGTGTGCCTCGGGTCTTCGCCACGTTCTATTCATCGTTTCCCACAGCTTGTGTCGACACTTCAGTCGGGTGCAGCTTAAGGCCGATCCAGTCGCTCGGCCACACCTACACAGATGGCCATGATCAATTTCAGTTCCTTTTGCACGGTGCTCAAGGACACCTGCAACTGATCGGCGATCTCCTGATAGCTGCAACCGTGCAGGCGACTGAGGATGAAGATCTGCTGCTGACGCGGGCTCAACTGGCCGAGGCTGACACTCAGGTGCTCGAGCAGTTGCTCGGCCTGGGTGGCATCTTCGGGCGTACTGATGGGAGCGGCGACGCTTTGCAGTACGTCCAGCGGTACATCTTCCTGCAATGTACGGGCCTGGATCCTGCGCGCGCGCAGATGATCCAGCGCCAGGTTGCGCGCGGTCTGATAAACGAAGGGTTCAAGGTGATCGATCGGCCGCTCGCTCAGGGCCCGGGTGACGCGCAGGTAGGTTTCCTGCAACAGGTCCTCAGCGGTGCTGTGGTTATTCACCATGCGCTGCAGGGTACGAAGCAGAATCACCCGTTGGGTGAGAAAGACGTGGTTGAAGCGAGATTGGCTCACAGAGATACCAGACCGGTTTGCAGTTAATGATAATGCTTATCATCAACTGAAATGGCAAGTGGCTATTTCCATGGCCTTGCGCAGGACAACTGTGGGAGCGGGCTTGCTCGCGAAGGCGGTGGGTCAGTCGATGGATATGCCAACTGGCCCACCGCTTTCGCGAGCAAGCCCGCTCCCACACAAGCCCGGTTCCCATAACAGGGTTATTCAGCGTTGCAGAGCGCCAGGCAGTTATCCAGCATACGGTTGGAGAAGCCCCATTCGTTGTCGTACCAGGCCAGCACCTTCAGCAATTTGCCGCTGACCTTGGTGTGGTTGGCATCGAAGATCGACGACAGCGGGTTGTGGTTGAAGTCGCTGGAAACCAGCGGCAGAGTGTTGTAGCCGAGGATCTTCGAATGCTGGCTGGCGTCCTTGAGCAGCGCGTTGACTTCCTCTGCCGTGGCTTCCTTCTTCAGTTGCACGGTAAGGTCTACCAGTGACACGTTGATCACCGGCACGCGCACGGCCATGCCGGTCAATTTGCCCGCCAGTTCCGGCAGGACCAGGCCCACCGCTTCGGCGGCGCCGGTTTTGCTCGGGATCATGTTCTGGGTGGCCGAACGCGCACGGTACGGGTCGGTGTGATAGACGTCGGTCAGGTTCTGGTCGTTGGTGTAGGCGTGGATGGTGGTCATCAGGCCGCTTTCGATGCCCAGCTCGCGGTGCAGCACCTGGGCAACCGGCGCCAGGCAGTTGGTGGTGCACGAGGCGTTGGAGATGATCTGGTGCGATTGACGCAGAATGTCATGGTTTACGCCATAGACCACGGTGGCGTCCGCGCCCTTGGCCGGTGCCGAGATGATCACCTTGCGCGCGCCGGCGCTGATATGGGCGGCCGCCTTGTCGCGGTCGGTGAACAGGCCGGTGCATTCGAACACCACGTCGATATTATGCGCGGCCCACGGCAGGTCGGCGGGGTTGCGAATGGCGCTGACGGCAATCCGGTCACCATTGACGGTCAGGCTTTCCTGATCGTGGGCGACCTCTGCGTCGAAAGTGCCATGCACGGTGTCGTATTTGAGCAGGTGGGCATTGATCGAACTGTCGCCCAGATCGTTGATGGCGACGATCTGCAAATCCTGGCGGTAGCCTTGGGTATACAGTGCGCGCAGGACATTACG
Source organism: Pseudomonas sp. SWRI18 (assembly GCF_014268345.1). Taxonomy (NCBI): domain Bacteria; kingdom Pseudomonadati; phylum Pseudomonadota; class Gammaproteobacteria; order Pseudomonadales; family Pseudomonadaceae; genus Pseudomonas; species Pseudomonas sp. SWRI18. The sequence continues at coordinate 34,057 of NZ_JACCQQ010000008.1, forward strand.
GCCGATACGGCCAAAACCATTGATTGCGATACGAAGAGTCATTGGAAAGCGCCTATCGTCGATTTGTTGTAAGAATTACAAGATTATTCGCATAAAAATAGAAAACAAGCCTTTTTAGTGGCAATATTTTGTTCAATCTACAACGAGTGACCTGAATCAACTGGTCCGATGATCCAAACGACTCTCTGCCATCCCATGTGCTGCGGGCGTTTGATCAGCATAGACACTCAGGTCGCCACATCCGTTAGCCTGGAGTTCTACACATGCATCCCCGCGTCCTTGAGGTCACCGAACGGCTTATCGCCCGCAGCCGCGCCACCCGCGAGGCTTACCTTGCGCTCATTCGCGGCGCAGCCAGCGACGGTCCGATGCGCGGCAAGCTGCAGTGCGCCAACTTCGCCCACGGCGTGGCCGGTTGCGGCACTGAAGATAAAAATAGTCTGCGCATGATGAATGCCGCCAACGTGGCAATTGTTTCTTCATATAACGACATGCTCTCGGCGCATCAGCCGTACGAACACTTCCCGGAACAAATCAAGAAAGCCCTGCGCGAAGTCGGCTCGGTCGGCCAGTTCGCCGGCGGCACCCCGGCCATGTGCGACGGTGTGACCCAGGGCGAGCCCGGCATGGAGCTCAGCCTGCTCAGCCGTGAAGTCATTGCCATGTCCACGGCGGTAGCGCTGTCCCACAACATGTTCGACGCCGCGCTGATGCTGGGCATCTGCGACAAGATCGTCCCCGGCCTGATGATGGGCGCGCTGCGCTACGGCCACCTGCCGATGATCTTTGTACCGGGCGGGCCGATGCCGTCGGGCATTTCCAACAAGCAGAAGGCCGACGTGCGCCAGCGCTACGCCGAAGGCAAGGCCAGCCGCGAAGAGCTGCTGGAATCGGAGATGAAGTCCTACCACAGCCCCGGCACCTGTACTTTCTACGGCACCGCCAACACCAACCAGTTGCTGATGGAAGTGATGGGCCTGCACTTGCCGGGCGCCTCGTTCGTCAACCCCTACACGCCGCTGCGTGATGCGCTGACCCGCGAAGCCGCGCACCAGGTCACGCGCCTGACCAAGGCCAACGGTAACTTCACGCCGATCGGCGAGATCGTCGACGAGAAATCCATCGTCAACGCCATTGTTGCGCTTAACGCCACTGGCGGTTCCACCAATCACACGCTGCACATGCCGGCCATCGCCATGTCGGCGGGCATTATCCTTACGTGGGACGACATGGCCGACCTCTCCGAGGTGGTGCCGACCCTGTCCCACGTGTATCCAAACGGCAAGGCCGACATCAACCACTTCCAGGCGGCGGGCGGCATGTCGTTCCTGATCCGCGAGTTGCTCGAAGCCGGGCTGCTCCACGAAGACGTCAACACCGTGGCCGGCAAGGGCTTGAGCCGTTATGTCCAGGAACCGTTTTTGGTCGATGGCGAGCTGATCTGGCGCGACGGTCCCATCGAGAGCCTCGACGAAACCATCCTGCGCCCCGTGGCCCGTGCGTTTTCCCCGGAAGGCGGCTTGCGCGTGATGGAAGGCAACCTGGGGCGCGGCGTGATGAAAGTGTCGGCGGTAGCCCCGGAGCACCAAGTCGTCGAAGCGCCTGCGGTGGTGTTCCAGGATCAACAGGACCTGGCCGATGCGTTCAAGGCCGGCCAGCTGGAAAAAGACTTTGTCGCAGTGATGCGCTTCCAGGGCCCGCGCTCCAACGGCATGCCGGAATTGCACAAGATGACGCCGTTCCTCGGCGTCTTGCAGGACCGTGGCTTCAAGGTCGCCTTGGTAACGGACGGGCGTATGTCCGGCGCGTCGGGTAAGATCCCCGCCGCGATTCACGTCAACCCCGAAGCCCAGAGCGGCGGGCCACTGGCGCGGGTACGCGATGGCGATATTATTCGCGTGGATGGCGTGAAGGGCACCTTGGAGCTTAAGGTGGACGCCGAAGAATTTGCAGCGCGCACGCCTGCCACTGGCCTGTTGGGCAATAACGTGGGCGCCGGTCGCGAGCTGTTTGCATTTATGCGCCTGGCCGCCAGCTCCGCAGAGCAGGGCGCCAGCGCCTTTACCTGTGCTTTGGAGACGCTTAAGTGAAGTTAGCGCTGGTCGGTGATATCGGGGGGACCAACGCGCGTTTTGCGTTGTGGCGCGATCAGGCACTGCATTCGATTCGAGTGCAGGCCACGGCGGATCATTCCAGCCCTGAGGACGCGATCAAGGTCTACCTCAAAGGGGAAGGCCTGCACATCGGCGACATCGGCGCTGTCTGCCTGTCGGTGGCGGGGCCGGTGAGCGGCGATGAATTTAAATTCACCAACAATCACTGGCGCTTGAGCAAGACTGCGTTTTGCCAGACATTGCAGGTGGATGAACTGCTGCTGATCAATGATTTCTCGGCCATGGCCCTGGGCATGACCCAGCTCAAGCCCGACGAATTCCGCGTGGTCTGCGAAGGCACGCCGGAGCCCCTGCGGCCGGCCGTGGTGATCGGCCCGGGCACTGGCCTGGGCGTCGGCACCTTGCTGGACCTGGGCGCGGGGCGCTTTGCCGCGTTGCCAGGGGAGGGCGGACATGTCGACCTGCCCCTGAGCAGCCCTCGGGAAACCCAGCTGTGGCAGCATATTTACAGCGAGATCGGGCATGTCAGCGCTGAAACCGCCTTGAGCGGTGGCGGGTTGCCACGCCTCTACCGGGCGATCTGCGCGGTCGACGGCCATGCGCCAGTGCTGGAAACGCCCGAGGCCATCACGGCCGCAGGCCTGGCCGGCGACCCGGTGGCGATGGAAGTGCTGGACCAGTTCAGCATCTGGCTGGGCCGGGTGGCGGGCAACAATGTGCTGACCACTGGTGGCCGCGGCGGTGTGTACATCGTGGGCGGGGTGATCCCGAGGTTTGCCGACTTCTTTATCACCAGCGGGTTTACCAGAAGCTTTGCCGACAAAGGTTGCATGAGCGACTACTTCAAGGGCATCCCGGTGTGGCTGGTGACCGCGCCGTATTCGGGGTTGACTGGGGCGGGTGTGGCGCTTGAGCAGGCTTTTGCGTAGGGGCTGATGGCCTCTTCGCGAGCAAGCCCGCTCCCACATTCGACCGTATTTCTCCAGCTGGAATGGGATTGAATGTGGGAGCGGGCTTGCTCGCGAAGGCGGCCCTATAGGCGCCAGATGGTTTAAGCTTGGCCATAACAACAAGGAGGACCCCGTGAGCGTAATCAGTAAATCGATTCTCCTCGTCGACGACGACCAGGAAATCCGCGAATTGCTGCAAACCTACCTCAGTCGCGCCGGTTTCCAGGTGCGTGGCGTGCCGGATGGCGCCGGGTTCCGCCAGGCGATGAACGAGGCGCCCTGCGACCTTGTCATCCTTGATGTGATGCTGCCGGACGAAGACGGCTTCAGCCTCTGCCGCTGGATCCGCCAGCACCCGCGCCAGGCGCAGGTGCCGATCATCATGCTCACCGCCAGCTCCGATGAGGCCGACCGTGTGATCGGCCTGGAACTGGGCGCCGATGACTATATCGGCAAGCCCTTCAGCCCGCGTGAGTTGCAAGCGCGGATCAAGGCGTTGTTGCGCCGTTGCCAGTTTGGCCAGGAGCGCAGCAGTGGTGGCGACGTGCTGGTGTTTGATGAATGGCGCCTGGATATGATCAGCCACCGCCTGTTCCATGTGGATGGCGAAGAAGTCATCCTCTCCGGCGCCGACTTTGCCCTGCTCAAATTGTTTCTCGACCACCCGCAACAGATCCTTGACCGCGACACCATCGGCAACGCCACCCGTGGTCGCGACCTGATGCCGCTGGACCGTATCGTCGACATGGCCGTCAGCCGCTTGCGCCAGCGCCTGCGCGACACCGAAAAACCACCGAGGCTGATCCGCACCGTGCGCGGCAGCGGTTATCAACTGGCAGCCAGCGTGGTTGCCGGCAATGCCCATTGAACAGGTAACCGAACGCCGCCGACGTTTCCCCGTGCCGCGCTCACTGCTGGGGCGCATGCTGCTGCTGACGCTGCTGGCCGTGTTGTTTGCCCAGGCGCTGTCCAGCGTGATCTGGGTCTCGCAATTGCGTGCCACCCAGCTCGAAGGCCTGGTCACCAGCGCCCGCAGCCTGGCGCATTCGATGACCGCCAGCGCAAGTTATTTCCGTTCGTTGCCCGTGGCGTATCGCCCGTTGGTCCTCGACCAGTTACGCAGCATGGGCGGCACGCGTTTCGTCGTCACCCTGAACGACCGGCCACTGGACATGCAAATACTGCCGCAAACGCCGCGCAAACAAGCGGTGCTCGATGTGGTGGACGAAGTGCTGCGTCAGACCCTGGGGGGCGATGTGCTTATCTCGGTGGAGTTTGTCAGCGCCGAAGACCTGCGCATTTTCAATGCCGGCCTGAAGCTCGATGAGCTGCCGCGTTCCTGGGCCCACTACGCGCTGACCCTGGAGCCGGTGAACCCGCCGGTGCTGGTCACCCAGATCCAGCTCGCGCCTGGCGAATGGCTTTATATCGCCTCGCTGTTGCCCGAGCCCTACACCAGCCTCGAAGAACAGGGCCTGCCTTCCCAGCAAGTGTGGTTCATTGTGCTGACCAGCGGTTTCCTGTTGCTGTTTATCGGTTTGCTGGTGCACTGGCAGAGTCGGCCCCTCAAGCGCCTGGCGCGGGCGGCGCGGGACATGTCCCTGGGCGCCGATGTGGAACCGGTCGCTGAAGGCGGAGGCAGTGAAGTGGTGGAAGTGGGCCGTGCATTCAATGCCATGCGAGAGCGCATCAGCCGTTACCTCACGGAACGCAGCCAATTGTTCAGCGCCATTTCCCACGACTTGCGCACCCCGATCACCCGCCTGCGCCTGCGCGTGGAACTGCTCGAAGACGAAAACCTGCAAACCAAGTTCGGCCGTGACCTGGATGAGCTGGAGTTGCTGGTCAAAGGCGCGCTGCAGTGCGTGAAAGATACGGATATTCACGAGAACATCGAGCCGGTGGACCTCAATCATGTACTCGACTGCCTGGTGGAACCTTACGTGGCGCCCAATGGCAATGGCCGCGTCACCCAGTACGGGCGTGCATTGAGCGCATACCCGGGTAAACCACTGGCGCTCAAGCGTTGCATCGGCAACCTGATCGACAATGCGTTGAAGTACGGGCAGAACGCTCATCTGCACATCGAGGATGACGGCGCGCAATTCGTCCTGCACGTGGATGACGAAGGGCCTGGGGTTCCGGAGCAACGTCTGGAGCAGGTGTTCGAACCGCACTTCCGCCTGGCGGGGCAGCAACAGGGCTATGGCTTGGGGTTGGGGATCGCGCGCAACATTGCCCATAGCCATGGCGGTGAAGTGAGTTTGCAGAATTTGCGCGAGGGTGGGTTGCGTGTGACGTTGCAACTGCCGCGCGGCTTGGACTGAGGCCAGCTGACTAATTGTAGGAGCGAGCTTGCTCGCGAAAAACCAGAGAGCGCCGCAGTCCTTCAGGTTTCCCTCGTCATCGTTAACGATCTTCGCGAGCAAGCTCGCTCCTACAGTAGTCTCTAGATGCTTTGGCGCAACCGGGCCAGGTCTCTCAGGGGCGGCGCACCAAACAACCGGCTGTACTCCCGACTGAACTGCGACGGGCTTTCATACCCCACCCGATACCCCGCCGCCGACGCTTCCAGCCCTTCGGCAATCATCAACCGGCGCGCTTCCTGCAAGCGCAGTTGCTTCTGATACTGCAGCGGGCTCATGGCGGTGATCGCCTTGAAGCGATGGTGCAAGGTCGAGACGCTCAGGTTCACTTCCTTGGCCAGGTCATCAATGCGCAGCGGTTGCTCATAGTTGCGGTTCAACCATGTGATCGCCTGGCTGACTCGATGGCTCTGGCTGTTGGCCACGGCTATTTCATACAACCGGTAACCCTGCGGGCCCCGCAGCAAGCGGTAGAGGATCTCGCGGTTGATCAGCGGCGCGAGCATGGCGATGTCTTTGGGTGTGTCCAGCAGACGCGCCAGGCGCAGCACGGCGTCGAGCAGTTGATGGTCGATGCGGTCGACGTACATGCCACGCGAGGTCGGGCGCGACGGCACGCCCATGGGCCCGGCCTCGGCAATCAGCGCGGTGAGTTGGGCCGGGTCGATATTGATGCGCACTGACAGGTTGGGGTTTTCCGGCGTAGCCTCGATGACCCGCCCGGCCACGGGCATCGCCACCGAAAACACCAAGTAGTTGAGCGGATCGTAGGCAAAGATCTCGTCGGCCAGGCGCACTTCCTTGCTGCCGTTGGCAAGAATGCACAGGGCAGGCTCGACCAGCACCGGCATGAAGTCGCGCGGTGTGTTGTGGCGGTTCAGAAACAACGCGGTGATGGCCGTACCGTAGGAGCCATCCTCCCAGGTATGCCGTTGCACGATGCCGGCGAGTTCGGCGCGCTGCTTTTCCATCTCGGCATCGAGGGGGATGGCTTTAGGGTCGGGCGACGGCATGGAGCGTCCTCTGCGGGCTACTTCGATGGGTTCAGCTTAGCGGCGGCTTTTCAAACAGTGTTACGTCGATTCTGCACAATCCTTGCCTGATCCTGCGACCTATCGTGAATCAGGCAATCGTGACGCCCGTCATCTCCCTGAAACAAGGCGTTGGCCCGTGGAATAAAACCGGCTGCCAAACGTCTTCTCTACGCTTCTCGCAGGATTGTGCAATAAGCCGGCAGAAATCGACTAACCGCGCCCCGACCCGCGCCGTTATCGTTGATCCTGTGGCAACACACCCCCACCAGTGCTTGCCGAGCATCACTTCTCAACGGGAGAGTCGAACATGTCCACCCCCATTCCCGCGAGCCATATGGCCTTTATCCGCGCCCGCACCGGGTGCAGCACCGAACTCGGTGCACGCTTGAGCAGTTTGATCGAACCGGGCCGTCAGGCTCAGGGTTGCCTGCAATTCTCGTTGCAGCATTCCCAGGTCGACCCTGATGTGTGGTTGGTCACAGGTTTGTGGAGCAGCGAGCAGGCGATGAGCGCCTACTTCAGCTCGCCCGCCCTGATGATCTTTACCGAGCTTCTGAACGACATGGTGGTGCGCAGCATGGATTTCCAGACGTTCACCGATGCATCCGCCGCCCATGCCTATGGCGAGTACCTGCAACTGGCCGGTTAGGGTTTAGAATGGCCGACTTTCCATTGGCCAGGACCTGCAACATGGCACGTAAACAATTTGCCCACCACGAAGTCGTTTCCGCCGTAGTACCGGGGGAGGATGGCTACAGCGCTGCTGTCGCCGTCAAGACCCTGGATGGCATGGGTGCACCGCGGTTTCACAAGATCCTTGAAGGGCAGAAGTTCAAGACCGCGTCCGCTGCCGATGATGCGGCCACCGTGGAGCTGGAGCGATTGGTCGATGTGGACGAAGAGGGTCAGTTGACCTGGGCCTAAAGACGGCGATGATAAATGTGGGAGCGGCGGTGCGACGACTCGACTTGCTCGCGAAAGCGGTGTATCAGTGAATACATCTTTAACTGAACCACCGCATTCGCGAGCAAGCCCGCTCCCACAGTTTTGATTGCATTGCAGTCAGGGTTTGGTGGCGCCTGGACGATACATCTTGAACAGCGCCTCAGGCCCCAGTTGGAAGTAATCCGCCGGGCCGCCGCCACGCAGGATCGGCTCGGCGGCGGCAGTGTCGTAAATGCCATCCTTGAGCAGCCACTTGGCAATATGCACCGCGACCACCTCGCCGAGCACCAGCCAGCTTGGCACCAGCGCTTTGTCGGCACGTTGCAGCTGGATGATCTGCGTCACTTTGCACTCGAACGACACCGGGCTTTCGCCGACGCGCGGTACGCCAACGATTTTCGAAGCCACCGGCGTCAGGCCGGCCAACTTAAACTCATTCACCTCTGGCGATACGGCCGCGCAGCTCTGGTTCATCTGCTCGGCCAGCGGGCGGGTGGCCAGGTTCCACACAAACTCGCCGGTCTGTTCGATGTTGTTCAGGCTGTCTTTGCGCCCGACACTGGAAAACCCAATGATCGGCGGAATGTAGTTGAACGCATTGAAGAAGCTGTAGGGCGCCAGGTTCAGGCGGCCCTCGCTGTCGTGCGAAGAGATCCAGCCGATCGGCCGGGGACCGACGATGGCGTTGAACGGGTCATGGGGCAGACCGTGGCCGTTGGCGGGTTCGTAGAAGTGGATATCGTCGGACATGGCCTGTTCCATACTCGGTTCTGGGGGGCGCATCATAACCAATGTGGGAGCGGGCTTGCTCGCGAATGCGGTCTGTCAGTCAAACCATCTGTGACTGATCCACCGCATTCGCGAGCAAGTCGAGTCGTCGCACCGCCGCTCCCACATTTTTACCGCCTCAGACCTTTAGTCCGTGGTGATCCGCGAGTGCTTGCGCGTGTCCTTCATGGTCACATACACCACCAGCGACACCGCGATACACGCAGTCACATACCAGTAGTAGCCGGTTTCCATGCCGATGCTCTTGAACCACAGCGCGATGTATTCAGCCGTGCCGCCGAAGATCGATACGGTCAGGGCATACGGCAGGCCGACACCCAAAGCACGGATTTCGGTCGGGAACAGCTCGGCTTTCACCACCGCATTGATTGAGGTATAGCCGCTGACGATGATCAGCGCGGCCATGATCAGAAAGAACGCGCCCCACCAGCTCTGGATGGTATGCAGGGTGGTAAGGATCGGCACGGTGAACAGCGTGCCGAGGATGCCGAAGGCGATCAGGATTGGCCGACGGCCGACTTTATCCGACAGCCCGCCGACAATCGGTTGCAGGCACATGAACAGGAACAGTGTCGCCGCCGAGATGGTGGTGGAGTCGGAAATGCTCATGCCGACGGTGTTCACCAGGTATTTCTGCATGTAGGTGGTGTAGGTGTAGAAGGCCAGGGTGCCGCCCATGGTCAGGCCGACCACGGTCATCAGCTCCTTGGGGTGGCGCATCAAGGTGCGCATTGCGCTTTCCTTGGCTTTTTCCTTCTTGGTGAACGACTCGGTTTCTTCCATGCCGCGACGCAGGTACAGCGCGACTACGGCACACAGGGCACCAATGGCGAACGGGATGCGCCAGCCCCAGGCGTACAGCTGTTCGGTGGTCAGGGTTTGCTGCAGCACGATCAGCACGGCCAGCGCGATGAGCTGGCCGGAGATGAGGGTCACGTACTGGAAGCTGGAATAGAAACCACGACGTTCCTTGGTTGCCATTTCGCTGAGGTAAGTGGCGGAGGTACCGTACTCGCCCCCGACCGACAGACCTTGCAGCAAGCGCGCAAACACCAGCAGGATCGGTGCACCGATACCAATGATTTCGTAGCCTGGGCTCAGGGCAATCAGCAGCGAACCGAAGCACATCAGGTAGACCGAGGCCATCAGCGCTTTTTTACGCCCGACCTTATCGGCATACAGGCCCATCAGCCAGCCGCCGATCGGGCGCATCAGGAAGCCTACGGCGAAGATCGCGGCGGTGTTGAGCAATTGAGCGGTGGTGTCGCCTTTGGGAAAAAAGGCCTTGGCGAAATACAGCGAGAAGGCGGCGTAGACATACCAGTCGTACCACTCGACCATGTTGCCGACCGATCCGCTGAAGATCGATTTGATCCGGCTGGAAGTAGTGCGCGCTTTTGCCGGCGCAGCCGCCGACCCCAGAGGCAGGGAGTTGGAGTTATCCATTGAAGGATCCTTCATCTAATTGTTTTTGTGGAGCGTGCTTGAGCACTGCCTGGCTTGGGCTATAGCAGGAGCTGTGCCAGGTGGGTGAAGGCCCGGAATAGAAGGGTTACAGGATTTTTTTAAGCGGATAGTTGCCGATGATTGTTAGGTGGTGAGCGGGAATCCGCTTATGGCGACTGGCGCCATCGCAGGCAAGCCAGCTCCCACTTTTGATGTGTGAACACCGTCGAATGTGGGAGCTGGCTTGCCTGCGATGGCGGCCTCAAGGTTGCTGGAGAAACATCTCCCGCACCAACCCATGCCGCTGCATTTTTTCATTCAGCGTCCGGCGCGGCAGTTGCAGCTCGGCCAGCACCGCCTTGATATCGCCTTTGTGCCGAGCCAGCGCGGCTTTGAGGCAATGCGCTTCGAACGCTTCCTGCTGCGCCGCCAGGGATTGTCCGGCCTCGACGCCCTCCGGCTCCGGCTCGGCAAGGCCGAGTACCTGGCGCTCGGCGACGTTGGCCAGTTCACGCACGTTGCCCGGCCAGTCATGGCCGAGCAGGCGCCCCAGTTGCACCCCGCTCAAGGGCTCGACGCTGCGACCCAGGCGCTCGGCGGCGCTCTGTGCAAAGTGGTCGAACAGCAGCGGGATGTCTTCGCGGCGCTCACGCAAGGGCGGCAGGCGCAATTGCGCGACGTTCAAGCGGTAGGCCAGGTCTTCACGAAAGCGACCGGCGCGGGCCTCGTCCAGCAGGTCCGGCTTGGTGGCGGCGATGATGCGCAGGTCCACGTGGATGCTCTGGTTGGAGCCCAGCCGTTCAAGTTTCTGTTCCTGCAATACGCGCAGCAGCTTCACTTGCTGGGCCAGCGGCATGCTTTCGATTTCATCGAGAAACAGCGTGCCGCCGTGAGCGTATTCGAGTTTGCCGATGCGCTTGCCCTGGGCGCCGGTGAACGCGCCGCTTTCGTGGCCGAACAGCTCGGCCTCAAACAGTTGCTCGGGGATCGCCGCGCAGTTGAGCGCCACAAAGTGTTTCTTCGCCCGTGGGCCGAAGTCATGCAGGCAACGGGCGACCAGCTCCTTGCCGCTGCCGGTCTCGCCACGAATCAGCACGTTGACCGGCAAGCTCGCCAATTCCAGGACCTGACGGCGCAGGGTCTGCAGCGCTCGCGACACCCCCAGAAGGGTCGAGTCCAACTGCGCACGATGGTCGGCCTGTTGGTGCAGGCGACGGTTCTCCAGGATCAGCCCGCGCTTGTCCAGGGCGCGGCGCAGGCTGTTGAGCAGGGCGTCGGGGCTGAAGGGTTTTTCCAGGAAGTCGTAGGCACCGTCGCGCATGGCTTCAACCGCCATTGGCACATCGCCGTGGCCCGTCAGCAAAATCACCGGCAAATCCGCATCGCGGCGCTGCACTTCGGCCAGCAGCTCCAGGCCGCTCAGCCCCGGCATGCGCACGTCGCTCAGGATCACGCCGGGAAAGTCTCTGGGCAGCTGCGCCAGGCATTCCTCGGCACGGCTGAACAACTGCACCGCGAACCCTGACAAGCTCAGCCACTGTTCGACGGCCGTGCGGATGCTGGCTTCGTCATCGACCACAATCACCGCGTTCAACATAGGTCGGGTGTCTCCAGCGCAATAGGCAAGGTCAAGGTGAATTGCGCGCCGTCCCCGCGGTTGCCGGCGATCAGGCGACCGCCCAATTCGTGCACGATAGCGTAGGACACCGCCAGCCCCAAGCCGAGGCCATCACCCACGGGCTTGGTGGTGAAGAAGGGGTCGAACACACTGTTGAGGTGTTCGTCGGCAATCCCGCCGCCACTGTCGCTGACGCTGAGTTGCCACAGCTGTTCATCGGCATGCAGGCGGATCTCCAGGCGTTTGCGCGGCTTGTCGGCCATGGCGTCGAGCGCGTTGCGCAGCAGGTTGATCAGCACCTGCTCCAGGCGGATCGCGTCGCCGCGTACCCAGGCGGGGCGGGTCAGGTCGAGCACAACGCCGATGGCTTCATCGCGCAGGCGTGCATCGAGCAGCTGCAGGGACTGATCGACCACCGTGGCCAAATCCAGACGTTCGCGCAGGCCACTCGGGCTTTTGCGCGCGAAGGTCTTGAGATGGCCGGTGAGCGCGGCCATGCGGGTGAGCATCTCGTCCAGTGGCGTGATGGCCTTGTAGGCGTCGTCGACGCGGCCGTGATCCAGCAGCAGGCGCAAGGTGGCGAGCTGCATGCGCTGCGCCGTGAGCGGTTGATTGATCTCGTGGGCGAGGGCGGCCGACATTTGCCCCAGCGCCGCCAGCTTGGCCGATTGCACCAGGCCGTCCTGGGCGGTGCGCAGTGCCTGGGTACGCTCTTCCACCAGTTGCTCAAGCTCTTCGCGACTGCGCTGACGCAAGCGGGCCAGGCGCCAGCGTTGGGTCAGGAACAGCACCAGGAACACCAGCGCCAGCCAGGAGCCGGCGGCGGCCAGGCCGGCGTTGCGTTGGTCCTCGAAGGCAAACTGCGGTTTGCGCAGCAGGTGCAGGGTCCAGCCTTCAGCCTTTAACGGCAGGGATTCCCAGATGTAATTGGCGTTGCCATCCGGGCCGTTGACGCGCATCAGGTTGCTGTTTTCGTCAAAGCGTTTCAGCGCCTGCATCTCCAGCGCCTGCAGGTATTTTTTGTCGTATTGGCGGGTAGCCTTGAGTTCGGCCAGGTCGTCGGCCGACAACGGCCGCAGGTTGCGATAACGCCAGCCGGGCTGATTGGCGATAAATACGATGCCACGCGCATCGCTGACCATCAGCAGGTCATTGCCCTGGGCCCACTCGCGCTCAAGCTCGGGGAACTCCAGCTTGACCACCATGGCGCCAAGGAACTGCTCATGCTCATCCAGCACCGCGCTGGACAGGAAATACCCCGGAATGCCGGTGGTCACACCCACCGCATAAAACCGCCCGGTGCCCTGGCTCAAGGTCTGGCTGAAATACGGACGGAACGCGTAGTTGTGCCCCACATAACTGCTGGGCAAGTTCCAGTTACTGGCCGCTACGGCCAGGCCGGTGCGGTCCATCAACTCCAGGGTGGAAGACTGTGCGGCGCCGTTGATGCGTTCCAGCTTGCGGTTGAGCAGGTCCTGGGTGGCGGCATCCAGCGGGCCTTTCAAGGCATTGATCATCTCCGAGTCCAGCGCCAGTACGGCGGGCAGGGCGCGGTAGCGTTCGATCAGGGTGTGCAGCGAGTTGGCGTACAGCGCGAGCTGCTGATTGGCGCGGGCGGCGTCGTCCACCAGGGCCTGGCGTTCGGCATGGCGCGTGGCCAGGGCGGCAGCCAGCACGGCTCCGGCGATGATCAGCAGGGAATAGAAGGTCAGGCGCAGGGGGCGAGGGATCACGATCATACGGTGATGGACAGGCGCGGGAAGGGGAGAGCACCATAGCATGACCCGCTCGAATCCTGTGGCGAACCCGGTCATGTGGGAGCTGGCTTGTCGGATCGCCGCACCGCTGCGATGCAGGCGCCTCGGTTTTTCTGTTGCACCGAGGTGATGCCATCGCAGCATGGGTATCTACACAATTTTCAACGGTGTGTGGCGAGGAGCTTGCTTGGCGGCCTTCGGGCCGACCGTTTTTTTTGGGTTTGACCGAGTACATATCCGTTGCTGCGGTAACGGCGGCTTAGGGTTCCGCCCTTACGGCGGGTCACTTTTTGAAGAGCGCAAAAAGTAACCCAAAACGCTTCGCCCCACCACTCGGTGCCTCGCCTAGGCTCGGCATGCCCGTAATCCGACATTGATTTGGGGGGCCGCCGCCACGCGCCATCCATGGCGCGGGGCGGCTAAACCGGCGTCCTGCCGGTTTACCCCCCAAATCAATATCGAATTACGGCCAGCGTGGTTGACGGGGCGCCTCAGATCAAGATCAAAAACAAAGCGCGGCGGCCTTAGAGCCGACCGGTATTGATGTCGAACTCGGTTCAAAATGTGGGAGCTGTCGAGCCCCAGCGAGGCTGCGAAAGCGGCGGCACTGCTGGCATTTTGGTCGCCTGACCCACCGCTTTCGCAGCCTCGCTAAAGCTCGACAGCTCCCACAGGGAGATTGGTCAACTGAAAGTTGTGTAGATACCCATGGCCATCGCAGGCAAGCCAGCTCCCACCTAACCGAGTCTGCCATGACATTCTCTTCAGGCACAAAAAAGGCGACCGGGCCATGGGGCCGCAATCGCCTTGTCCTTGCAGGAAAGCGCTTACTGCACTTCCACCGCCAGGCTGTCACTGATCTTCTTCTGCCAGATGGCAGGACCGGTGATGTGCACAGACTCGCCCTTGCTGTCTACCGCAACGGTAACCGGCATGTCTTTGACGTCGAACTCGTAGATCGCTTCCATGCCCAGCTCGGCAAACGCGACAACGCGCGACTGCTTGATGGCTTGCGCCACCAGGTAAGCGGCGCCGCCCACGGCCATCAGGTACACGGCCTTGTGGTCCTTGATCGCTTCGATCGCAGCCGGGCCGCGTTCGGATTTGCCGATCATGCCCAGCAGGCCGGTTTGCTCGAGGATCTGACGGGTGAACTTGTCCATCCGCGTCGCGGTGGTCGGGCCGGCCGGGCCAACCACTTCTTCACGCACCGGATCAACCGGGCCGACGTAGTAGATGAAACGCCCCTTGAGGTCCACCGGCAGGGTTTCGCCCTTGTTCAGCATCTCGACCATGCGCTTGTGCGCGGCGTCGCGACCGGTGAGCATCTTGCCGTTGAGCAACACGGTTTCGCCCGGCTTCCAGCTCTGCACTTCTTCCGGGGTCAGGGTGTCGAGGTTGACGCGACGGGCCGACGGGCCGGCTTCCCAGACGATTTCCGGGTAGGCGTCCAGCGGTGGCGCTTCCAGCGACGCCGGGCCCGAACCGTCGAGCACGAAGTGCGCATGACGGGTGGCGGCGCAGTTGGGGATCATGCACACCGGCAACGACGCAGCGTGGGTCGGGTAATCCATGATCTTCACATCGAGCACGGTGGTCAGGCCGCCCAGGCCCTGGGCGCCGATGCCCAACTGGTTGACCTTCTCGAACAGCTCCAGGCGCATCTCTTCGATACGGTTGGAGGGGCCGCGCTTGAACAGCTCGTGGATGTCGATGGATTCCATCAGCACTTCCTTGGCCATCACTGCGGCTTTCTCGGCGGTGCCGCCGATGCCGATGCCCAGCATGCCCGGTGGGCACCAGCCGGCGCCCATGGTCGGGACGGTCTTGAGCACCCAGTCGACGATCGAGTCGGACGGGTTGAGCATGGCCATTTTCGACTTGTTTTCGGAACCGCCACCCTTGGCCGCCACGTCCACTTCAACGGTGTTACCCGGGACGATGGAGTAGTGGATGACCGCCGGGGTGTTGTCCTTGGTGTTCCTGCGCGCACCGGCCGGGTCGGCGAGGATGGAGGCACGCAGGACGTTTTCCGGCAGGTTGTAGGCGCGACGCACGCCTTCGTTGATCATGTCGTCCAGGCCCATGGTGGCGCCATCCCAACGTACGTCCATGCCCACGCGCACGAACACGGTAACGATACCGGTGTCCTGACAGATCGGGCGATGGCCGGTGGCGCACATGCGCGAGTTGATCAGGATCTGGGCGATGGAGTCACGGGCCGCCGGCGATTCTTCGCGCAGGTAGGCTTCGTGCATGGCCTGGATGAAATCAACGGGGTGGTAGTAGGAAATGAATTGCAGGGCGTCGGCAACGCTCTGAATCAGGTCGTCTTGCTTGATCACGGTCATGAGTCGCGCTCCTCTATAAGGGAACATTCAATAAAGGTGGGCTCAGTGTTGCATCGGTCGGCTGAGCCCACCTTTCCAAGGCACGCCAAGTGGTGCAGGCGCGACGCTAAAAAGGCGCGGCAGTATAACCCGGCACGGTGGCCGATACACCCGACCATGGTCAAACTGCGTTATCGTTACGGATCATTGCAATGACTGAGACTTTATATGCCTGAACTGCACGTCGGCGAACGCCATTGGTCGGTAGCCGCCGGCAGCAACCTGCTGGAGGCCTTGAACCAGGCGGGCGTGGCCGTGCCCTACAGTTGCCGTGCCGGCAGTTGCCATGCCTGTCTGGTGCGTTGCCGGGGTGAGGTCGAGGACAGGCAACCGCATGCCTTGAGCCCGGCGCAGCGTCAGGATGGCTGGCGCCTGGCGTGTCAGTGCCAGGTCGCCGGGGATCTGAAGGTTGAGACCTTTGATCCGCTCCATGACGGGCTGCCCGCACAGGTGGTCGGTGCCGATTGGCTGACCCCCCATGTGCTGCGCCTGCGCTTGCAACCGCAACGCGGCCTGCGTTACCGCGCCGGGCAGCACTTGGTGCTGTGGGCGGGGCAGGTGGCAAGGCCGTATTCCCTGGCCAGCCTGCCTCAGGAAGACCCGTTCCTGGAGTTCCATCTCGATTGCCGCCAGCCCGGTGAATTTATTGGCCTTGCCCGGCAGTTGCAGGTCGGCGACCGTTTGCGTCTGGGCGAGCTGCGCGGCGGTGCCCTGCAATACGACCCGGACTGGCAATCCCGACCGCTCTGGCTGCTGGCGTCCGGCACCGGGTTGGGTCCGTTGTGGGGCGTGTTGCGCGAGGCGTTGCGCCAGGATCACCAAGGCGATATTCGCCTGATTCACCTGGCCCATGATGCCGACGCGCATTACCTGGCCGAGCCCTTGGCGGCGCTGGCCGCACAGCATCCAAACCTGTCGGTGGAGTTGTGGACGGCGGCCGAGTCGGCCCAGGCATTGGCGCAACTGCGGCTTGTCTCGCGGCAAACCCTGGCTTTACTCTGCGGGCACCCCGCCAGTGTCGAAGTGTTTTCCAAGCGTTTGTTCCTGGCGGGGCTGCCGCGCAATCAACTGCTGGCCGATGTGTTCCTGTCCCGTAGTTGAGCGCTGAACGCTACAGCCGCGAGATTTGCCATGACCGACGCCATTTTGCACCGACGCGACCGTGGGCTGTTGACCCTGCAGCTCAATCGCCCCGACAAGAAGAACGCGCTGACTCGCGCCATGTACACGCAACTGGCCGAGGCCTTGGAGCAGGCCGACGCGGATGCGAATATCCGCTGCGTGCTGCTTCACGGCAGCAGTGACTGTTTCACGGCGGGCAACGACATCGGCGATTTTCTCCAGCAGCCACCGAGCGATCTCGACAGCCCGCCCTTTCACTTCATGAAGAGCCTGCTCAACTGCCGCAAGCCGGTGATCGCCGCCGTGGCGGGCGCGGCGGTGGGTATCGGCACGACCTTGCTGCTGCATTGCGACCTGGTGTACGTCAGTCGGGATGCGCGGTTGCGCATGCCGTTCGTCAATCTTGGGCTGTGTCCGGAGTTTGGTTCGAGCCTGATCCTGCCGAGGCTGTTGGGGCATGCGAAAGCGGCTGAGTTGTTGCTGCTGGGCGAGGGGTTCAGCGGCGAGCAGGCGGCGGCCTGGGGGATCGCTACCGAGGCGCTGGGCAGTGGCGAGGCGGCGCTGGCCAAGGCGCGGGAAATGGCTGAACGCTTCGAGACCCTGGCGCCGGGGGCAGTGCAGGTGACCAAGCAATTGATGAAAAGCGTTGATCGCGAACAGTTGCGGCAAGTGATCGAGGAGGAGGGGGCGTTGTTTACCCAGCGGTTGAGATCGCCGGAGGCGATTGCGGCGATGTCGGCGTTTATCGCTCGGCGTTGAATGCGGGTAGCTGGGCTGGGGCTATCGCAGGCAAGCCAGCTCCCACATTGAAATGCGGTCAACTGTGGGAGCCGGGCTTGCCCGCGATGAGGGCTTCACCTTCAACCCATCAACCCTCCATGAAATGCAAAAAGCCCCGCCATTCACAGGGCGGGGCTTTCGTTTTTCAGCCTGTCACTCAGACCATTGGATCGCCAACGTGCAGGATCTTCATGCCGTTGGTGCCGCCGATGGTGTGATAGCTGTCGCCCTTGGTCAGGATGACCCAGTCGCCTTTCTCCACGACACCGCGTTTGATCAGCTCGTCGATGGCAGCCTGGCTCACTTCATGCGGCGGCAACGAAGCCGGGTCGAACGGTACCGTGTACACCCCACGGAACATGGCCGCACGGGCCTGGGTTTCGCGGTGCGGGGAGAACGCGTAGATCGGCACCGAGGAGCGGATGCGCGACATGATCAACGGTGTGTAGCCACTTTCGGTCAAGGCAATGATCGCCTTCACGCCCGGGAAGTGGTTCGCGGTGTACATGGCGGCCAGGGCGATACTCTGGTCACAGCTTTCGAACTCTTTGCCGATGCGATGGCTGGAGGTCTTGCTGGTCGGGTGCTTTTCGGCGCCGAGGCAGATACGTGCCATGGCTTGCACGGCTTCCAGTGGGTACGGACCCGCAGCACTTTCAGCCGATAGCATCACGGCGTCGGTGTAGTCGAGCACGGCGTTGGCCACGTCGGACACTTCGGCGCGGGTCGGCATCGGGTTCTGGATCATCGACTCCATCATCTGGGTCGCCACGATCACTGCTTTGTTATGACGGCGCGCGTGCAGGATGATTTTTTTCTGGATGCCGATCAGCTCGGCGTCACCGATTTCCACGCCCAGGTCGCCACGGGCAACCATCACCGCGTCGGAAGCCTTGATCAGGCCGTCGAGGGTTTCGTCGTTAGCCACGGCCTCGGCACGTTCGATCTTCGCCACCAGCCAGGCAGTACCGCCGGCTTCGTCGCGCAGTTTACGGGCGTATTCCATGTCGGCGGCGTCGCGCGGGAAGGACACGGCGAGGTAGTCCACTTCCATTTCGGCGGCGAGCTTGATGTCGGCCTTGTCTTTTTCGGTCAGGGCCGGTGCTGTCAGGCCACCACCACGACGGTTGATGCCCTTGTGGTCGGACAGCGGGCCGCCGATGAGCACGACGCAGTGCAGTTCAGTCGGGGTCGCGGTTTCGACGCGCATTACCACACGACCGTCGTCCAGTAGCAGCTCGTCACCCACGCCGCAGTCCTTGACCAGGTCCGGGTAGTCGATGCCTACGACTTGCTGGTTGCCTTCGGTCAGCGGGTGGCTGGTGGAGAAGGTGAAGGTGTCACCGACCTTCAGCTCGATCCGCTTGTTGGCGAATTTGGCGATGCGGATTTTCGGGCCTTGCAGGTCACCCAGCAATGCCACGAAGCGGCCATGCTTGGCGGCCAGGTCACGCACCAGCTTGGCGCGAGCCTTGTGCTCGTCCGGGGTGCCGTGGGAGAAGTTCAGACGGGCTACGTCCAAACCAGCCAGAATCAGCTGTTCGAGGACTTCCGGCGAGTTGCTGGCCGGGCCAAGGGTGGCGACGATTTTGGTGCGACGGACGGACATGCACAGACTCCTGAGTTCAAGCGCTGAGGAAGGCTACTATGCTCTTTCGTTGTAGTCATTGTTCGTTTGCACTACTTATCGACGATTGACTTGTTTTCGTTGCGGCTGAATACGAACATCCTTGAAGATTTTCGACGAGGGGTCGATACACTGCACAAGACAGGAGAACCCTCATGCGAATTTTGCTCATTGCTGCCCTGGCCGTCAGTGTTGTCGGCTGCACCCGCTGGTCGATGGACCACCATTTGAACAATGCCTATCGCGCCTACACGATCGGCGATTGCGAGCGCGTTACCCTGGAATTGTCCCAGGTCGACCGTAAAAGTCGCACCCGGCGCTACGTGCAGCCGGAAGTCTCGATGTTGCGCGGGCAGTGCCTGGAGCGGCAAAAGCTGTTCGTCGATGCGGCGCAGACCTATCAGTTCATCATCAATCAATACCCGTCGAGTGAGTACGCCTACCGCGCTCGCGCGAGGCTGGACACCTTGCAACAGTTAGGGCACTACCCCGGTTTAAAGGTCGCTCAGCCACGCCCGGCGTCCTTGTGATGCTATTCGTCGTTTCATAGCTGGCCCCCTGCCAGTCTTGGGCTATCCTTTGAATGTCCGTTTGTACAAGTTTATATGCAAACGGATGTAGAGCCCGGACTCGGCGGCTGTCTGCGGCACAACATTGATTGTGCGCGTACCGAAGTCCAGGGAGAGCGAGCGGTTTTTGGCTCGTTCCGAATCACTGGCACGGCCGCAGTCATGGCCATTGGATGGCGATTTCACCATGTTTACCGACCGACGGATCGAGCGGCATCAGCTACCTTGTTTTCTGCAAGTGTTTAACCGACTTACTGATAAACCCATCGGGTTCCTGGGCAACGTTTCGGAAGACGGGCTGATGTTAATCAGCCAGCTGCCCATGATGGTGGATGTGGACTTCGAGCTGCGTGTGAAGATTCCTGCGGCGGACGGCACCTGGAATCCGATTGACCTCACGGCAACCTGTCTCTGGAGCCACGAGGACATCAACCCCCAGCATTACGACTCCGGCTTCAGGGTGCTCCAGGCCCCTGAGGAATTTGGACAATTGGTCAGCGTCTTGCTGCATTACTTCAGTTTTGATCCTTTGCAGGCGTCGGCTTAGGCGCATCGGCGACCCGGTTTCGGTGTGGTCGGCCCTGCCGTAACCGTGGGTTTCTTGCGCAGGGCTTTCTTAGATTGCACCGGCTTTTTTCCAACCCAGATAGCGTGTCACCAAGGCCGGCCCCAGTTCGGACGGCAAGGTGTCGAGTACCGACAGGCCTTGCGCGCTAAGGCGGTCGTGCAGTTGGTTGCGGGTATTCAAGTAATCGATGGTGCCGCTGTAGGCCAAGGCTTCGGGCAAGGTTTGCACGGGGGCTTGGCGCAGTTGATCGACTACTTCCTCGCGGAGGCTGGCCACCAGCACCCTATGTTGGCGGCTGATGCGCTTGACGGCCGTCAGCAGTGCCTCGTCGTCCTCATCTCGCAGGTTGGTGACCACGATCACCAACGCTCGGCGCTTCTGTCGGGCCAACAACTGGCTTGCCGCCGCCTGATAGTCGGCGGTGCGTCGGGTAGTGTCCAGGTCATATACCGCGTTGAGCAACAGGTTCAACTGGCTGCTCCCCTTCACCGGCGCCACGTAGCGGGGCTGGTCACCAGCAAAGGTGCACAGCCCCACCGCATCGCCTTCACGCAAGGCGACGTAGCTGAGCAGCAGGCAGGCATTGAGGGCGTGGTCAAAATGGGACAGCTCGTCATCCTGGCTGCGCATGCGGCGGCCGCAATCGAGCATGAACACGATCTGCTGGTCGCGCTCATCCTGGTACTCACGCGCGATGGGCGTGCGCTGCCGCGCGGTAGCCTTCCAATCGATCTGCCGAAGGCTGTCACCCTCGCGAAACTCGCGCAGTTGATGAAACTCCAGTCCCAGGCCTCGTCGTTGGCGCTGACGCACACCCAGTTGGCTCAGCCAGTTGTCCACACCCAGCAGATGCGCGCCATACAACCGGGCGAAATCCGGGTAGACGCGGGTGGCGTCGTTCGCCTCGATAAAGCGCCGCGCTGACCACAGCCCCATTGGGCTGGGCAGGTAGATTTCGCAGCGGCTGAAACTGAAATGCCCGCGCCGCAGGGGGCGAACGCGATAGCCTAGCTCACTGCGTTCACCGGGGCGCAGGTCAATGGGCTGGGGCATGTTCTCTACTGTTAACCCGTCGGGCACGTGATCGAACACCTGCACTGTCAGCGGCTGCGGGAAGCTGTGCTCCAGGGCCAGGCGTACTTCGCCCCAACGGCCCAGCGCCAAGCTGCCGGGCACCTGCCGCTGCACTCGGGGCGACGGACGGCGACGCAGGCGCAGCGCATCCAGCGTGGCCAGCAGCAACAGTGCCAGGAGCAGTCCCCATGCGACCGAATGCAAGGTGTCGGGCACCTTGAGCTGCAACGCAGCCGCAGTGCCCAGCAGGATGTTCAACCCCAGCAATACGCCGAGCCAATTCAACAGCAGGCGGGTCGGTTTCATGGGCGGGTCATTGCCGAGGTGCCGGAATTTGATCGAGCAGTTGCTTAAGCACCTGGTCGACCTCCAGCCCGTCGATATCCAACTCTGGTGCGATACGCACCCGGTGACGCAATACCGCCAGGGCGCATCCCTTGATGTCATCCGGGGTGACGAATTCACCTGCGCGCAGCAAGGCGCGGGCACGCGCGCCACGCACCAGGGCGATGGACGCGCGCGGGCCGGCGCCGATGGCCAGTCCCGGCCAGCTACGGGTGGCACGCGCCAGGCGCACGGCGTAGTCGAGTACTTGTTCGTCGAGGGCCAATTCGCTTGCGATCTGCTGCAACTGCAGCACATCCGCGGCCTGCAACACCGTGCGCAACGGGTGTACATCCAGCATGTCGGCCCGGGATGAGCGCGTTACCTCGCGCACCATCTCCAGTTCCTGCTGTGCGTCGGGGTAATCCATGCGCACCTTGAGCATGAAACGATCCAGTTCCGCTTCCGGCAGAGGGTAAGTGCCTTCCTGTTCGATGGGGTTCTGGGTGGCCAGCACCATGAACGGCTGGCTGATGGGCAGCGCCTCGCCTTCAAGGGTAACTTGCCGCTCCTGCATGGCCTCGAGCAAGGCCGCCTGGGTCTTGGCCGGAGCGCGGTTGATTTCGTCGGCCAGCAGCAAGTGGGTGAACACCGGGCCTTTGCGCAGTTTGAACTGTTCGGTGTGCAGGTCATATACGGCGTGGCCGGTGACATCGCTCGGCATCAGGTCCGGGGTGAACTGGATGCGCGCGAAATCGCCATCGAAGCAACGTGCCAGGGCTCGCACCAGCAAGGTTTTGCCCAGCCCCGGCACGCCTTCCAGCAGCACATGGCCACCGGCAATCAATGCGGTCAGGACATCGTCGATTACCTGCTCCTGGCCAATCACCGCCTTGCGCAATTCAGTGCGCAGGGCCTGGGCTTGCGCGCTGGCGCGTTGCAGGGTTTCGCTGCTCAAGGCGGTGGCGCTGGGTAGTTCGCTCATAAGGCATTCCTGAGGGTTTGCAGGCATGCCACCTGCCGGCTGAAATCGGCGCTGGAAAGCCGTTTTGCCGGGAGTGGGCCAAGGGCCTGGCTGATGACGTGAGAAGGTTGGCGCGTCAGGTGCTCAAGCACCCGGCGCTGATCTGCGTTGTCGAGGTGCTCGAAACCGGGATGACGGCGCCGGGCCGCGCGCAGGATATCGTGCTGCAAGGCTTGCAGCAGCGTGCCCTGGCCGCTGCGGCGCAGCAGGAAGTCGGCGCTGGCCTTGAGGGGTTCCTGCAATTGGCGGCGTGTAGGGGATGCCGGAGCGCGGATCGGGCCTTGGCGCATGGCGGCCTGCCAGAGCGCCAAGGCTATCAAGGCAACGAGTGCCACCAGGGCCTGTGCGAAATAGCGCATCAGCAGGGTGAACAGGTCATCGAAATCACTGTTGAACAGTAAGGTCACGTCCGTGCCCTGGCTCAGGTACCAGAGCAACCAGGCATTGTCGTGTTTACCGATGTCCGAAGTTTTCCACAGGTCGCTGTCGGTGATCACCGTGACGCGGCCTTGCCCCAGGTTGAGTTGCATCAGGTGGCTCGACTGCGCGCTGTTGGCAGAAAACTGCGCCAGATGCCTGGGGTCGGTGAGGTTGAAGTCTGTGTCGAAACTGAAATAAGCCGGTGCGGTTTCATTATCGACGTACAGCTTGGTGAGGTCCGGCGCTTTCTTTCCAGGAGGCTTTTTACTGGCAGGGGCGGGCTCTTCTGGCTCATCACTCCAGGTCTGGTGGATATGCAAGCGATCGAGCAACAGGTCACCGCTTTTGCCTGCCTCTTCATCCCACAGGGCCTCGGCCACCAGCAACAGATGACCGCCGGATCGGGTCCAGGCCAGCAGTTGCTCTACCTGGCGTGGCGTAAGACTGCTGCGCTCGCCAAGCATCAGCAGGCTGTTGCCCTTGGCGGGTAGCGTAGCCAGGCGTTCCAGGCTATTGGCATGGGCCACGGCCAGGCCTTGTTGGCGCAGAAAGCGCTCGGCCGCCAGGTACGGGTTGGCCAGCGCCTCCGGAGAGGGGCCGCGGTCCACCACTTCATCGTAGGGGACCGCTTTGCTCCATGCGTAATAACCCCCCGCCGCCAGCAGGCATGCCAGCAATAGTCCCACCCACAATAATGGCCGGTTCATTGGCTGCCCCCTGAGCTGAACAGGTTGCGCCAATCGCCGCACAGTTTTTGCTGGGCCGAGAGGGGCGGTAGGCGATGACCGTAGGCGAGGTTTTGCCAATGCCGGGTCAATTCGTCGCTGAACGCCAGCAGTTGCGCGTGCTGCAACAGGTGAACGCGCTCCAGCACCTGGCCTTCGGTGTCAGCGCTTTTCAGCGGCAGCTTAAAATCATGCAGCAAGCGGCTGAGCAGGCCGCGGTACAGCAGGCCGAGGGCTTCCCTTGGCTGGGTGCTCCACAGGTGCTCGGCGGCGGCGGCAACATCGTCGGGCAAGGTTTCGGCACCCAGTTCGAGGCCGAACAATTGTGTGGGTATTGGTTTGACGACTTTGGGCTTGCGCGGCCCGCGCCGGCTGACAAAGGTGCGCGCCCAGTCGCGATAACGCCACGCCAGCATGATCAAGGCCCCGATCAGGATGCCCCATAACAGTACCTCCAGGCCCTGGGCGATAGATTTGAAAATGTTGCTGTTGAGGTTGTCGAGCAGCGCCTTGAGCCATTCCGGAAGTTTACCGTCGCTGCCAGCCTTGTTTTTAGCCGCAGGCTTTTCTTCACCAAAGCGGTAACGCGTGACGGTTTCCGGGTTCTTGAAAGGGGGCTTGTCCAGCAGCGACCTGATGGATTGGTTCGCGCTCTGGGTACTCAGTGGCTGGTGAGAGCCCGAAGCTTCGGCCATAGCGGGCGCGCTGAATGGCGACAGCGTCAAGCCGATCACCAGCAACAACAGCGCAGCGACACTGCTGAGGCGTTGCCGAAGGCGACGGAACACCAGCTCCAGGTCCCAGGCCTCCAGCACGGTGCGGCGGTTAAGGTAAAGGCTGAAGCCACAGGCGACATAGATCGGCTCCCAGAACACCAGGATCAAGGCATAGAAGGCGTTGCTCAGGTGTTCAAGCCAGAGTCCTTCCGAGCTTGCCGCCAATGCCAGGCTTTGCCAGTCCCAATCCATCTCGACGCTCTGCGGGATAAATAGATAGAACAGCGCCATGCAACCCAACCACAGGCCCATTTCCAGGTGCATGCCGACGATCGTCAGCCAGCGCGCCGCGCCGGCGTTACGTTGCTGCAGCACACCGAGGCGTTTTTGCCGTGCCGGGCCATCCAGACCCTCAAGTTGGCTTACCGGCATGACAAAGCTGCGGCTCAGGCTGAGTCGCCGCCAGGTCAGGCTGGCCAGCAACTGGCCTTTGAGCAGGCTTGGCCATGCACGCACCGCTTGCTTGATGCCGGGTGTTTCGCCAAACAGGGCCTTGGACAGGATATACAGCGGCAGGCGGTCAAAGGCCGGCTTGAGCCACCAGAACACAAAAATGGCGGTGGATGGGTACTTCCACAGCAGTGCAGTGAGTAAGGCGAAGACTGGCAGGGACACCAATGCCCAACTGCCCATCAGGAGCAAACGGTATTGGCGGGCCATCAATACCCCAAGGTCCATGGCTTCCCAGGCAGTACGTGGGCGTATTACCACGCTGGCGTCACTGAGGCGCATGGTGATTCCTTCCGGCAAGACTCAGGTATGCGCCCACCAGCAGCCACAGCGCGGCGCCCACCAGGTATTTGATCCAAGGTGCTATCACGGTGATGGATGACCAATAAGCCTCGATAAAGGCGGCGATCAGCAGGAAGATCATGGCACCGCACAACATTTGCACGCTCTTGCGTGCCGCCAGCCGCAGGGATTCGCCACGAGTCAATTGCCCGGGAGCGATCAGCCCCCAGCCCAGTTGCAAGCCCGCGGCACCGGCGAGGGCAATTGCCGTCAGTTCGAACGCACCATGTCCGATGACGAATGACCAGAAGGTCTGCCCATAACCTATTTCGGTCAGGTGCCCGGAGACCGCACCAATGACCAGGCCGTTGAAAATCAGGAAGAACACACTGCCCAGGCCGAACAGCAAGCCCGCGGCAAAGGTCTGGAACGCGATGCCGGTGTTGTGCATCACGTAGTAGCCGAACATCATCCAGTCTTCGCTCGATGCGCGCTCGGCGGCGCGGCCCAGCCGGCTGGCGTCGGGGTCATACATGCCCTGCATCTCGGCCACCTGCTGGGGGCTGACGATGGCGTAGATAAGGTCTGGAAACAGATAGACCAGCAGGGCGATGCCCACCAGGCTGCCGAAGAACAGCAGGCTGGCTACGAGGACGAAACGCCATTGTTCCCGCACCAGGCGGGGGAAATCGGCCAGTACAAAACCCAGCACATTTGCCGCCAATTGGCTGCGATGGCGGTAGAGCTGTTGATGGCCGCGCAGCGCCAGCTGTTGCAGGGGGTCGACCAAGTAGCTGCTATAGCCGCGTTCCTGGGCCAGGGCCAGGTGCTGGCACAGGCGTCGGTACTGATGGGGGAAGTCAGTTATGTCACTGGCTTTTGCCTGGCCTTGCTCCAACTGTTTCAGGTGTTCGGCAAAAACCTGCCATTGCGGCTGGTGGCGGCTTTCGAAAAGGCTCTGCTTCATGTCGGCCCCAACAGGCCACGGGCCACGCCGTTGAGCTGCTCCACGGCACGGGCCGGGGATACCTGCAAGGGAGCGGCGAGAATCGACGCCAGCTCGTGAACGCGTTCGGTGGACAGTTCACCCTGGCGCTCGGCGAAGCCAAGGATGGCCCGTTGCTCACTCAACTCCAGGGCGAAGGGCAGGCGCAAGGCCGCCGCTTTGGGAACCTGTGGGCGCACCAGCGGCTGCTCCCGATAGATCACCAATGTGCCGGCGGCAATGTCGCCCAGACGCTTGAAGTGAGGGTGCTGCAGGCAACTGATTGCACCGAGGAAGTAGCCGAATGGAAGCATGTCCACAAACCGCAGCAGGTTACGGATCAATGACGCGGACCAGCCAATCGGGGTGCCGTCGTCTTGTACAACACGCAGCCCCATGACCTGTTTGCCGGGCGAGCACCCCTGGTTGAGCACCTCGAACAGCACCATGTACCACCAGCTGATCAGGAACAGCAGCAGCGAACCCAGGCCGATACCGATATTGCCAAGCAAGGCCAATGGCACCAGCAGGATGCCCATGACCACCCCGCGCGCGCCCAGGTCGAAGGCAAACGCCAGCGCGCGGGGTACGAGGCCGGCGGGGCGCAGGGGCAGGTCGATACCCTCCGGGGTTTCGATCTGGTAGCGGGTGTCCAATGGGGCTGAGGGCATCGCGATCCTTGGCAGTGCAGAGTGGCTGGAGACACGGATGCTAGCAGTGTCGACGATGGAAGCAACTCCTGAAGAGTTTGCTGGATGTTTGTACAGTATATTTGGAGCTGGTCGTGGACGTCGTTCAGCGCCTAGACTTTGTCGTTCTTCAGTACAGGAACAGCCCGTGACCTCCATTTTCTGGTACGACTATGAAACGACCGGCATCAACCCACGCAGTGATCGTCCGCTCCAGGTAGCCGGCATTCGCACGGACCTCGAACTCAACGAGATCGGCGCGCCGGTCAATCTCTATTGCCAGCCAGGCGACGATGTCCTGCCTCATCCGGTTGCGTGCGCAATTACCGGTATCACACCCGCCACACTCGCGGAAAAAGGTCTCGCCGAAGCCGATTTCATGACCAGGGTCCATGCCGAACTGGCGGCCCCGGGCACCTGCGGCGCCGGTTACAACACCTTGCGGTTCGACGACGAAATGACGCGCTACAGCCTGTATCGCAATTTTTTCGACCCTTACGCGCGCGAATGGCAGGGTGGTAACAGCCGCTGGGATCTGATCGATGTGGTCCGCACCGCCTACGCGCTGCGCCCCGAGGGTATTGAGTGGCCGCAGCAGGACGGGCGCGTCACGTTGAAGCTGGAGCGCCTGACCCAAGCCAACGGCATTGACCATGGTCAGGCTCACGATGCGTTGTCCGACGTCCGCGCCACGATTGCCTTGGCTCGATTGGTTCGTGAAAAACAGCCCAAGTTGTATGAATGGCTGTTTCAATTGCGCAGCAAGCAGCGGGTGATGGACCAGGTGCGCTTGCTGCAACCGATGGTGCATATCTCCGGGCGTTTCTCCGCCGAGCGTCATTACCTGGGCGTCGTGCTGCCACTGGCATGGCACCCACGCAATCGTAATGCGTTGATCGTCTGCGACCTGGGGCTTGATCCCCAAGGTTTGCTCGACCTTGATGCCGCTGCCTTGCGCCAGCGTCTCTATACGCGTCGTGACGATCTTGCCGAGGGCGAGTTGCCGGTACCGCTCAAGTTGGTGCATATCAACCGTTGCCCGGTGGTTGCTCCCTTGAATGTGCTGCGGGCAGAGGACCGTGAGCGTCTGCACTTGGACATGAGCGTTTATCAGGAGCGGGCGCTGCGGCTAACTGACGCACAGGAACTTTGGCGCGATAAGTTGGCGTTCATTTACGCCGAGGAAGATTTCGCGCCGAGTTCAGACCCTGAGCAACAGCTTTACGATGGTTTTATCGGCGATCGTGATCGACGTTTATGTGAACAAGTCCGGGTGGCGGAACCTGCGCAATTAGCAAGCCAGCAGTGGCCTTTTGATGATCACCGATTGCCCGAATTATTGTTTCGCTACCGAGCGCGTAACTTCCCCAATACCTTGAACAGTGAAGAACAACAACGCTGGAAACTTTTCTGTCAGCAACGTTTGTCAAACCCTGAGTGGGGCGCACCCAATACCCTTGCGGCATTTAAACTGGCTCGACAGGAGTTGGCCGTTACTGCTACGCCGTTTCAGGCGCAGGTGCTTGAGCAATGGCAGGTATACGCGGACTCATTGGCCGCCAGAATGAATCTGTAAGCGTGTTTGCACACACTTCGCGGGCAATAAAAAACGCCAGCATGCTGGCGTTTTTAATGTGATGCGTAGCAGGCGCAAGCCTGGCGAGGTTTAACCCAGCAGGGTAGCCCAGCCTTCAACCACGTCGCCGCCCCACTTGGCTTTCCACTCTTTGAGGGTTTTGTGGTTGCCACCTTTGGTTTCAATCACTTCGCCGTTGTGCGGGTTTTTGTATTGCTTGACCTTGCGAGCGCGCTTGGTGCCAGTCGTTTTTACAGCGCCGCGCGGTGCCTTAACTTTCGACTCTGGATCCAGCAGCGCGATGATGTCACGCAGGGATTTGGAGTATTCACCCATCAGGGTGCGCAATTTGCCTTCGAATTCCAGCTCGGTTTGCAGTTTGTCGTCTTGGGACAGGTTCTTCAAACGGGCTTGCAGCTCTTTGATAGCTTCTTCGGTGGCACGGTATTCGTTGATCAGAGACATGTGGACTACCTTAATGTAGAGCGCTGTTGACAGGGATAGTGGCCCAATAATAGTCACGCGGTTTGCGCAAGTAAACATTTAAGGTCGTATTTATGTGAATTACTTTGAATGTTTGTAGCCTTGCTGTCCATTCGAGTTAATTACCAGGGCACGAACCTTAAGATAATTTCCTTGAAAACCGCGAAACACCCACAGGGTGACGCAGTAAATTCATAGGCGGGTGGTAAAACCCTAGGCCATTAAGGGGCAAAGGCCAGGCCGGTGATCAGAATAAACGTTAACGAATACTGCAGTTTTGCTGCGCAATCGCTAGAATGGCGGCCTTTGCGAAGTTCTGGAGTTTCCCCCTAATGCGCACTTTTCGGCTGGTGATTGCTTGCCCGGACCGGGTCGGCATCGTTGCCAAAGTCAGTCACTTTCTGGCCTCTCACAACGGTTGGATCACCGAGGCGAGTCATCACTCGGACAATCTCAGCGGTTGGTTCTTCATGCGTCACGAGATCCGTGCCGATTCGCTGCCCTTCGGCCTCGAGGCCTTCCGCGAGGCCTTCGCGCCGATCGCCGAAGAGTTTTCGATGACCTGGCACATTACCGACACCGAGCAGAAAAAACGCGTGGTGTTGATGGCCAGCCGCGAATCCCATTGCCTGGCGGACCTGCTGCATCGCTGGCACAGCGACGAGCTGGACTGCGAAATCGCCTGTGTGATCTCCAATCATGATGACCTGCGCAGCATGGTCGAGTGGCACGGCATCCCGTATTACCACGTACCGGTCAACCCGCAGGACAAGCAGCCGGCGTTCGCCGAGGTGTCGCGCCTGGTCAAGCAGCATGAAGCCGACGTGGTCGTGCTGGCGCGCTACATGCAGATCCTGCCGCCGGAACTGTGCCGCGAATACGCAGGCAAGGTGATCAACATTCACCACAGCTTCCTGCCGTCGTTTGTGGGCGCCAAGCCTTACCATCAGGCTTCCCTGCGCGGTGTGAAGTTGATCGGCGCGACCTGCCACTACGTCACCGAAGAACTGGACGCCGGCCCGATCATCGAGCAGGACGTAGTGCGTGTCAGCCACAGCGACAGCATCGAGGACATGGTGCGTTTCGGTCGTGACGTCGAGAAAATGGTCCTGGCCCGTGGCCTGCGTTACCACCTGGAAGACCGCGTGCTGGTACACGGCAACAAGACGGTCGTGTTCTGATCGACCTGTGGTGATTGAAGAATGAAGGGCCTGGGCGTTAAATCGTTGCAGGCCCTTTTTATTGACTGCACTTTCAGGACACACCCATGACCGACCCGCTCGATAAAGCCACGTCCAGGGCGCCTGCTACCGTGGGCGAAGGCTGTCTGAGTCGCTATGACCCGGATGCGTTGGGTGCCGAGGATGGCACTGACTTTCCGGGGGCTGCCCGGTTGTGGGAGCAGTTGCACAGGCCTGAGGTGCCGCCTGAGCCTTGCGAGCCTTCTGGAAAAGACGCTTGAGCAGCGGTTTGCCGACCATCAGCAGGAATACCGGCCCCCCGCACAGCAGGTAGAAGTAATAGGTCACTGCGCGCCAGATCAGAATGGCCGCCGCTGCGGTTGACTTGCCCACCATGGGCGCCAGCAGCGCTGCCGAGGTCAACTCCGCAGCCCCGGCCCCGCCCGGCAACAGGCTGAATTGCCCGGCCGTCAACGACAGCATCTGGATCAGGAAGCTCCACGCCCATTGCAGGTCCGCGCCCAGCCCGCGCAACGCCAGGTACAGCACGCTGTAGCGTAATAGCCAGTGCAGGCTCGTGAGAACGAACACGCCGATCAATGTCAGCCACGGCAATTTCAATGTGTCGCTGAATGCCGCAAGAAAATGCAGGAGCCTGCGTGCCCATCGCCGGCGCAGACGGGTGCGTACCCGCAGCCCTCTAAGCAGCGCGCCGTTCAGGCGGATGACCTTGCGGTGAAAGCGCACCAGCAACACGCAACACACGAGCCCGCCCACCATCGACACCGCACTGAACTCCAGAAGCCACTCCAACCGCGGGTTCAGGGAGTGGAACAGGGCGTACAGCGCAATGCCCATCAACGCGCAGAGAAAAAACAGCAGGTCGCTCAACTGGTCCATGGCAAACACTGCGCTGCCCTGGGCCGGCCGTATGCCGTGGCGCGCCAGCAAGGCCATCAACGTCAGCGGGCCGCCACTGCCGCCCGGCGTGGCGCACTGGGCAAATTCGGTGGACATCACCACGCCCAGGCATTTGCGCCGGGTCAGTTGCCCGCTGTGCTCGCCCAGCAACAGGCGCAGGCGCAGGCTATTGATGACCCAGCACAGCACGATCATGGCGAACATCGCCAGTAACAATTGCCGGGGGAACTGCGCCAGGCGCATAAGGGTTTCACCGCCGCCCAGCCATACCGGAACGACCAGCGCCACCAGCAATGCCAGCAGCAGCCAAAGCAACCGGCTCATGTTTGCGATGCCAGCCAGGCCACCTTGGTTTGCGGCGTACGGCCGGCGTCCAGCAAGCGGTGCAGCGTTTCAAGCCAATAGCGGCGGGAAAAGTCGTGGCGCATGTCCACCGGGTGCAGTCCCAGCCGAATGACCGGGGCGCTGTGCCAGCGTTGTTCGCGGCGGTCGCTGATGACTTTGGACAGGCCTCGACGCCACGCACTGCGCGCGCTCCACACCAGGCCCGGTGCGTCGACCCGGGTGAAGTCGGGAAGCCGATACAGGTGCTGCGGGTCGCTGGTATAGCTGAGCGGCAACTGACGCAAGGCGTCGCGGGTGCCCTGGCTCATCAACCAGGCAGGGGCGACGAAACCGTGAAGGGGCCAGCCGCTGCGCTGGAAGACGTCGATGCCGGCGCTCAGGCGCGCCCGTGCCTGGGCCTCTGACAATTGGTAGAACTCGCCTTCGTGGGTATAGACACGGCGCATGAACCAGTCTTTTGGCGTGCGCGGCGCCGGTTGGTCGTCGCTGTGGAAGTAGCCGTGCAAGGCCAACTCATCGCCCCTGGCGACACGGCTGTCCAGCAGTTGCCGGAAATCCCCGTCGACGGGCAGCGCATCGTGATGATGAAAATCCGGTACCACCAGCCAGGTGATCGGAACATCGCCCAGCTTGTCCACGGCTTCGACAAAGGGCCGATAGTCGGCCCAGTTGTGCGGCGCCACGTCGTGCAATACCAGCAACACCGAGCGTTCAACCATGGGCAAGCATCGGCTTGTGAGTGCCTACGACCGCGTGATAATGGCCGAGCAGGCTATCGACCACGGTGTCCCATGCGTAATGGCGCTCTACATGCTGCCGCGCTTGCGCCCCCAGGCGGCGGCTGTCGGCGCTGAACAACTCTCGCACGGCATCGGCCATCGCCTTGGGGTCGTTGGGCGCGCACAGCAGGCCACAGCGCTCATCGACAATCTCAGTGAAGGCACCGGCGGCCACCGCGACCACCGGTATGCCGCAGGCCATGGCTTCCAGGATGACCAGGCCGAAGGTTTCCTGGTCGCCGCCATGCAACAGCGCATCGGCGCTGGCCATCAACCGCGCGACATGCTCGGCGGGGCGGAACTCGTCAATTACGCTCACGTTGTCCGGTACGCTGGCGGGCATGCCGGAGCCCACCAGGAGCAAGTGGTAGCCATCCCCCAGGCGTTTCATGCAGTTGAGCAGCACCGGCAGGTTCTTCTCTTTTGAGCCGCGTCCGGCGAAGATCAATAGACGTGTCTCTTCGTCTATACCCAGTTCCGCGCGCAAACCGGGGTCTCGTGCGTGCGGCGTGAAGGTTTGCAGATCGACCCCCAACGGCTGGGCGAAGACGTTTTTCACCCCAAGCCCGGTGAGCTTGTCGGCCATGACCTGGCTGGGCGCCAGTACCCGGTCAAAATTCTTGTAAAGTTTGCTGACATAAGCTTCAACGTTGGGGGTAAACCAAGGCCCCATGCGGTTGCTCACCAGCAGCGGCAGGTCGGAGTGATAAAAACCGATGACCGGCACGTCCCGTTGACGCCTGGCATCCAGCGCCGCCCAGGCGGTGAGGTAAGGATCGCCCACCTCGATAAGATCGGGCTGCAATTCGTGCAGGACATTTCGCCATGGCGCCAGGCGCAGCGGGAATCGATAGCCTTTGCCGAACGGCAGCGGTGGGGCCGGTACGGTGTACACCCCGTCCTGCTCGCCCAAGTGGGCGCCGGGTATCAGCAGGCTGTGGCGAATACCGGGCTTGAGCGCCAGCCGCCGGTGCTTGGCGTCCAGATAGGTCCGTACACCACCGCTGGCGGGGGCGTAGAACATGGTTATGTCAGCGATATGCACGATGAACATCCCTCCGATCCATTGCTCTCCTTACGTGGACCTTAGGCAAAGATAGATGTTCGGTTGGGTTGGAGGCGTACGGCGGTGTTCAAGCACGGCTATAGAAAGTGGGAGCAGGGGTGCTCCCACAGGGTGTTGCGGATTGATCAGATCCGGAAACTGCCGACCAACTGCTTCAGACGCGCGGCCTGTTGCTCCAGATCGGCGCAAGCGCGCAGGGTCGATTGCAGGTTTTCCACGCCTTCCTGGTTGAGGGTGTTGATCTCGGTAATGTCCATGTTGATCGACTCTACCACCGAGGTCTGTTCCTCGGTGGCGGTGGCGACTGACTGGTTCATGCCATCGATCTCGCCGATGCGCTGGGTCACGCTGTTCAGGCGTTCGCCGGCCAGGTTGGCGATTTCCACGCTGTCGTGGCTGTGGCGCTGGCTTTCGCTCATGGTGCTCACCGAGTCCCGGGCGCCGACTTGCAGCTCCTCGATCATCTTCTGCACTTGCTGCGCCGACTCCTGGGTGCGATGCGCCAGGTTACGCACCTCATCCGCGACCACCGCAAACCCACGTCCGGCTTCCCCGGCGCGAGCCGCTTCAATCGCCGCGTTGAGCGCCAGCAGATTGGTTTGTTGCGAGATGCTGGTGATAACCTCGAGGATCTGGCCGATGTTCACGGTTTTGCTGTTAAGGGCTTCGATATTGCTGCTCGAGGCGCTGATCATCGCAGACAGCTCGGTCATCGCCTTGATATTGCGTTCGACCACCTGTTGACCGTCTTCGGCCAGGTGGCGCGCGTCGCTGGCCTGGCTGGACGCCTGCGCCGCATTGCGCGCGATTTCCTGGGCGGCCGCGCCCAGTTCGTTGATCGCTGCCGCGACGCTGCTGGTGCGGTTGGCCTGCTCGTCTGAATTGACCATCGATGAGTTGGAGGCACTGACCACGCGCAGGGCCACTTCGTTGACCTGCTCGGTGGCGGATGACACTTCGCGGATAGACGTGTGAATGCGCTCCACAAAGCTGTTGAATGCGTCACCCAGTGTGCCGAATTCGTCATGGTTCTGGATGGTCAGGCGCCGCGTGAGGTCGCCCTCGCCGTCGGCGATGTCCTGCATGGCGCGCGTCATCAGGTGCAGCGGTTGCAGGAGTACGCGGATCAGCATGCCGAGCAGCGCGATGATGATCGCCACGGCAATCACGGTAGCAATCACCGCCGAGGTGCGAAATTCACTGAGCATGGCGAAGGCATCGGCTTTATCCACGGAAACGCCGAGGTACCAGTTCACCGAGGGCAGGCCTTTGATCGGTGTGAAGGTGACGATATTGGTCTTGCCGTTGGCCTCGACTTCACTGAAGACGGCGCTGATTTTCGGTGTATTTCCCGGATAAACGTCGGCGAGCGTCTTCATCACCAGGTTCTTGTCCGGGTGCACCAGCACCTTGCCGTCGGCGCTGACCAGAAACGCGTAGCCCATGCCGCCGAAATTCAAGGCGCCGATCTTGTCGACCAGCGTCTGCAGGCTGAGGTCGCCGCCCACCACGCCGACAGCCTGGCCGCCCTTGGTACTGGGCGTGGCGATGGAAATGATCAATTGGCCGGTGGCTGCGTCGACGTAGGGTTCGGTCAGGGTTGAGCCGTTGCTGCTCTGGGCGCCTTTGTACCAGGGCCGTACACGCGGGTCGAAGCCGTCCGGCATCTTGGTGTCTGGGCGAATGGTAAACGCGCCCTGGCTGTCGCCGACGTAGGTCGCCATGAAGGAGGATGTCAGGGTTTTCTGCTCCAGCAGGCTGGCCACCACTCCAGGTTCCGGGTTGATGGCGATGTTCTGCGCGGCGTTTTCCACCAGTACGATGCGCCCGTTCAGCCAGGTCTGAATACTGCCGGCGGTGACATCGCCCATTTCGTGCAGGTAGCTGTTGAGGTCGTCGCGAATGGCGTTGCGTTGCAGGTAGTCGTTATAGAGGGTGAACAGCGCGAATGCGGCGATGACGATAAGGGAGGCTGCAAGCAGGATTTTGTGGCTGAAGCGCAGATTTTTATTCATGGCTCGTAGGGTCCGCTAAGGTCTTGATATCCGAAGCGCGTCCTTATGGGAGGCGCAAAATGGCAACGTTGAAAAAGGTGTGATACTTCTGGTGATGGCTTTGTGGGTCCCGGTAGGAACCGTCTGACCGGTTTTTCGATTTTGTGGGTTTCACATAGGCTTGTATCGACCTGGCGACACTAAAGATTAACCATGGGTGACGAAATGCCTGACTCCACGCAACTGCTTATCGGCGCCGACCTTAGCGGCCAGCCCATCGCCCAGGCCATGCGCCTGGCCAACCGTCACGGGCTGGTCGCCGGCGCCACCGGCACGGGCAAGACCGTCACGTTGCAACGCCTGGCCGAAGCCTTCAGTGATGCGGGCGTAGCTGTGTTTGCCGCCGACATCAAGGGCGACCTGTGCGGCCTCGGTGCGGCGGCGGACCCCCAAGGCAAAGTCGCGGAGCGTATCGCCGGCATGCCTTTCCTCAACTACACGGCCAAGGCTTATCCGGTCACGCTGTGGGACATCCACGGGCAGTCCGGTCATCCGTTGCGCACCACCATCAGCGAAATGGGCCCGTTGCTGCTTGGCAGCTTGTTGGAACTCACCGATAGCCAGCAGTCGGCGCTTTACGCCGCCTTCAAGGTGGCGGATCGCGAAGGCTTGTTGCTGCTGGACCTCAAGGACCTCAAGGCATTGCTCAACCATCTGCGCTATCACCCGCAGCTGCTGGGCGAAGACGCAGCGCTGATGACCACCGGTTCCAGCCAGGCCCTGTTGCGCCGCCTGGCGGTGCTGGAGCAGCAGGGCGCCGAGGCGTTGTTTGGCGAGCCGGCCCTGCAGTTGGAAGACATCCTGCAGCCCAACGCTGACGGACGCGGGCGCATCCACCTGCTGGACGCCAGCCGCCTGGTGCATGAAGCGCCGAAGGTGTACGCGACGTTTCTGTTGTGGCTGCTCGCGGAATTGTTCGAGCAACTGCCCGAGCGCGGTGACGCCGAAAAACCCCTGCTGGCGCTGTTTTTCGATGAGGCGCATCTGCTGTTCGCCGATACGCCCAAGGCGTTGCAGGAGCGTCTGGAGCAGGTGGTGCGGCTGATTCGTTCCAAAGGCGTTGGCGTGTATTTTGTCACCCAATCGCCAGGCGACCTGCCGGACAGCGTGCTGGCCCAGCTCGGCCTGCGCATCCAGCATGGCCTGCGGGCGTTCACCACCAAAGAACAGAAATCCCTGCGCGCCGTAGCGGACGGTTTTCGGCCAAACACGGCGTTTGATGCCTTGTCGGTATTGACCGAGCTGGGCACCGGTGAGGCGTTGGTCGGTACCTTGCAGGAAAAAGGCACGCCGGAAGTGGTCCAGCGCGTCCTGGTCGCACCGCCACAATCGCGGATCGGGCCGCTCAGCGCAGCCGAACGCGCTGCCCTGATGGCCAGCTCACCCTTTAAGGGCCGTTACGACAAACCAATCGATCGTGAATCTGCTTACGAAGTGCTGATGGCGCGCAAGGAACTGGGGCCGACCGAGGAAGGCAAGCCATCCGCCGACGAGCCGAGCTTCACCGATAGAGCCGGGGCGTTCCTCGGCACAACAGCAGGCAAGGCGCTCAAATCGGCAATGCAGCAAGCCGCCAATCAGATGGGGCGGCAATTGGTGCGGGGGTTGCTGGGGTCGTTATTGGGCGGCAGCAAGCGTAAGTAGCCGATCAGGACTTGGGCCTGGCGTGGGCCGCCAGCCGTTCAAGCGCCGCGCGCAAGCCTGGGTTGCTGATGCCCTCGGCCGTTGCCTGAATGGTTTCGGCCGCATTCACTGACAGATCATGGGTATGCTCCACCACCCCAGGCAGGGTGGTGGGCGGTTGCACCTTGAACTGGATGCGCGTCAAACCGGCGAATTCATCAAAGGCCATCAATTGACGTTGCAAGCGTTTTTGCTGATAGCGCAAACGCGTGGCCCAATGGCCGTCCGTGACAATCAGCAGCAGGTTGCCTTCACGCCAGGACGCCACGCGGCAATGTTCGCGCGCGGCAGGCTGCAGTTGGCTTTCGAGCAGGCGTTGCAGATGGCCCAAGCGTTGCGCATGGCCAAAGATGGCTTTGAGCGGCTTGGCATCGCGAAGCAACACGCTGGGCGCGCGGGCTGTCAGGGGGCGAAATGCCATAATTGGACACCTTCAGTAACAGAGCGGCCATCTTAGCAGAAAGCGCCTGGATGCCCCCGGTCACTGCTTCCGTGGGGTTTTTGTCGTGAAATCAATCGCTAACTTCTCGCCTGCGTGGGTTGAAGTTCCGGCAAAAGCCCTTATTTTAAACAAGCCCTCTCACAGCGCCATGCCAGCATCGGGGAACAACGCCACTTTCCTCACCCACGATTCCGGGTAGAATGCGCGTTCGCATGCGGCCGTGAGGGCTGCTCGGGCCACTCACGGTGCGCCCTCCATCCCTATGTGTGGAAGAACCTGCCGATATGTTTGCGCCTTTGTTAAAGAAACTTTTTGGAAGCAAGAATGAGCGCGAAGTCAAACGCATGCTCAAGACGGTGCAGCTGGTCAATGCCTTCGAAGAGCAGATGGTTGCCCTTTCGGACGAGCAATTGCGCGCCAAGACCGAAGAGTTCAAGGCCCGCATAGCCAAAGGTGAAACCCTCGACAAGCTGCTTCCCGAAGCCTTCGCGGTCGCCCGTGAAGCCGGCAAGCGCGTCATGGGCATGCGCCACTTCGACGTCCAGTTGATCGGCGGCATGACCTTGCATGAAGGCATGATCGCCGAAATGCGTACCGGTGAAGGCAAGACCCTGGTGGCAACCCTGGGCGTTTACCTCAACGCACTGTCCGGCAAGGGCGTGCACGTTGTGACGGTGAACGACTACCTGGCTCGCCGGGACGCCAACTGGATGCGCCCGTTGTATGAATTCCTCGGCCTTACCGTGGGTGTGGTCACGCCGTTCCAGCCGCCTGAGGAAAAACGCGCCGCCTACGCCGCCGACATCACCTACGGCACCAACAACGAATTCGGTTTCGACTACCTGCGCGACAACATGGCGTTCAGCATGGAAGAAAAATTCCAGCGCGAACTCAACTTTGCCGTGATCGACGAAGTCGACTCCATCCTCATCGACGAAGCCCGTACCCCGCTGATCATTTCCGGCCAGGCCGAAGACAGTTCGCGCCTGTACACCGAGATCAACAAGCTGATCCCGCGTCTGGAGCAGCACATCGAAGAAGTGGAAGGCGTGGTGACCAAAGAGGGTCACTTCACCATCGACGAGAAGACCCGCCAGGTCGAGCTCAACGAAGCCGGTCACCAGTTCGTCGAAGATATGCTGACCCAGATCGGCCTGCTGGCCGAGGGCGAAAGCCTGTACTCGGCGCACAACCTGGGCCTGCTGACCCACGTGTATGCCGGCCTGCGCGCTCACAAATTGTTCCACCGCAACGTCGAATACATTGTGCAGGACGGCCAGGTCGTGCTGGTTGACGAACACACCGGCCGTACCATGCCGGGGCGTCGCTTGTCCGAAGGCCTGCACCAGGCCATCGAAGCCAAGGAGATGCTCAACATCCAGGCCGAAAGCCAGACGTTGGCGTCCACCACCTTCCAGAACTACTTCCGTCTGTACAACAAGCTGTCCGGCATGACCGGTACGGCCGACACCGAAGCGTTCGAATTCCACCAGATCTACGGTCTGTCGGTGGTGGTCATCCCGCCGAACAAACCGCTGGCGCGTAAAGACTACAACGACCTGGTGTTCCTGACCGCCGAAGAGAAGTATGCGGCGATCATCAACGACATCAAGGACGGCATGTCCAAGGGCCGTCCGATCCTGGTGGGTACCGCCACCATCGAGACCTCCGAGCACGTGTCCAACCTGCTCAACAAGGAAGGCATCGAGCACAAGGTGCTCAACGCCAAGTTCCACGAAAAAGAAGCCGAGATCATTGCCC
Source organism: Pseudomonas sp. SWRI18 (assembly GCF_014268345.1). Lineage (NCBI taxonomy): Bacteria > Pseudomonadati > Pseudomonadota > Gammaproteobacteria > Pseudomonadales > Pseudomonadaceae > Pseudomonas > Pseudomonas sp. SWRI18. The sequence continues at coordinate 73,172 of NZ_JACCQQ010000008.1, forward strand.
AGGCCGGTCGCCCAGGCGCGCTGACCATCGCCACCAACATGGCCGGTCGTGGTACCGACATCCTGTTGGGCGGCAACTGGGAAGTGGAAGTGGCGTCGCTGGACAACCCGACGCCCGAGCAGATCGCCCAGATCAAGGCCGACTGGCAGAAGCGTCACCAGGCCGTGCTGGAATCCGGCGGTTTGCAGGTGATCGCCTCCGAGCGTCACGAATCGCGCCGTATCGACAACCAGTTGCGTGGTCGTGCCGGCCGTCAGGGTGACGCCGGTTCGAGCCGTTTCTACCTGTCCCTGGAAGACAGCCTGATGCGCATCTTCGCCTCGGACCGCGTGAAGAACTTCATGAAGGCCCTGGGCATGCAGTCCGGCGAAGCGATCGAGCACCGCATGGTGACCAACGCCATCGAGAAGGCACAGCGCAAGGTCGAAGGCCGCAACTTCGACATTCGCAAGCAACTGCTTGAGTTCGATGACGTCAACAACGAACAGCGTAAAGTGATCTATCACATGCGTAACACGTTGCTGGCCGCCGACAACATTGGCGAGACCATTGCCGACTTCCGCCAGGACGTGCTCAACGCCACCGTCAGCGCGCATATCCCGCCACAGTCCTTGCCGGAACAGTGGGATGTTGCCGGTCTGGAAGCGGCGTTGAAGAACGACTTCGGTGTCGACCTGCCGGTTCAGCAGTGGCTCGACGAAGACGATCACCTGTACGAAGAAACACTGCGCGAGAAGCTGATGACCGAGCTGCTGGCCGCGTACAACGAGAAAGAAGAGCAGGCGAGTGCCGAAGCACTGCGCACCTTCGAGAAGCAAATCGTACTGCGCGTGCTGGACGACTTGTGGAAAGACCACCTGTCGACCATGGATCACCTGCGTCACGGCATTCACCTGCGTGGCTACGCCCAGAAGAATCCGAAGCAGGAGTACAAGCGCGAGTCGTTCACGCTGTTCTCCGAGTTGCTGGATTCGATCAAGCGCGATTCGATCCGCGTGCTGTCCCACGTTCAGGTGCGTCGCGAAGACCCGATCGAGGAGGAAGCTCGCCTGCGTCAGGAAGCCGAGGCACTGGCTGCGCGCATGCAGTTCCAGCATGACGAAGCGCCGGGCCTGGATGCGCCTGAGGTGTTGGGTGAAGAGGTCGATGTGGCCCTGGCTCAAACCCCGGTGCGCAACGATCAGAAACTGGGCCGCAACGAGCTGTGCTGGTGCGGTTCGGGCAAGAAGTTCAAACACTGCCACGGCCAGATCGAATAGGATCTGCACCTGACGCTGCAACACCCTGCGCCGCGACCGGCCTCTGCCGTCGCGGCGTTTTGCCATTAATTTCCCGTCGATCACGACGGCACAGACATCACCCATTTTTAAGGAGCGCATTCATGGCTGTTGGTCTTGGTCCTTTGCCCACGTTGCACCCGGTTGCCGGTTTTGAACTCGGTATCGCCTCGGCCGGCATCAAGCGCCCGGGGCGCAAGGACGTCGTGGTAATGCGCTGTGCCGAAGGCTCGACTGTCGCGGGCGTGTTCACCCTCAATGCGTTCTGCGCTGCGCCGGTGATCCTGGCCAAGCAACGCGTGGCCGGCGCTATCCGTTACCTGCTGACCAACACCGGCAATGCCAACGCCGGCACCGGCGAGCCAGGCCTGGTGGCCGCCGCACGCACCTGCGCCAAGCTGGCCCAGTTGACCGGGGTCGACGCCAGCCAAGTGCTGCCGTATTCCACCGGTGTGATCGGTGAACCGCTGCCCGTGGAAAAAATCGAAGGCGCGCTGCAAGCCGCGCTGGATGACCTGTCTGTGGATAACTGGGCGGCAGCCGCCACCGGCATCATGACCACCGACACCCTGCCCAAAGGCGCGAGCCGTCAGTTCGTGCACGACGGTGTGACGGTGACCGTGACCGGCATCAGCAAGGGCGCGGGCATGATCCGTCCGAACATGGCGACCATGCTCGGCTACATCGCCACCGACGCCAAAGTCTCCCGTGATGTGTTGCACAGCCTGATCCTGGACGGTGCCAACAAGTCGTTCAACCGCATCACCATCGATGGTGACACCTCCACCAACGACTGCTGCATGTTGATCGCCACCGGCCAGGCCAACCTGCCGGAAATTACCGAAGCGAGCGGGCCGCTGTTTGCTGCACTGAAGCAGGCCGTGTTTGAAGTGTGCATGGACGTGGCCCAGGCCATCGTGCGCGACGGCGAAGGGGCGACCAAGTTTGTCACGGTAGAAGTCAACGGCGGCACGAACCATCAGGAATGCCTGGATGTCGGCTACACCGTGGCCCACTCGCCGCTGATCAAGACCGCGCTGTTCGCCTCCGACCCGAACTGGGGCCGTATCCTGGCCGCCGTTGGCCGTGCCGGCGTGCCGGACCTGGACGTGAGCAAGATCGACGTGTTCCTTGGCGACGTGTGCATCGCCAGCCGTGGCGCCCGTGCCGAGTCCTACACCGAAGCCCAAGGCTCGGCGGTGATGCAGCAGGAAGAAATCACTATCCGCATCGAACTGGGTCGCGGCGAGTGCAGCGAAACCATCTGGACCACCGACCTGTCCCACGAGTACGTGAAGATCAACGCGGAATACCGTACCTGATAGCCAAGAGGAAAAACGCGGTGAAACGAGTGCATGTAGCAGCAGCGGTGATCCGCGGTGTCGACGGCAGGATCCTGTTGGCGCGCCGCGCCGATACCCAGCACCAGGGCGGCCTCTGGGAATTTCCCGGCGGCAAGGTGGAGGCCGGTGAGTCGGTCGCCAACGCGCTGTCCCGCGAATTGCAGGAGGAGTTGGGTATCCAGGTCACCACGGCGCGGCCGCTGATCAAGGTGCAGCATGACTACCCCGACAAGCAGGTGTTGCTGGATGTCTGGGAAGTTGCGGCCTTTACCGGCGAGCCTCACGGCGTCGAAGGGCAACCGCTGGCATGGGTTGCCCCACGGGACCTGCTCAGCTACGCGTTTCCGGCGGCCAATGCGCCGATCGTCGCCGCTGCGCGCTTGCCTGCCGACTACCTGATCACCCCTGGCGAACTGGAAACCCCTGCACTGTTGCGCGGCATCCAGAAAGCCATTGCCGGCGGCATCAAGCTGGTCCAACTGCGCGCGCCTAATGGGTATGACCCCAAATACCGTGACCTCGCGGTGGATGCCGTGGGCTTATGCGCAGGCAAGGCTCAATTGATGCTCAAGGGGCCGTTCGAATGGTTGGGCGATTTTCCCGCAGCCGGCTGGCACATGACCGCGGCGCAATTGCGTAAACACGCTAGCCAGGGGCGGCCGTTGCCGAAGGAGCGCTGGCTGGCCGCGTCGTGCCACAACGCTGAGGAGTTGGCGCTGGCTGAGTTGATGGATGTGGATTTTGTCACGCTGTCGCCGGTGCAACCGACTCAGACTCACCCCGACGCACAGCCGTTGGGCTGGGAGCAGGCGGCGCAGTTGATCAGCGGGTTCAGCAAGCCGGTGTTTCTGCTGGGCGGGGTTGGGCCGGCTGAACGGGAGAAAGCTTGGGAAGCCGGGGCTCAGGGTGTGGCGGGGATTCGGGCGTTTTGGCCGCAGGGTTGATGGTGTTCTGAGGGCCTCATCGCAGGCAAGCCAGCTCCCACAATTTTGATCTGTGAACACATTCAAAATGTGGGAGCTGGCTTGCCTGCGAAGAGGCCAGGCCAGTCACCCAATAATTATCAGTGGGGCTTCGCCGCCGCCTGCCACAACACCTCGGCAACCCCCTGGCGCCTGGCAATCACCCTGGCCGCCACAAACAGCAAATCCGACAGCCGATTGATATACGCCAACCCTACGCCTTCCAGCGGTTCCAACGCATTCAGCTGCTGACAGCGCCGCTCCGCACTGCGCGCCAGGCTGCGACACACATGGGCTTGGGCGATCAACGCCGAACCTCCCGGCAGGATGAAATTCTCCAGCGGCCCGACTTCCTCGTTCCAGCGGTCGATGGCCGCTTCCAGCCGGTCCACTTCGGCCGCGTTCAACGCCTTGTACTCCGGCATCGCCAGCTCGCCGCCCAGGTCAAACAACCGGTGCTGGCAAGGTGTGAGTACCTCGATCACATCCTGCAACCCCGGATGCTGTCCGCCCAGTGCCTCGAGATACGCCAGCAGCAATCCGAGCTGACTGTTCAGCGTGTCCACTTCGCCAATCGCCTCCACGCGTGGATGGTCCTTGGGCACGCGGCGGCCGTCGCCCAGGCCGGTCTCGCCTGTGTCGCCGGTGCGGGTGTAGATTTTCGACAGGCGAAAGCCCATGGTCATTGCTCCAGTTGGTTCGATTCGTAAGGCGGTAGTTGGCTGCCGGCCAAGGGCAGGCGCAGGGTGAAGCACGTGCCCTGGCCGAGGGTGGAATGCACTTCCATCTGACCCTTATGGTTGTTGGTGATGATGAAATACGACACCGACAGCCCAAGCCCGGTGCCCTGGCCGATTTCCTTGGTGGTGAAGAACGGCTCGAAGGTCCGCTTGCGCACGTTCTCGCTCATGCCGATGCCGTTGTCTTCCACTTGAATCTCTGCCCACGGCGGGTTGAGGCGGGTGCGCAGGATAATGCGCCCCGGCTCGCTGCCGTCTTCACGCAGGTGAATGGCCTGGGCGGCGTTTTTCAGCAGGTTGAGCAGCACCTGTTCCAGCTCGTTGGCGGTGCCGGGTACCGGGCCCAGTTGTGGGTCGAACTGGCGGATGATCGCCTGGCCCTTGAAGTCGAAGCCGATGGCCAGGTCGAAGTCGTTACCGGCGATCTCCACCGCCTGGTCGATCAGTGCCGGTAAATCGCACGGCGCCATTTGCCGGTTGCTGCGGCGACTGAAGCTGAGCATATGGGTGACGATCTTCGCCGCCCGCGCCCCGGCCTGCTGGATGCCATCGAGCAGTTGCGGAACTTCCCGGCCTTCGAGGTAGCGGTTGACCGTGGCCAGTTCGACGCCCGCCTGTTCGGCGTACTCCAGGTTCCTGGGCAAGTCAGGCGACAGGCGGCGGCGGATATTCTGCACGTTGTGCAGGATCGCCCCCAACGGGTTGTTGATCTCATGGGCCATGCCGGCGGCCAGGCCACCCACGGAGAGCATTTTCTCCGACTGCACCATCATTTCTTCCAGGGACAAACGCTGGGTGATGTCGTCGATCCGGATCACCACGCCGCGCCCGGCACCGCCCATCAGGGGGTAGAACGTCAGGGCATAATGTTTGGGTTCGTCGTCCTTGAACCAGGTGACCCGCTCGATCCGCTCCACGGTATGTTGCTCGACCGCTGCCCGGATTTGCGGCAGGTACGGTTTGAGCGGCTGGAATGCCAGGTAGATCGGCTGGTTCAAGGCTTCGTCCAGGCGCGTGCCGGAGAGGGCGCTGGCCTCCTGGTTCCACTGGGTTACGTAAAGCTGCTCATCCAGGGCGATGAGCGCCGAGGGCATCGAGTCGATGATGCTGTTCAGGTAATTCTGGAACCCGGTGAGTTTTTTCTCGATCTTGCTGCGCACCTGCACTTCCAGTTCCAGCTTGCGGTTGGTGTGGCGCGTCTCTTCAGCCAAACCCTGTGCCTGGTCATAGGCTGCCTGGGAGTCGTCCCGCGCACGCTTGAGTTGCTGCTCGCGGGCTTCGATGCGTGACAGCATGGTGTTGAAGGCCTCGGCCAGGCTGCCGATTTCATCGTGGTTGCCACGGCCGGCACGCAGGGCGTAGTTCTCTTCGCGGGTGACCTGGCGCGACAGTTCTTCCAGTTCGTGGATCGGTCGGGTGATCAGGCGTTTGATCTGGCGGGCGATGACCAACCACAACAACACGCTGAAAATCAGGATGCCCAGGCTGGCGGTCAGCGTGCCGGTATAAAACGCCATCGGCAATTCACTGCTGGCTACCAGCAGCAAATGCCCGGGCGGCTGGCCTGCGCGGGGCAGGGTGATGATCTGGTTGTTGCGAAACTCGGTGACGCGCCAGGCTTCGATATACCGATAGTTGTCCGGCAGGTGCAGACGGTCGCCGGATTGCATCTGCGCCAGGCGGTTGCCTTGGCCGTCGTACAGGGCGGCGGCGCGCAGGGGTGAATAACTGGTCAGCTCATTGAGCAGGGCGTTGGCTTTGGCGGGCGATTCGAGGGCCTCGGCGGCAAGGCCAGGGTTGGACACCAGGCGACCGATGGCCTGCAAGGCCTGGGGGGCCATGCTTTCCTGGGAGATCCAATAGGCGGCGCTGATAAAGGTCAGGTTGGCCACCAGCAACACGGTGGTCAACAGCACCAGCAAGGCAGCCAGCAGTTTTTGCCCGACCGGTAGGTTTTCAAGACGCTGGCGCAGCGGCATCAGGGTTTTCCCAGGTGATAGACAGCGGGCAGGGTAGCGCGTGGTTCAGTCGCGGGGCAATCGGCGCACAAGCAACTGTTCGACCAGGCGCACTTGCAGTTGTTGCAGGTGCGGCAGGTTCAATCGATGGCGGGCGGCCGCCTGGCAAGCATAGCCCAACAGGTAGCTGATTTCGGTACGACGCCCGGCGGCCACGTCCTGGTACATGGAGGAGTAATTGGCGGCCGTGGCCTGGATCACCCGTTGCACTTCGTTTTGCAGATCCAGCGCGGCCGCTGGCTGGCCGCAGCATTCCAGCAGTTCACCGAGTTCAGCGCAGAGGGTGGCGACTTCGCAGTGATGGGCCTGCAGTTCGCCATTGCGGCACTGATACAACACGGTCAGCGGGTTGATGGCGCAATTGAGCGCCAGTTTGCGCCATAACCGCGTCAGGATCTCGGTGCTCCAATCGTGGGGGATGCCAGCGGCGTGCAGGTCATCCAGCCAAAGCGGCGGGGTAGGGTGGCTTGCATCTCCGAGCCAGGTGTAACCGTGACCGGCGAATACCACGCGCCAATCGCCGTCGCGAAAGGCGCCTTCGGTGCTGGAGGCAAAGATGCAGCGAGCCTGGGGCAACTGCGCGGCGACCGCATCCTGGCTGCCAAGGCCGTTCTGCAACAGGATGAGTTCGGCATTGGCTGCCAGCCGGTGCTGCAGTTGTGCGACGGCGCTTTGGGCATCGTAGGCTTTGCATGCCACCAGCAGACGATGAATCGGTTCCGGACTGTCGGGCGTTTCGGCGAATACCTTGTAGGTGTGCTCGACGCCCTGTTCCACCAGCGTCAGCCCGTTGCCTGCCTGATAGCTGGCCAAGCGTGTTTTATCGCGCAGGATCAACCGCACGGGCACGCCGGCGCGCGCCAGGCGAGTGGCCCAGAGGGTGCCCAGGCTGCCGGCGCCGAGAATATGCCAGGTGGTCGACATCAGTTTGTGCTCCGTAGGGTCGCTCACAGTGAACGGGGCGAAAGAACCGCTATAATGCCCCGGCATTTTAGCTCGGGCGCGCTCCATCTCTACTGAGCCCGCCCCTTATATTGGAGAAATGACATGCCTTCGTTCGACGTGGTATCCGAACTGGACAAACACGAAGTCACCAACGCCGTCGAGAACGCCGTCAAGGAACTGGACCGCCGCTATGACTTGAAAGGCAAGGGCAGCTTCGAATTCAAGGAAAAGGAACTGACCGTCAACCTGACCGCTGAAGCCGATTTCCAGCTGGAAGCGATGATCGAGATCCTCAAGCTGTCGCTGGTCAAACGCAAGATTGACGCGCAGTGCCTCGAAATCAAGGACGCCTACGCTTCCGGCAAGCTGATGAAGCAGGAAGCCGTGCTCAAGGAAGGCATCGACAAGGAGCTGGCGAAGAAAATCGTCGCTCACATCAAGGATGCCAAGCTCAAAGTCCAGGCCGCCATCCAGGGTGAGCAGGTGCGTATCACCGGCAAGAAGCGTGACGACCTGCAAGAAGCCATCGCGGCCCTGCGCGCCAAGACGTTCGACATGCCGCTGCAGTTCAATAACTTCCGCGACTGATGGCACATTGCGGAACCTGAGGACGTTTTTGGCGTCCGACGCCCCAGGATCCGCGCCTACACTTGAGCCCTACGGGGCTCATTTGCGTTTCAGGCAGCCAATAAGCCGTACATCCGCTACACAGGAGAAGCTACATGGATTTGAACGCTGAAATGGATCACTTGATCAAGACCTCACAGTCGTGGATCCCGATGATCATGGAATACGGCAGCCGGGTATTGCTCGCTGTGGTCACCCTGGCCATCGGCTGGTGGCTGATCAACGTGTTCACCCATCGAGTGGGACGCTTGCTGTCGCTGCGTAACGCGGACCTGGCGCTGCAGCACTTCATCACCAGCCTGGCGAACATCGCGCTCAAAGTGATGCTGATCGTCAGTGTGGCCTCGATGATCGGCGTGGCGACCACCTCGTTCGTCGCCGCGATTGGTGCCGCGACCCTGGCCATCGGCCTGGCCTTGCAAGGCAGCCTGGCCAACTTCGCCGGCGGCGTGCTGATCCTGCTGTTCCGCCCGTTCCGCATTGGTGACTGGATCGAAGCCCAGGGCACCTCGGGCACCGTCGACAGCATCCAGATTTTCCACACCGTGTTGCGTACCGGCGACAACAAGACCGTGATCGTGCCTAACGGCATCCTGTCTAACGGCATCATCACCAATACCAACCGCCAGCCGACGCGTAAGGTGGTGTTTGATGTTGGGGTGGATTACGAGGCTGATTTGCAGAAAGCACGTGAGGTGCTGCTGGAGCTGGCGAAAGACCCGCGCGTGCTGGCCGATCCGGCGCCGGCGGCTGTGGTGTCTACTTTGGGCGATAGCTCTATCACCGTTTCCCTGCGTTGCTGGACCAACACTCCGGATTATTGGGATGTGGTGTTCATGTTCAATGAACTGGCGCGCGATCGTTTAAAAGCGGCGGGGATTGATATCCCATTTCCGCAGCGGGTTATTCGAGTGATGCAGGAAACAGTGGCCAAGTAAGCTGAAATCTCGTTAGTTAGCTAGCTAGTTATCCGTGCTGAAACATTACAGCCATAAAAAAGCCGCTCCCTTGTTAAACAAAGGAGCGGCTTTTTGTTTAAGGCCGAAGCCTTAAGTCATCGTTGTAATCAAACCGTCAATTACAAAATGTTCAGCGGGTATTGCGCGATCAGACGCAGTTCGTCGATGGACGAAGAACCGTAGTAAACACCGTCAGACGAACGATAAGTCGCTTGACGTACGCGCAGGCTCAGGTCTTTGGCTGGACCGCTCTGGATCACGTACTTGGCTTCGATGTCGCGTTCCCACTCTTTACCGTTCGAGGTGGTGGCGGTATTGGCGCCGCTACCGGTCACGTAACGAGTCATGAAGCTCAGGCCAGGAACGCCAAAGGTCGCCATGTTGATGTCGTAACGGGCCTGGTAGGACTTCTCGCCTTCGGCGTTGAAGTCGGAACGGGCAACGGAGTTGGCCAGGAACACCGTGCCGCCACCGTCTACGCCATAACCGTAATCGCCGTCGCCGGTGACTTTCTGGGCTGCCAGGGTGAAGGTGTGAGCGCCAACGGTGTAGGCGCCCTGCAAGCTGAACGCGCGGTTGTCGAGCTTGGTACGTTGTTCGAGCGGCAGAGCGCTGTCTTTGGAAGCGCGCTGCAGGCCTTCGCCTTCGCTCTTGGTATCGTAGATGTTGAAGTCCAGGGCAAACGACTGATCATCGCTCAGGGCGTGTGTCCAGTTCAGGTTGCTGTAGTACTTGCGGAAGTAGTCTTCGGTTTTCGCGTAGTACAGGCTACCGGTGAATTCCGGGGTGAAAGAGTAGACACCACCGACAAAGTCGGTTTTCGTCAGGCCCAAGCTGTCATGGTAGGTCTGGTTTTGCGCAACGCTGGAAGTGAAGTGACCGCCTTCCAGCTTCAGACCCTTGATCTCGTTACTGGTAATCGAGATACCTTGTGGCAGCTCTGGCAGCAAACGGCTGTCATCGGAAGCAAATACCGGGGCTGTGGTGTATTGGTCACCGATTTTCAGGACCGTATCGGAGATACGGAACTTAACGGCGCCGCCGCCTTTGGAATACTCGTCTTGCGAACGACCGTCGGAACCGGTCGGGAACAGGCCGGTACCAGCGCGACCCTTGCCACTGTCGAGCTTGACGCCCAGCAGACCGATCACATCAACACCGACACCGATGGTGCCTTGGGTGAAGCCCGAGGAGTAGAGGCCGTGGAAACCCAGGCCTGACTCTTCGACGCGGCTTTGGGAGCCAGGGCCCGACGGGTTATTACGGAAATCGCGACTGAAGTACAGGGCGCGAGTATTGATGCTGAAAGTGCTGTCTTCAACAAAGCCTTTGGAATCGCTTTGGGCGGACGCCGTTGCGAACTGCGAGGTGCCTGCTGCCGAGACAGCCAGGGCGATCATGCTCCACTTCATCACGCGCATCGTGATTTGCTCCTTTGGTTTTAGGAAGAGTACTGCCGTCCCACCTGTATTTTTGTCTGGGCGGCTCTTTCTTTATTGTGTCGGCGCAAAGTTATATCACGCTGACAATATTGGCGATACGTGCTCAACTTTCCTTTCAGCTTCTTTACGAGCTTGTCGTAGATTGCTATATCCATGTCGCAAATTCACAGCCTCACTGTACCGAGGCTGACAACTTCAATACTGTTTTCGATAGCGTTAAAAGAATGCAAAAAAACGTTACTTTCAACGTTTGAAATCTTCCTTGGTGCGCATTGAACCGCTGCTGTTTTCATCGCGAAACACCTGCTTCCTTCCGGTGCCGTTGCCGACGCTGCAGAGATGAATGCAGCAAGCGTGCCCAAAGCGCAAACTGAATGTCATTTTTTCGTGAAATTCGTCGTGGATTCGTGAAGACCGCATAAGCACGGGGTTTTTACGCCGATTGGTTTGGGTCCCATGCACGCGTTCCTCGTCTGTCTGGTGGTACCTGAATCCTTGAACCGGGCAAAACGTTACCGGTCCACCCCGGCCAGTGGGTAGTAACGGATCTCCAAGAGGCACGTGTGGGTCATTTTGGTGCAGTGCCCTTGCCGCTCCAGAGCCGCATTGATGGCCCAATGCCTCATTTCGTGAGGCCTCTGTGTCGCGGGTTTCGTCGCGATGGTTTGATCAGCCTTCGGCTGTTTGCCCCAAGTCTGGTGATTGAGCGTAGCCGAAATATTCGTTTGTCTCGAAATGGTGCGTTTTTTTCGCCGCGCCTTGCCTGGGTAGCGGTCGCCCTGCGTGAAGCATCTGCCAATCGCAGGTATGCTGCAGCTTGAACCTGACCTGCCGAACGGAGTGCCCGCGGTGTTCGCTTTAGATCAACGCCTTCAACAAGACACGCTGGCGATCGGGGACTTTCCCCTGTGCCGTCTGCTGCTGTCCAACGACTCGAATTACCCGTGGTTCATCCTGGTGCCGCGAATCAACGGTATCAGCGAAGTGTTTCAGCTGGATGTCACCGACCAGCAGCGCTTGTGGCAAGAAACCACTGCCTTGGCCCAGTTGCTCAATGAAGGCCTGTGCGCCGACAAGATGAACATTGGCGCCTTGGGCAATGTGGTCAGCCAGTTGCACGTGCATGTGATCGTGCGCAAGCGCGACGATGCCGCTTGGCCGGCGCCGGTATGGGGCAAGCATCCGGCGCAGCCTTATACGGACGGACAAGTGGCCGCTATTCGCGCCCGTCTGCGTGAACTGTTGCCTGCCGATTTCATTTTTACCCAGGGTTGAATCATGGACCTGCAAGACCGCGTCACCGACCTGGAAAGCCGCCTGGCCTTCCAGGACGACACTATCGAGACCCTCAATGACATCCTGGTCACTCAACAGCGTGCGGTGGAGCGCCTGCAATTGCAGATGACTGCGCTGCTCAAGCGCCAGGAAGAAATGGGCGGCCAATTCGAAACGACTGAAGAAGAAGCGCCGCCGCCCCACTATTGACGGTTTATAGCCGCACATAAAAAACCGCGACCCAGCAACGCTGGATCGCGGTTTTTTTAGGCTGCGAACGCGGGTATCAGCGACGCGGCAGTGCAGCGATCACGTCTTCGGCTTGCAGGCCTTTGTCGCGATTCATGACGGAGAATTCCACGCGCTGGCCTTCCACCAGGACGCGATGGCCTTCGCCGCGGATGGCCCGGAAGTGGACGAAGATATCGTCGCCCGAATCGCGGGAAATAAAGCCGAAGCCCTTGGACGTGTTGAACCACTTGACGGTACCGGTATCCCGGTTGGTCATGTCGTAGCTTTGCGACGAAGTCGCAGGTGACGAACGGTAGAAACTGATGGCCAGGTGTAGAACGATGGCGACCACAGCAATCACCAGGCTGAGCAGGATGGCCGGGTGGCCGCCGACTTCAGGCATGGGTGCCAGGAGGGTGAGGGTTTGAACAACAACAGTCAGCACCAGCAGCGCGCTGACCAGGTTTTGCAGTTGGTGACGTGTGCCTTTGTTCCAGTAAGGGATCACCGGTGCCAGCGTCAGGTTAAGAAGGCCAAACAAGGCCAGGTACAGAGCGTCGTGTTGTTCCAGGTAGGGAGGGCTTCCCTGTTGCAGGCTCGGTATAAAGGACAGCAGCAACGCTGCAACGCCCGTTAGCAGGTGGACGATTTTCAACATTTTGATTAACTCACGTTAAGATGGATCACAAGGAAGAGCTGACTGGCACGGTTCGCTTCTGAACAATGGGAGGCGTTGGGCACGTGCGCGGGGTATCAGCCTATGCCGCTGCCACGGAAAGTAACGGCGACGACACGCCGCCTATTTAACAGCAAAGGCTGTGCCTACTCAAATCAAGCATTTCTGGGTGTTGCAAGGGCCAGGGCATTTCTGCGTAAAACGCCTGTCCTAGACAGGTGCGGGCTTTTCAAGCGGCGTGCAGGGTTATTGCCCGCTTGGCCGGAAGCGGTCGCGGCGGGGCGATTTGCCGCGCCGGGCTGCGCATCGGCGGCACTCTTGCTAGAGTGGGCCTGCGCTTGATCAATGCATACATGTCAATTGAAGGGGATAACCATGGCAATCGATATCGGTATCAGTGAAGAAGATCGTAAATCCATCGTCGACGGGCTTTCGCGACTGCTCTCCGATACCTACGTACTGTACCTGAAGACCCACAACTTCCATTGGAACGTTACGGGCCCCATGTTCCGTACGCTGCACCTGATGTTCGAGGAGCAATACAACGAACTGGCCCTGGCGGTGGACTCCATTGCCGAGCGTATCCGTGCCCTGGGTTTCCCTGCGCCCGGTGCCTATTCGATCTACGCTCGCCTTTCCTCGATCAAGGAAGAGCCAGGCGTGCCGAGCGCTGAGGACATGATCAAGCAACTGGTCGAAGGCCAGGAAGCGGTCACTCGCACCGCACGCGGCATCTTCCCGCTGCTCGACAAGGTCAGCGATGAGCCGACGGCCGATCTGCTGACCCAGCGTATGCAGGTCCACGAGAAAACCGCGTGGATGCTGCGTTCGCTGCTCGAAAACCAATAAACGCAGGCTAAGAGTGGCGCCGTCCTGGCGCCGCTCGCTTGTTTCCGCGCATTTCCTGGCGTTGTCCTACGCCTTTCAACTCCGCGTCTTCTGGCTGCCGCTCTCGCACTGCTGTTCCATAGGGACATTGCCCGGTGGGACAACCCACGGGCGGCTGTTTGGCAATGGAGTGTCAGGTGTATGTCACGCGCAGTAGGTAACGGAGCGGTGGAAACCGGTGGTTTTCACAAAGTAAAGGACGATCCCTTTGCAAAAGGGTTCGACATGGGATTGGCCAAGCCATTGTCGCGGTCGGTGAGGCTCAACGGGTTTTCCACTTGCCTGCGCCTGGAACAGATCTATTGGAATATCCTCACGGAAATAGCCAAAATCAATGCCTGTTCAGTCAGTGCGTTGCTGTCTTATGTCGACCGGGAAGTGCACTTGCGTTATGGCGGTGTGAAGAACTTCAGTGGGCTGGTCAGGGTGGTCTGTGTGGTTCACGTCTTGAAAGGGCGCTTTGAACCGTCATGTTCACCGGGATAGTCGCCGGTGGCATACCCAGGCCCGCGCACGTGGCGTGGGCCCCAGGCAGAAAGCCGGCTGCGCTGCCTCGATTTACCAGATATAATCCCGCGCTTTGCTACGCATGCCGCGGACCAAGGGCAGGCGTGGCGCAGTTACGATCTGATCGCCGAGACATCGCCATGCCCATGTACGACTATCAATGCGCTTCCTGTGGTCATCAATTGGAAGCCATTCAGAAGATCAGCGCAGCGCCGCTGGTCGATTGCCCAGCCTGCCAGGCACCGCAGCTCAAGAAGATGCTGTCCATGCCGGGCTTTCGCCTGAGTGGCAGCGGCTGGTACGAGACCGACTTCAAGACCGGCTCGAAGAAGAACCTGGCGGGCGGCGACAAAGCAGACTGAGTTGAACTCTACGCGCAGGCTCCTGCATTATCCGTCCCCTGCTTTAATGTACGGTGATGCGGCAGGCCTGCCACCGAATTTCGAATTACGAGAAGTGAAACCACGACCATGATGCGCAGCCACTATTGCGGCCAACTGAACGAGACCCTGGAAGGTCAGGAAATCACCCTTTGCGGATGGGTTCACCGTCGCCGCGACCACGGCGGGGTGATCTTCCTCGATATCCGTGATCGTGATGGTCTGGCCCAGGTGGTGTTCGACCCGGATCGCGCCGAGAGCTTCGCCGCCGCCGACCGCGTGCGCAGCGAATACGTGGTGAAGATCACCGGCAAGGTACGCCTGCGTCCGGCCGGTGCGGTGAACAAGAACATGGCATCCGGCGGTATCGAGGTGCTGGGCTACGAGCTGGAAGTGCTGAACGAGTCGGAAACCCCGCCGTTCCCGCTCAACGAATACTCAGACGTAGGCGAAGAAACCCGCCTGCGCTATCGCTTCCTGGATCTGCGTCGTCCGGAAATGGCCGAGAAGCTGCGCCTGCGTTCGCGCATGACCACCAGCATCCGCCGCTTCCTCGACGAGAATGGCTTCCTTGACGTCGAAACCCCGATCCTGACCCGCGCCACCCCGGAAGGCGCGCGTGACTACCTGGTGCCTAGCCGTACCCACCCAGGCAGTTTCTTCGCCCTGCCGCAATCGCCGCAGCTGTTCAAGCAACTGCTGATGGTGGCCGGCTTCGACCGTTACTACCAGATTGCCAAGTGCTTCCGTGACGAAGACCTGCGCGCCGACCGCCAGCCGGAATTCACCCAGATCGACATCGAGACCAGCTTCCTCGATGAAAAAGAGATCATGGGCCTCACCGAGAAAATGATCCGCAACCTGTTCAAGGAAGTGCTGGACCTGGAGTTCGGCGACTTCCCGCACATGACCTTCGAAGAAGCCATGCGCCGCTACGGTTCCGACAAGCCGGACCTGCGTAACCCGCTGGAACTGGTGGACGTGGCCGACCAGCTCAAGGACGTCGACTTCAAGGTGTTCAGCGGCCCGGCCAACGACCCGAAATGCCGCATCGCCGCCCTGCGCGTGCCTGGCGGCGCGAGCATGCCGCGCAAGCAGATCGACGATTACACCAAGTTCGTCGGCATCTACGGTGCCAAGGGCTTGGCGTACATCAAGGTCAACGAGCGCGCCAATGGCGTTGACGGCCTGCAGTCGCCGATCGTGAAAAACATCCCCGAAGCCAACCTGAACACGATCCTCGATCGCGTCGGTGCGGTCGATGGCGACATCGTGTTCTTCGGCGCCGACAAGGCCAAGATCGTCAGCGAAGCCCTGGGCGCGCTGCGCATCAAGCTCGGTCACGACCTCAACCTGCTGACCTGCGAGTGGGCGCCGATGTGGGTCGTCGACTTCCCGATGTTCGAAGAGAACGACGACGGCAGCTTCAGCGCCTTGCACCACCCGTTCACCGCGCCGAAGTGCTCGCCGGCCGAGCTCGAAGCCAACCCGGCAGGCGCGCTGTCCCGTGCCTACGACATGGTGCTCAACGGCACCGAGCTGGGTGGCGGTTCGATTCGTATCCACCGCAAAGAGATGCAGCAAGCTGTCTTCCGTCTGTTGGGCATCAACGAAGCGGAACAGGAAGAGAAGTTCGGCTTCCTGCTCGACGCCCTGAAATACGGCGCGCCGCCCCACGGTGGCCTGGCGTTCGGCCTGGACCGTCTGGTGATGCTGATGACCGGCGCCCAGTCGATCCGCGAAGTGATCGCCTTCCCGAAAACCCAGAGTGCTGCGGACGTGATGACCCAGGCTCCAGGTGTGGTGGATGCCAAGGCATTGCGCGAACTGCACATCCGCCTGCGCGAAACGCCGAAAGCTGAGTAAGGCTGCGGCGTGAAAGCGCGATAAGGTTTGTACGCAGTCAAAAAGGCGCATCTTCGGATGCGCCTTTGCGTTTAAAAGAGGGAAATCCTGCCCTGCGGGATTGATACGGTTTCTACAGAATTCGGAGTTGTGTAATGGCTGGCCATTCCAAGTGGGCGAACATCAAGCACCGCAAAGAGCGTCAGGATGCCAAGAAAGGCAAGATCTTCACCAAGTGGATCCGCGAGCTGACCGTCGCAGCCCGCCAGGGCGGTGGTGACCCAGGCTCCAACCCGCGTCTGCGCCTGGCGCTGGACAAGGCGCTTGGCGCCAACATGAGCCGCGACATCATCGACCGTGCCGTGGCCCGTGGCGCCGGCGCCGCCGATACCGACGACATGGTCGAGCTGACCTACGAAGGCTACGGCCCGGGCGGCGTGGCGGTGATGGTCGAATGCATGACCGACAACCGCAACCGTACCGCAGCGGCCGTTCGGCATGCATTCAGCAAGTGCGGCGGCAACCTCGGCACCGATGGCTCGGTGGCTTACCTGTTCGAGCGCAAGGGGCAGATATCCTTCGCGCCAGGTACCGATGAAGACGCGCTGATGGAAGCGGCGATGGAGGCCGATGCCGACGACGTGGTGACCAACGAAGACGGCTCCATCGATGTATTTACCTCGTTCGCCAGCTTTTATGCCGTACGTAACGCTTTGGAGGCTTCGGGTTTCAAGGGCACCGACGCGGAAATCGTGATGCTGCCGACCACCAGCGCCGAGTTGGACCTGGACGGTGCGCAGAAGGTGTTGAAGCTGCTGGATATGCTCGAAGACCTGGATGATGTGCAAAACGTGTATTCAAACGCCGATATTCCAGAATCCGTAGCCGAGCAGTTAACTTAAGCGCTATGAAAATCTACTGTGGGAGCGGGCTTGCTCGCGAATGCGGCGTATCAGCCAGCACATCTGGCGACTGACACCCCGCATTCGCGAGCAAGCCCGCTCCCACATTGGATCTATGTTGTATCCACCACACCGCAGGCGTTATGACTTTAATCCTAGGTATCGACCCCGGTTCGCGCATCACCGGTTTTGGCGTGGTGCAACAGACGCCGCGCGGCTGCATCTACGTCGCCTCGGGCTGCATACGCACCGGTGCGGGCGAGTTGGCCGAGCGCCTGCAGATCGTCTATCGCGGCGTGCGTGAAGTGATCCAGACCTATGGGCCGATCACCATGGGCATCGAAAAGGTGTTCATGGCCAAGAATGCCGACTCGGCCTTGAAGCTTGGCCAGGCCCGTGGCGCGGCCATTGTCGCCGGCGCGGAGGAGGGCATGGAAATCGCCGAATACACCGCGACCCAGGTCAAGCAGGCGGTGGTTGGCACGGGTGCGGCGAATAAAGAGCAGGTGCAGATGATGGTCATGCACATGCTCAAGCTCACGTCAAAACCGCAGATCGACGCCTCCGACGCCCTGGCCATCGCCATTTGCCATGCGCACACCCGTTCCAGCCTGCTGCCCCACGGCCTCGGCACGGCACGCAGTCGTGGCGGGCGCCTGCGTCTCTGATAGCATCAGCGCAATCGTTATTTCCGGTCAGGCCCTGTTCTGACCTCAAGCTTTAAGGATCTGAACCGTGATTGGACGCTTGCGCGGCACCCTGGCTGAGAAACAGCCGCCGCACCTGATTCTGGATGTAAATGGGTTGGGGTACGAGCTGGAAGTGCCCATGACCACCTTGTATCGCCTACCGTCGGTCGGCGAGCCGATAACACTGCACACCCATCTGGTGGTGCGCGAAGACGCGCAACTACTCTATGGCTTCATTGGCAAGCGCGACCGCGACTTCTTCCGCGAGCTGATCCGCCTCAATGGCGTAGGGCCGAAGCTGGCCCTGGCCTTGATGTCGAGCCTGGAAGTGGATGAGCTGGTGCGGGCCGTGTCGGCCCAGGACACCTCGGCGCTGACCAAGGTGCCGGGCGTCGGCAAGAAGACCGCCGAGCGCCTGCTGGTGGAACTCAAGGACCGCTTCAAGGCCTGGGAAGTGGTGCCGAGCATGTTTGCCCTGGTGCCGAACCAGCCGGATATCCCGGCGGGCCAGGTCGCCAGCGCCGAGAGCGATGCGGTCAGTGCGTTGATCTCCCTGGGCTACAAGCCGCAGGAAGCCAGCAAGGCCGTATCGGCCATCAAGGACAAGAACCTGAGCAGTGAAGACATGATCCGCCGCGCCCTGAAGGGAATGATTTAAGTGATTGAAGCAGATCGTCTGATCGCGGCCACCGGCCCGCGTGACCGTGAAGAAGTCCAGGACCGCGCCATCCGGCCCCTGAGCCTGGCCGACTACATCGGCCAGCCCACCGTGCGCGAGCAGATGGAGTTGTTCATCCAGGCCGCGCGCGGGCGCAGCGAGTCCCTGGATCACACGCTGATCTTCGGCCCGCCGGGCCTGGGCAAGACCACCCTGGCCAACATCATTGCCCAGGAAATGGGCGTGTCGATCAAGTCCACCTCCGGCCCGGTGCTGGAACGCCCCGGTGACTTGGCGGCGTTGCTGACCAACCTCGAGCCCCACGACGTGCTGTTCATCGATGAAATCCACCGGCTCTCGCCGATTGTCGAGGAAGTGTTGTACCCGGCGATGGAAGACTTCCAGCTCGACATCATGATCGGCGAGGGCCCGGCAGCCCGCTCGATCAAGCTCGACCTGCCGCCGTTCACGTTGGTGGGCGCCACGACCCGCGCGGGCATGTTGACCAACCCGCTGCGAGACCGTTTCGGCATAGTTCAACGTCTGGAGTTCTATAGCACGGCAGACCTTGCGACCATCGTCAGTCGTTCGGCGGGCATTCTCGGCTTGCCCCTGGACCCGGAAGGCGCGTTTGAAATCGCCCGTCGCGCCCGCGGTACGCCTCGGATCGCCAACCGCCTGCTGCGGCGTGTGCGCGACTTCGCCGAAGTGCGGGCCAAGGGGCATATCACCAAGGCCGTGGCCGACCTGGCCCTGAACCTGCTGGACGTGGATGAGCATGGCTTCGACCACCAGGATCGGCGCCTGCTCTTGACCATGATCGAGAAGTTCGACGGTGGCCCGGTGGGCGTCGACAGTTTGGCGGCAGCCATCAGCGAGGAGCGCCATACCATCGAGGATGTGCTGGAGCCGTACCTGATCCAGCAGGGCTACATCATGCGCACCCCCAGGGGTCGGGTGGTCACGCGCCATGCCTACCTGCACTTCGGGTTAAATATTCCGTCACGATTGGGTGAGATGCCCGTGGTAGACGAATTCCTCGATGCAGTGGACGATTAATAGCTTCACGCAAGACGATTTATTCGATGTTTGTGCTGTCCTAGTGCCTGGTGTCGTCATTCAGTCACTGAATTTGTTTCAGACAATGAAAAAACAGTTGCCCAGCCGGATTGGCAACCTGAGGAGTAAGCACTAGAGTATGCGCGCGCAAAACGGGGATCAGTCGTTCGCACATCGCTGTCGCGTTTATTACGAGGACACCGATGCCGGCGGCATCGTGTATTACGTCAATTACCTCAAGTTCATGGAGCGGGCTCGAACCGAGCGGCTACGGGAACTGGGCTTTGCCCAATCCGAGCTGGCAGGAGAGGACCTGTTATTCGTCGTGCACTCCAGCGAGGCGCGGTATCACGCGCCGGCGCGGCTGGACGACGAACTGTTGGTAAGCGCTGAAGTAATTGAATTGAACCGTGTCAGCCTGCGTTTCAAACAGCAGGTCAGGCGGGCAACGGATGCAACGCTGCTCTGCGAGGGGCAGTTCCTGGTGGCCTGTGTGCGCACCAATAGCTTGAAACCCCGGGCCATTCCCGAAGCTTTACGTGCGGCCTTTGCCGACGTAAGCGGCGCGGGTAAACAATCAAAGCAGGAGATTTAGCGTGGAACCTACCGTCGTCGACCATTCCTCCATGTGGAGCCTGGTCAGCAATGCCAGTATCGTGGTTCAACTGGTGATGCTGACCCTGGTAGCCGCATCGGTTACCTCTTGGGTCATGATTTTTCAGCGCAGCAACCTGCTGCGTGCCGGTCGACGTGCCCTGGAGAGCTTTGAAGAGCGCTTCTGGTCGGGTATCGACCTGTCCAAGCTGTATCGCCAGGCCGGCAGCAATCCCGACCCGGATTCGGGCGTCGAGCAGATCTTTCGAGCCGGCTTCAAGGAGTTCTCCCGTCTTCGCCAGCAGCCAGGCGTCGATCCGGAAGCGGTGATGGAAGGTGTGGCCCGTGCCATGCGCGTCGCCATTTCCCGCGAAGAAGAGAAGCTTGAGCAGAGCCTGCCGTTCCTCGCTACCGTCGGTTCCGTGAGCCCGTACATCGGCCTGTTCGGTACTGTGTGGGGGATCATGAACTCCTTCCGTGGCCTGGCCCAGGCCCAGCAAGCCACCCTGGCCACCGTGGCCCCGGGTATTGCCGAAGCCCTGATCGCCACCGCGATCGGACTGTTCGCTGCTATCCCCGCAGTAATTGCCTACAACCGTTTTGCCGCAACCAGCGAAACGTTGATCAGCCGTTACTACACCTTCGCCGATGAATTCCAGGCGATCCTGCACCGTAAAGTGCACACCAGCGAAGAATAAGCAGGTAATTCCCAATGGCTTTAATCGCTCGAGCTCGCAAAAAGCGCAAGCCGGTCGCCGAGATGAACGTAGTGCCCTACATCGACGTGATGCTGGTACTGCTTGTCATCTTCATGGTGACCGCGCCGATGCTCAATCAGGGCGTGAAAGTTGATCTGCCCAAGGTTTCCAGCGAAGCCTTGCCGCAGGACAACAACACCCAGGTCCTGACCATTTCGATCAAGGCTGACAAGACCTATTACTGGAACCTTGGCAGCGAAGTCGATACCCAGAAACAGCAGGACAAGGCCATGACCTTGCCGCAGATGACCGATGCCGTGACCAAGATCATCCGCTCCGGCACCGAAGGCGGCAAGCACACCCAGGTGTTCATCCGCGGTGACAAATCGGTCGACTACGGTTCCGTCATGGGCGCCATGGGCGGGCTGCAGAAGGCCGGCGTGGGTAACGTTGGCCTGATTACCGAGGCGCCCTGATGCACCAACAGCGAGAGCCGTCCGCCTCGGAAAGCTTCTTCTGGCCTAGCGTCTGGGCAATTGCCCTGCATGTCCTGGTGTTTGGCATGCTGTTCGTCAGCTTTGCCATGACCCCGGACCTGCCGCCAGCCAAGCCGATCGTGCAGGCGACCCTGTATCAGCTGAAATCGAAAAGTCAGGCCACCACCCAGACCAATCAGAAGATTGCGGGTGAGGCCCAGAAGTCGGCTGCGCGCCAGACTGAAGTCGAACAGATGGAACAGAAGAAGGTCGAGCAGGAAGCGGTGAAGGCTGCTGCGGAACAAAAGAAAGAAGAGGCCGCTCAAAAGGCCGAGGAATCGAAAAAGGCTGACGAAGCGAAGAAGGCCGACGAGGCGAAAAAGGCTGATGAAGCCAAAAAGTCCGAGAAGGCTGCCGAAGCTAAAAAAGCCGAAGAGAAACAATTGGCTGATATAGCCAAGAAGAAATCTGAAGAAGAAGCCAAGAAAGCTGCCGAAGAAGAGGCCAAGAAAAAGGCCGCTGAAGACGCCAAGAAGAAAATAGTCGAAGACGCGAAGAAGAAAGCCGCCGAAGACGCCAAGAAAAAAGCTGAAGCAGACGAGGCGAAGAAGAAAATCGCCGACGACGCGAAGAAGAAAGCTGCCGCCGACGCCTCCAAGAAAAAGGCCCAGGAAGCAGCGCGCAAATCCGCCGAAGAGAAGAAGGCCCAGGCCTTGGCAGACTTGCTTTCCGACACGCCTCAGCGTCAGCAAGCCTTGGCCGACGAGCAGGGTGATGAAGTAGCGGGCAGTTTCGACGACCTGATTCGGGCGCGGGCAGCGGAAGGTTGGACACGTCCACCTTCGGCACGCAAAGGCATGACAGTAGTGCTGCAGATCGGCATGTTGCCGGACGGTACGGTGACTTCGGTCAGCGTGGCCAAGTCCAGTGGTGACGGTTCGTTCGACAGTTCGGCGGTTGCAGCGGTCAAGAACATTGGCCGGTTGACCGAGATGCAGGGAATGAAACCAAGCGACTTCGCTCCCTATCGTTCATTCAAGATGACATTCACACCTGAGGATCTAGCCTTGTGAGAAACCTTCTTCGAGGAATGCTTGTCGTTATTTGCTGTATGGCAGGGATAGCGGCGGCGGATGAAAAGAACATCCTGGTCACCAGCGGCAGCGATCGGGCCACTCCGATCGCGGTAGTGCCGTTCGGCTGGCAGGGCGGCAGCGTACTGCCGGACGACATGGCCCAGATCGTCAGCGACGACCTGCGCAACTCCGGTTACTACGCACCGATTCCGAAAGGCAACATGATCAGCCAGCCGAACCAGGCCAGCGAAGTCGTGTTCCGTGACTGGAAAGCGGTGGGCGCGCAGTACCTGATGGTCGGCAACATCACGCCGGCCGGCGGTCGCCTGCAGATCACCTACACCTTGTTCAACGTGGCCACCGAGCAGCAGGTCCTGACCGGCAGTGTCTCCGGCACCGCCGAACAACTTCGGGACATGGCCCACTACATCTCGGACCAGTCGTTTGAAAAGCTCACCGGTATCAAGGGTGCTTTCTCGACGCGCCTGCTGTATGTGACGGCTGAACGTTTCTCCGTAGACAACACCCGCTACACGCTGCAGCGTTCGGACTACGACGGTGCGCGCGCGGTGACGTTGCTGCAATCGCGTGAGCCCATCCTGTCGCCGCGCTTTGCGCCGGACGGTAAGCGTATCGCCTACGTGTCTTTCGAGCAGCGTCGTCCACGCATCTTCGTCCAGCATATCGATACGGGCCGTCGTGAGCAGATCACCAACTTCGAAGGCCTCAACGGCGCGCCTGCCTGGTCGCCGGATGGTTCGCGCCTGGCGTTCGTGCTGTCCAAGGATGGCAACCCGGACATCTACGTGATGAATATGGCTTCGCGCCAGATCAGCCGTGTTACCAGCGGCCCTGGCATCAATACCGAACCGTTCTGGGGTAAAGACGGTTCAACCATCTACTTCACGTCCGACCGTGGCGGCAAGCCACAGGTCTACAAGGCGAACGTGGGCGGTGGTGGTGCGGAACGCGTGACGTTTATTGGCAACTACAACGCCAATCCGAAGCTTTCGGCTGATGAAAAGACGTTGGTGATGATTCACCGTCAGGATGGTTTCACTAATTTCCGGGTTGCGGCCCAGGATTTGCAGCGCGGAACCGTAAAAATCCTTACAGATACCAACCTTGATGAGTCAGCTACTGTTGCGCCCAACGGCACCATGGTAATCTACGCCACCCGCCAGCAGGGCCGGGGAGTCTTGATGCTCGTGTCCATCAATGGACGCGTAAGGCTCCCACTTCCTACCGCACAAGGCGAAGTCAGAGAACCATCCTGGTCCCCTTACCTGAACTGACGCGGCGCTACAAAAAGAAGTACTTAACACACTGGGGTTCATTAGGAGTTTCACGATGGAAATGCTGAAGTTTGGTAAGTTTGCTGCTCTGGCTCTGGCTCTGTCCGTAGCCGTTGGTTGCTCGTCTAAAGGCGGCGACAATGCCGGTGAAGGCGCAGCTGTTGATCCAAACGCTGGTTACGGCGCTAACACTGGTGCGGTTGACGGCTCCCTGAGCGAAGAAGCTGCTCTGCGCGCTATCACCACTTTCTACTTCGAATACGACAGTTCGGACCTGAAACCAGAAGCCATGCGCGCTCTGGACGTTCACGCGAAAGACCTGAAAGCTAACGGCGCTCGCGTTGTTCTGGAAGGTAACACCGACGAACGTGGTACTCGTGAGTACAACATGGCACTGGGCGAGCGTCGTGCGAAAGCCGTTCAGCGCTACCTGGTACTGCAAGGTGTTGCTCCAGGCCAACTGGAACTGGTTTCCTACGGTAAAGAGCGTCCAGTTGCTACTGGCCACGACGAGCAGTCCTGGGCTCAAAACCGTCGCGTCGAACTGCGTAAGTAATTCGTCATGCGAACGTGCCGTCGTGCTCTGACTGTATTGGCTCTCAGCCTCGCACCGCTTGCGGTGTGGGCTGCGGTTCCTGTAACGGATAGCAACTCGGGCTATAACAATAGCGGGAGCAGCTATCCGCCAGCAGGTTATGGCACGAACGGCGCCTATGCGGGGGGAGCGGCTACGTCCGCTCCCTCGGCACAGGGCGAACTGTTCAACCAGCTGCAACGCATGCAGGATCAATTGGCGCAGCAACAGGGCGCAATTGAAGTACTGCAGAATCAAGTGAACCAGCTGAAGCAAGAAGGCCTGGAGCGATACCAGGATCTTGATCGACGTATTGGAGCCGGCGTTACACCTGCCGCAACTCCTGATAATTCTTCTGCCGGTGGCACGCCAAGCGCTGCTATCGGTGGTGCCGCTGCCGGCGGTGCGGCAGCGGGCGCGGCTGCCAGCCAAGCCCCTGCGGCGAGCAGTGAACCAGGCGATCCGGCCAAGGAAAAGCTGTATTACGATGCAGCTTTCGACCTGATCAAAGCCAAGGATTTCGATAAGGCCAGCCAGGCCTTTACCGCTTTCCTGCGCAAGTACCCGAACAGCCAGTACGCGGGCAACGCCCAATACTGGCTGGGCGAAGTCAACCTGGCAAAGGGTGACCTGCAGGGCGCGGGCCAGGCGTTCGCCAAGGTCAGCCAGCTGTACCCCAAGCACGCCAAGGTACCGGATTCGCTGTACAAACTCGCTGATGTAGAGCGCCGCCTGGGTCATACCGACAAGGTTAAAGGCATTCTGCAGCAAGTGGTGGCCCAATATCCGGGTACCTCCGCTGCCCAGTTGGCCCAACGGGACCTGCAGCGCTTGTAAGCGATGCAACCCGTTTAGAAGAAACCCGCGCCTGTCGCGGGTTTTTTCGTTAGAATCCACGCCCTTTTATGAAACACGCTTTTTGGGGCCTGCGCGTTGGCGGGGTCTCTTGAAGTGCCTGACGGAGGCGGACAGCCTGTTTAGCTGTTACGCCCGTGGCGATTATGCAAGACACATTACGTATTACCGAAGTTTTTTACTCGTTGCAGGGTGAAACGCGGACGGCTGGGCTGCCCACCGTTTTTGTGCGCCTGACCGGTTGCCCCTTGCGTTGCCAATACTGTGACAGCGCCTACGCCTTCAGTGGCGGCACGGTGCGCACCCTTGATGACATCCTTGAGCAGGTCGCCGGCTACAAGCCGCGCTACGTCTGCGTGACCGGCGGCGAGCCGCTGGCCCAGCCCAATGCTATCCCTTTGCTCAAGCGGCTGTGCGACGCCGGCTACGAAGTGTCGCTGGAGACCAGCGGCGCCCTGGATATCTCGGCGGTTGACCCACGCGTCAGCCGCGTGGTCGACCTCAAGACCCCGGGTTCCAAGGAAGCGCATCGCAACCGCTACGAGAACATCGACCTGCTGACGGCCAACGACCAGGTCAAGTTCGTCATCTGTTCCCGCGAAGACTACGATTGGGCCAACTCCAAGCTGATTCAGTATGGCCTGGACCGCCGCGCGGGCGAGGTACTCTTCTCGCCAAGCCACCATGACTTGAACGCACGCGACCTCGCCGATTGGGTGGTGGCGGACAATCTACCGGTGCGCCTGCAATTGCAGTTGCATAAATATCTTTGGAATGACGAG
Source organism: Pseudomonas sp. SWRI18 (assembly GCF_014268345.1). NCBI lineage: Bacteria > Pseudomonadati > Pseudomonadota > Gammaproteobacteria > Pseudomonadales > Pseudomonadaceae > Pseudomonas > Pseudomonas sp. SWRI18. The sequence goes on from NZ_JACCQQ010000008.1 coordinate 98,945, forward strand.
CCAGGGCGCTGATATGACTGAACACACGATGGACCAAAAACGTGCGGTAATCCTGCTGTCCGGCGGCCTCGACTCCGCCACGGTGGTCGCTATGGCGCAGGCTGAAGGCTACAGCTGCTACACCATGAGTTTTGACTACGGCCAACGGCATCGTGCCGAGTTGAACGCCGCCGCCCGTGTCGCCCGTGACATGGGTGTGGTCGAGCACAAGGTGATTGGCCTCAACCTCAACGGTATCGGCGGCTCCGCGCTGACCGACAGCAGCATCGACGTGCCGCAGGCGCCCAGCGAAGGGATCCCGGTGACCTACGTGCCTGCACGTAACACCGTATTCCTGTCCCTGGCCCTGGGTTGGGCGGAAGTGCTCAACGCTCGCGATATCTTTATCGGCGTGAACGCAGTGGATTATTCCGGCTACCCGGACTGCCGGCCGGAGTTCGTCGAGTCGTTCGAACGCATGGCCAACCTCGCGACAAAGGCCGGCGTAGAGGGGCAAGGCTTCCGCATCCTGGCGCCGCTGCAGAACCTGAGCAAAGCCGACATCGTCAAGGCAGGCGTAGGACTTGGCGTTGATTATTCGCTGACTGTTTCCTGCTACCTGGCAGACGATGACGGCCGTGCTTGTGGGAAATGCGACAGCTGCCGGCTGCGTGCAGAAGGCTTCCAAGCGGCCGGAATCACTGACCCAACGCGTTATTTCTGATTTATTTCAAATAAGGTGTTGAATAATCCTTAGAAATCAGTATTATACGCGCCACCACACAGCGGGTCGTTAGCTCAGTTGGTAGAGCAGTTGGCTTTTAACCAATTGGTCGTAGGTTCGAATCCCACACGACCCACCATTTTTGGCGGTTTAGAAAATCCGGAAGGCCCACGCAAGTGAGGATTTCCGGGTTTTTTTTTGCCTGGGATTTGGTGGATGACGTAGGCCGTGAATTCAGATGCCGAACAACTGCCGTGGGAACCCGTTTTCGGAAGGAAGCCCTAGAGATCCAAAGGGGCAGCCTGGAAGGTCAGGCTTGGAGTCGATGACATCCGCCACATGCCGGATCCAGTCGGAGCTTGGCCCAATGCGCTGTACCAGAAACCAGATAATGGCGATCTGTCCGTATAGGCGAGTCAGTGCATTATGGTCCAGGTTCAACGCTTGGAAGTATGGCTCTGCAGGAAGATCGGGAAGGCGGTTTGCTGATACCTGGTTCCAGATACGGCTGTGGTGCGCACAGCGATTTCTCAACGTGTTGATTTCTTGAAGCCACAGCTTGAGTGTCCTCGTGTTTGAGATCCCCAGTCGCTGCGCAATACGGTTCTGGTGGCTGCCTTTGAGTATTTCGTAATACTTGGAAAGGGTACCGAAGTCCCATGCCTCTACTGCTACCCAGAACGGAATCGCTCTGCGGTGTTGTTTATGCCACTCAATGCAATCTTCTTGACTTCGGGCGACTAATGCATTTTGACGATCCAGCCATTCCAGCCAAGTATTGCGCTGACGGTTATTTCTATCCGTCCAGTTTTGAGTTTGCTTGGGGACGATGAACCTGGCGTCTGTATAAGCCATCGGCCCATGAAATCCTACTTCATGAGCTGTCACGGTCCGAACGCGGATCTCGATTCGCTCAATGGCATCAAGCATTAATTGGCGCAGCCGCTTATCAAACAGGTAGAGGCTGAACGCGTCCTCGAATGTGGTAGCTGGAAGGAAGGAGTCTTGTCGAAGGGGCTTCCCGGTTACACCGCACAGGACGACGTTCTGCTGGAGGTCTCGGACAAACTCACGAGCCGCAAACCAGTAACCGCTGAGGCGATAGTACCCGACCTGGGAGAGCTTACGTTCTGAACGCGCTGCGTCGGCAATGCTCATGCCGCGTCGGTTCAACAATATTACGAGATCCGCATAGGTCCGAAATGGCTTCGGTGATGACAGCTGTTGCAACGTCCATGTTCCATATACAAGAAGGCCCAAACATAGAGCTGGACAAGCCAGCCCCAGAGGATCGGGCGCTATTGGGCCCGATTTTCGGTTATCAGCGTTTCTGTGTCAATTGACTGGCAGCCTTAGCGATGTGGTCGAGTGTATATGACCATCGGTGACCTCAAGCTGTGGCGGATTGACGAATTTGTCACTTTTGATTAATTCGGCGGGTATCTGAATATGCCAGGGGTCGTGGAAGGTCCACGCACGTGAGGATTTCCGGGGCGCAGGGCGCGCGATCTGGAAGGGGCACCATCGACGCGCAACAACCCTGCGGCGCACCTATTGCCGCATGTCACGCTTCGCTGATCTTGTTCACGCTGGACAGATGGCCATTCCAGACCATTTCATAGTGGGCCGTCTGGATGATCGAAGAGACCGGTCTTGGGGTCATCAGCGCCCAGCAATGATTGCCATGCAAACGCACCGAGTTGTAGCGAAGGCCGGGGCAGCCGGCTTCCTTCACCGCTCTGCCCAGCGCACGGGCGTGGGCGTAGTCGTCAGGGTCATACAGAGGGTCGCTCATCGGCAGCGAGGTCGCGTCTTTCATCAGGTGTTCCGCGAAGGTGCAGGTCAGGCCTCGAAAAACGAAGCGCTCGTAATTGAGCCCGCGGACCTTTTGCCAGTATTTCTCTTGATGATGGTGCACCTCCGCAAGCGCGGTCTCCATCGTGGCGGCCAGGTACAGCACGCCGAAGCTGCCGTCACTGAAGCGTGAGCCCTCGGGATTGATGTGGGTGAAGGGCGCCGTTGCATAAGAGCAGCCCGAAATACCAAACGGAATGTCCTTGCGGGGTATCAGCTCGATGCTCCCCACTTCGTTTTTCAGCCTGGGGTTGGTCAGCGCCTGGATGTGGTAGAGGGTTTCGAATTCGTCCGCATCGGCGACATCATCAAACAAGGCGATGGGCGGAAACTTGGAGTTGACCAGGCGATAGGCGTGCACCTGTTCGCCAGGCAGATCAGCCAAGCGCGTCAGCATTACCATTGCGCTCCACGCAAGACATCGATGCGGCGATACGTTTCGTACAGGGAAATCATGTCCCCCTGCGACATGACCTCCAGCGGCGTACGGCCGTTGAAGAAACTGTTGTCGTTCGCCATCGACGCAAATCCGTAGACGTTCTCGGGATTATCAAAAACCAGGCGCAGTGCCGCGTGGATGTTGAGTACGAGACTGATGCGCTGCATCTGATCCGCGTCCAGGCTCACCGACCAAGCTGTATCGCCCTGTTTGGCTCGGGTGAAGGTGCTACGGGAAATGCGCAGAACACGGCAAGCCTGATCACTCGATGCCTGCCATTTTTCGAGGATGCCCACCGCTGCGCGAAGACCGGTCACGCATTGCTCTTTGGTGAAAGCCTGCGCTTGGGAAACGGCTGTCATTGCTTGACTCCTCTGATATGCGTCCGTGGAATCAAATATAGATCATTTGCATCTATGGATCAAATCCGATCGGCGCGGCCAGAAAACCATTTTCCACATGGCTTTTTGCTACTTATGTGCTGTCAATTGGTCGAAGTCTTGGTTAGATTAAGCCTTGTTCAGCTCACGACAGGGACGGTCATGACCACGCTTTCGCCTATAGGCGCCACCCCGCCACTTATCTTCCGTGCGACTGAGGCGCCTGCCACCGCCCAGGCGCCCAATGCCGACGTCAGCATGACGCGGCCTTCTTCGGTTGTCAGCCTGGGCAACGATGTATCCGATACGCTCGCCAATACCTATTCCCGCCATGGGCAATTCCCAGGTCAGGAAACTGTGCGTGCCTGGGAGAGCGACAGCCAGACTGCGCTGAGCAAGACCCTCGACGCCAATTTCAACTCATTGTCCACGGCCAAGCGTTTCAATGGCATCGGCACCGGCCTGATCGCGCAATTCGTCAAGGGTGGCGGGGCGGGGTTTTCGCAGTCGGTGATGTACGCGAGTGCCGACCAGGCGCAAAACGCCGGTGAGATCAAGGCCGATCAAAGCTTGCTGCACAGCAAGGCCGACAACCTGGTGAGCCTCAGCATCAAGACCGCCAGTGGCAAGACCGTCACGTTCAGCCTTTCCAGCCAAGCCGAGGGTCTGGGCGTGCAGGCCACCGTGGATGGCGGCACGTTGAGCGACGCCGAACTCGAAGCGGTCGGCAAACTGGGGAGTGCTTTCCAGGCCAGCGTGGATGGGTTGACTGCAGCGCCGCCAAAGCTCGACCTGAACCGGCTGACGCAGTTTGATTCCAGGCTGCTGGCCTCGGTGGACCTCAGCGTCAAGCTAAAGACACTGGATGGCCAGGGCTTGAGCCTGGCCTTCCACGCCGACAGTCAAAGCCGCAGCACGCGCCTGAGTGGCGCGCTGGGCCAACTGGACCTGGCCGTCGATCTGAAAAACAGCGCAATCCTGGGCGACGCCAAGCAACAGGCCAAGGCGCTGAAAAGCTACCTGGCCCAATTTGAACGGGCACAGGAGCGCGGCAACGCCAAACCGGAACTGATGGCGATGTTCAAAGACGCCTTCAGTGCCATGAACGCCAGTTATCCACAGGGCGCGTCGTTGCCGCAAGCGCTGACGCGCAACCCCACGGATCAGAACATGCTGACCGGCCTGGCGGACTTCAAGGCGTCGCTCAAGCAGGCCAGTGAGTCGACCAACCCGATGCGACCGTCCGAGGTCGACGGTTTTGCTTATGAAGTCTCGCAAAAGACTCGCGTCGGCGGCACCAGCACCTTGGACCGCAGCATCAGCCAGGTTCAGCAGTCGAGCCTTTCTGCCAGTTTCCATAAAGGCCTAAGGGGGGAAAAGGCCCCGGCCCTGGATGGCAGCGCTGAATCGCAGAATTACCTCTATGTGCAGGTGCAGGACAAGGCCAGCAGTTTGGCTACGCTTGGGTACAAGGACGGCATGCTGACCGACGCTTCCGTATCGCAAGAGGCCAGTCAGAACACCCGTACGCAAAAGTACGTGATGGGCAAGCGGGTGGACGAAACCTTCGTGCCCGCGCAGGCCTCGGTCAAGCGCGATTACCTGGTGCTGCTCGAATACGCGGCCAAGGAGAGCGAGAAGTCCGAGGACGCGCTGGAGACGTCCAGTCTGAAAGACGCGCTGGTCAACCTGCAGGCGTCGGTAATACTGCAGGAAGATCCGTCCGCGTTGGTGCGCTGACGCAGGCTGAAAAAAAACGGGGAACCCCAGCCGTGGGGTTCCCCGTTTTTTTGCCCGACAGGCGCACCGGCGAATGCCAGATTAGGCTTTTGAAACCATTGGATATTCTGTAGCCTTGCGCAGCTTCATCGCTAACCGTGCTTGATGAACACAACCCCTTCATCCGGCGGCGCCCGAAAGGCTCCAGAGCCGGTGGTACACTCGACTTTCGCGCTACTGCGCCTGCAGGTCTTGCGAACATGACGCAAATTTCCGAACGCCTTCTGGTTCAAGCCCACCTCGACGCCAAGCAGCCCAAGGCCCTCAGCGCCGATGAAGAGGCAAGCCTGCGTGCAGCCATCGCCGCTGAGCTCAAAGCCCAGGACGCGGTGTTGGTTGCCCACTTCTACTGTGACCCGGTGATTCAGGCCTTGGCCGAAGAGACCGGCGGCTGTGTCTCCGACTCCCTGGAAATGGCCCGTTTCGGCGCCGCCCACCCGGCCAAGACCGTGTTGGTCGCCGGAGTGCGTTTCATGGGCGAGACCGCCAAGATCCTCACGCCCGACAAACGCATCCTCATGCCTACCCTTGAAGCCACGTGCTCCCTGGACCTGGGTTGCCCGGTGGATGAGTTCTCGGCGTTCTGCGATCAGCATCCCGAGCGCACCGTGGTGGTCTATGCCAACACGTCGGCTGCGGTCAAGGCGCGGGCGGACTGGGTGGTGACCTCCAGCTGCGCCCTGGAAATCGTCGAGAGCCTGATGGACAACGGCGAGACGATCATCTGGGGCCCGGACAAGCACCTGGGGACTTACATCCAGCGCCAGACCGGCGCCGACATGCTGCTGTGGGACGGTGCCTGCATCGTCCACGAAGAGTTCAAGTCCAAGCAGCTCGAAGACATGAAGGCGCTGTACCCGGACGCAGCCATCCTGGTGCACCCGGAGTCGCCGACGGCGGTGATCGAACTGGCCGATGCCGTGGGGTCGACCAGCCAACTGATTGCGGCCGCCCAGCGCCTGTCGAACAAGACCTTTATCGTCGCCACCGACCGTGGCATCTTTTACAAGATGCAGCAGTTGTGCCCGGACAAGGTCTTTGTCGAAGCACCTACCGCCGGCAACGGCGCCGCGTGCCGCAGTTGCGCGCATTGCCCGTGGATGGCGATGAATACGCTGGAGCGCACGCTGCAGTGCCTGCGCGAAGGCAGCAACGAGATCTTCGTCGAGCCTTCGGTGATTCCCCACGCGGTGCGCCCGCTCAAGCGCATGCTCGACTTCACCCAGGCAGCGCGCCTCAAACTCGCCGGCAACGCCTGATTCCAACTGGGCACGGTACAAAATGTGGGAGCGGGCTTGCTCGCGAAAGCGGAGTGTCAGTCGACAGGTTCATTGACTGATATAACGCTTTCGTGAGCAAGCCCGCTCCCACATTTGGATCTCCACCATTCAGGGATTATTTCTTGCGCTTCGGAATCCGCACCAGCTGCGTATCCGAATAGATGTCATGCCAGCTGCGTTTGCGCTTATCAAACAGCGACCAGATAAACCCCAGCCCCCCGCACAACCACGACGCAATCGACACCACAAAGCGCAACAGCGCCTGCCACAGGCTGATCCGCGAGCCATCGGCGTTCTGCACGCGCACGCCCCACACCTGCATGCCCAGGGTCTGCCCGGAATGGGTCCAGAACTTGGCGAAGAAGCCAAACAGTACAAACAGCAGAATCGTCGACAGCAACGGATCGCCGTCCAGCGCACCGGATTCGGTGAGGGTGCGCATCCTGGCTTCGCCCACGAACGCGATCCAGATCAGCTTGTAGATGAAGGCGGTGACGATCAGCAGGGCGGTGCACAACAGGAAGTCATAGAACATTGCTGCCAGGCGACGGCCCAGGCCAACGGCGGGGAATTCGCCTTGGGGGCTCAATAGGGGTTTGGACATGGCAGGGCGCTCTTGTAAAAAAAGCCATTTTACGAGCAATCGCACATAAAAAAGCCCCTGATGTCACCATCAGGGGCTTTTTGTCGCAGGAGGGATCAGCCTTCTGCTTGTACTTCGTCAGCCTGCATGCCTTTCTGGCCTTGCACAGCAACGAATGTCACTTTCTGGCCTTCTTTCAGGCTCTTGAAGCCGTTGCCCTGAATAGCGCGGAAATGCACGAACAGATCCGGACCGCTTTCTGGCGTGATAAAACCAAACCCTTTCTCGTCGTTAAACCACTTGACGGTACCGCTCTGACGATCAGCCATTTTCTTCTTTCCTTTGACGCTAAAAATTAATGACAGCCCCTTTCACATGAAAGAGTACTGGGCTGGGTTGCAGGAAAGTAAGAGACGTCGAACGGGTTGTAGCACTACTACTTCAGCTACTGCCCAGGTCCAGGTTCCAAGCGACCCATGCAAACACAGTGGGCAAACTCTACGCCAACTAACGCAGAAAAAACAAGCCCTGCAAATGCGCCGGTTTTGCTGGGGAAGATTGCAATTAGGTGAATAAATCCGGGGTCGGCTTATTCGATAGATTCGATCACTTGTTATAGCCAGGCTCTTAAATAAAGACTATCGCTAGTGCACTGTTTTATGGCGGTTGCGTTACAGATTAGTGCACGTCAACGCAACCGCGTTACTTATAGAAACAGCCAATCAGCCACGGTAGTAACGTTGCGGTACAAATGGCATTTTACTTACACGCAGCGGCACCTTTTTCCCACGCACCAGCGCAGAAACTTCAGTGTCCAGTGCGATAAATGCACTGTCGAGGTAACCCATGGCCAGCGGTCCACCCAGGGACGGACCGAAGCCACCGCTGCAGACGCTGCCTATCACGGTGCCATCTGCGTCGACAATCTCCGCGCCTTCACGCACAGGCGTGCGTTCCTGTGGCAACAGGCCTACGCGTTTGCGGCTCACACCGGTTTGTTGCTGGGTGAAGACCTTGTCTGCACCCGGGAAGCCACCGGCACGCGCACCGTCGGCGCGACGGGCCTTGGAGATCGCCCACAACAGGCTGGCTTCAATCGGCGTGGTGTCGGTGTTCATGTCATGGCCGTACAGGCACAGGCCGGCTTCCAGGCGCAGCGAGTCGCGGGCACCCAGGCCGATGGCCTGCACTTCGGTCTCGGCCAGCAAGCTGCGGGCCAGACTTTCGGCGTTGGCGGCGGGCACGGAAATTTCAAAACCGTCTTCACCGGTGTAGCCGGAACGGCTGACGTAGCAGTCCACGCCCAGCAGGCGCAGGGTGGTGAACTGCATGAACGTCATCCTGGTGACTTCCGGGGCCAGGCGCGCCAGCACCTTTACTGCCGCCGGGCCTTGCAAGGCCAGCAGTGCACGTTCTTCAAACAGCGGCTCAATGCCGCACTGGTCGCCGATATGCTGGCGCAGGTGCGCCAGGTCCTGGTCCTTGCAGGCGGCGTTGACCACCAGGAACAGTTCGTCGTTACCCAGGTTGGCCACCATCAGGTCGTCGAGGATACCGCCCTGGTCATTGGTGAACATCGCATAGCGCTGCATGCCCACCGGCAGGTCGATGATGTCGACCGGCACCAGGGTTTCCAGGGCCTTGGCGGCATTGGCGCCGGTGAGGCGGATCTGGCCCATGTGGGACACGTCGAACAACCCGGCCTGATCACGGGTGTGTTGGTGTTCTTTCATCACACCCAGCGGGTATTGCACCGGCATGTCGTAGCCGGCGAAGGGCACCATGCGCGCGCCGAGCTCGAGGTGCAGGGCGTGCAGTGGGGTTTTCAACAGGGTTTCGGTGGACATATTCAGCTCCTGAAAAACGTGCTGGCGCGCCGTTGGGCCTCAGCACTCGATAATGTTGACCGCCAAACCGCCACGGGCGGTTTCCTTGTATTTGCTTTTCATGTCGGCGCCGGTCTGGCGCATGGTGCGGATCACCTTGTCGAGGGAAACGAAGTGCTGCCCATCGCCACGCAACGCCATGCGCACCGCATTGATGGCCTTGACCGAGCCCATGGCATTGCGCTCGATACAAGGCACCTGCACCAGCCCGCCAATCGGATCGCAGGTCAGGCCGAGGTTGTGCTCCATGCCGATCTCGGCGGCGTTTTCCACCTGGGAAACCGTACCGCCCAAGACTTCGCACAGCGCGCCGGCGGCCATGGAACAAGCCACGCCGACTTCGCCCTGGCAGCCGACTTCGGCGCCGGAGATCGAGGCGTTTTCCTTGTACAGAATGCCGATGGCGGCGGCGGTGAGCAGAAAGCGCACGACGCCGTCTTCGTTCGCGCCGGGGATAAAGCGCATGTAGTAATGCAAGACGGCGGGAATGATCCCGGCCGCGCCGTTGGTGGGCGCCGTGACCACGCGTCCGCCGTTGGCGTTTTCTTCGTTGACCGCCAGGGCGTAAAGGTTGACCCAGTCGAGCACCGACAACGGATCGCGCAGCGCCGACTCCGGGTGTTTGCACAGCTGGCGATGCAAGGCGGCTGCGCGCCGCTTGACCTTCAGGCCGCCAGGCAAAATCCCTTCATTACGGCAACCGGCATCCACACAATCCTGCATCACCTGCCAGATTTTCAGCAGCCCGGCGCGGGTTTCCGCTTCCGCGCGCCAAGCGCTTTCATTGGTCAGCATCACTTGGCTGATGGACAGCCCGTAAGTGGTGCAATGGCCGAGCAAGTCCTTGGCATGCTTGAACGGGAAGGTCAGTGGCGTGGCGTCTTCGACGATTCGGTCGGCGCCGGCGGCGTCTTCATCCACCACAAACCCGCCGCCGACCGAGTAGTACTCGCGACTGCGGATCTGGATATGGGCGGCGTCGAAGGCACGAAAGATCATGCCGTTGGGGTGATAGGCGAGGGGTTTGCGAATCATCGCCAAGTGTTCTTTCTCGTTGAACGCAATGCTGTGTTCACCGAGCAGGTTCAGGCGGCCATCCTTGCGCATCTGCGCCAGGCGCGTGGCCACGGTTTCGGTATTGACGGTGTCAGGGTGTTCGCCTTCCAGGCCCAGCAGCACGGCTTTGTCGCTGCCGTGGCCTTTGCCGGTGGCGCCGAGCGAGCCGTAGAGTTCTACCTTGATGCTGGTTGTGGCGCTCAGCAGGTTGTCACGCTTGAGGCCTTCGACGAATCGAGCGGCCGCGCGCATCGGGCCGACGGTGTGGGAACTGGAGGGGCCGATGCCAATCTTGAACAGGTCGAACACGCTTAACGACATGAGTGGTTCTCCGGTTTCTTGTTATGTTTCGGGTGTACTCGGTACACCTGCAAGAGGTTTATGTGGGAGCTGGCTTGCCTGCGATAGCATCACCTTGGTCTACCTGTCAGACCGAGGTGCTTGTATCGCAGGCAAGCCAGCTCCCACACAAGCCAGCTGCCACATTGACCGAGTTTCGTCAGTCAGATCAGGCGTAACTCTCGATCGACGGGCACGCACACACCAGGTTGCGATCACCAAACACGTTGTCGACCCGACCCACCGGCGGCCAGTACTTGCCTTCGACCAACGAGGCCACCGGGTACACGGCCTGTTCGCGGCTGTACGGGTGCGTCCATTCGCCCACCAGTTCCGCCGCGGTGTGCGGGGCGTTCTTGAGCGGGTTGTCGTCCTTGTCCAGGGTGCCGTTCTCCACCGCGCGGATCTCTTCGCGGATCGCGATCATGGCGTCGCAGAAGCGGTCCAGTTCTTCCTTGGATTCGCTTTCGGTCGGCTCGATCATCAAGGTGCCGGCCACCGGGAACGACATGGTCGGCGCATGGAAGCCAAAGTCGATCAGGCGCTTGGCCACGTCATCCACGCTGATACCGCTGCTGTCTTTGAGCGGGCGCAGATCCAGGATGCATTCGTGCGCCACCAGGCCGTTGCTGCCGGTGTAGAGCACCGGGTAGTGCTCTTCAAGGCGACGGGAGATGTAGTTGGCGTTCAGGATCGCCAGTTGCGAAGCGCGCTTGAGGCCCGCGCCGCCCATCATGCTGATGTACATCCAGGTGATCGGCAGAATGCTCGCGCTGCCGAACGGCGCCGCGCACACCGCGCCTTCCTTGCGCGCCATGGCCGCATGGCCCGGCAGGAACGGCGTGAGATGCGACTTGACGCCAATCGGGCCAACGCCCGGGCCGCCACCGCCGTGAGGGATGCAGAAGGTCTTGTGCAGGTTCAGGTGGGACACGTCGCCGCCGAACTTGCCCGGTGCGCACAGGCCAACCATGGCGTTCATGTTGGCGCCGTCGATGTACACCTGGCCGCCGTTGTCGTGGATGATCGCGCAGATGTCGCGGATGCCTTCTTCGAACACGCCGTGGGTGGAAGGGTAGGTAATCATCAGCGCAGCGAGGTGATCGCGGTGCTCGATGGCCTTGGCGCGCAAGTCTTCGATGTCGACGTTGCCGCGGGCGTCGCAGGCGGTGACGACCACACGCATGCCCGCCATGTTGGCGGTGGCGGGGTTGGTGCCGTGGGCCGACGATGGGATCAGGCAGATGTCGCGACGCGTATCGCCACGGCTCTGGTGGTACGCACGAATAGCCAACAGGCCGGCGTATTCGCCCTGGGAGCCGGCGTTCGGCTGCAGGGAAATAGCGTCGTAACCGGTGGCTGCGCAGAGCATGGCTTCCAGGTCGGAGGTCAGCTCCAGGTAGCCGGCGCTCTGCTCCGCCGGGGCGAACGGGTGCAGGGCGCCGAACTCGGCCCAGGTCACCGGGATCATTTCGCTGGCGGCGTTGAGCTTCATGGTGCACGAGCCCAGCGGGATCATGGTGCGGTCCAGCGCCAGGTCCTTGTCGGCCAGCTTGCGCAGGTAGCGCATCAGCTCGGTTTCGGAGTGATAACGGTTGAACACCGGGTGGCTGAGGATCGGCGACTGGCGCAGCAGCGCGGCCGGCAGGGTGCTTTCGGTGGCGGCGAAGGCGGGCAGGGGCTTGCCGTCGGCGAAGATCGCCCACAAGGCTTCGATATCGGCCTGGGAGGTGGTTTCGTCGACCGACACGCCAACGCGTCCAGCGTCAACCACGCGCAGGTTGATACGCTGGGCGCGAGCCTTGTCGTGCAGGGCGGCGGTGCCGGCGCCGGTGTTGAGGGTCAGGGTGTCGAAGAAATGGAGTTGCTCGACCTTCAAGCCCAGGGCAACCAGGCCCTTGGCCAGGATCGCGGTCAGCTGGTGCACGCGTTGGGCGATCTGGGTCAGGCCTTTGGGGCCATGGTACACGGCGTACATGCTGGCGATGTTGGCCAGCAGCACCTGCGCGGTGCAGATGTTGCTGGTGGCTTTCTCGCGGCGGATATGTTGCTCGCGGGTCTGCATGGCCAGGCGCAGGGCCGGCTTGCCGAAACGGTCCACGGACACACCGACCAGGCGGCCCGGCATGTCGCGCTTGAACGCATCCTTGGTAGAGAAGTACGCCGCGTGCGGGCCACCAAAGCCCAGCGGCACGCCGAAGCGTTGCGCGCTACCGATGGCCACGTCGGCGCCGAACTCTCCCGGCGGGGTCAGCAGGGTCAGGGCGAGCAGGTCGGCGGCAACAGCGACCAGCGCATTGGCTGTGTGGAAGCGCTCGGTCAGTTCGCGATAATCAAACACGTCACCGTTGCTGGCCGGGTATTGCAGCAGGGCGCCGAAGAATGGGCTGGCGTCGGTCAGTTCGCGCTCATCGCCCACGACCACCTCGATACCCAGGGGCTCGGCGCGGGTGCGCAGCACGTCGAGGGTTTGCGGGTGGCTGTGGATCGAAGCGAAGAAGGCGTTGCTGCCCTTGTTCTTGCTCAGGCGCTTGCAGAACGTCATGGCTTCGGCGGCGGCGGTGGCTTCGTCGAGCAGGGAGGCGTTGGCGATCGGCAAGCCGGTGAGGTCGCTGATCAGGGTCTGGAAATTCAGCAGCGCTTCCAGGCGGCCCTGGGAAATCTCTGGCTGGTACGGGGTGTAGGCGGTGTACCAGGCGGGGTTTTCCAGCAGGTTGCGCAGGATCGGCGACGGCGTATGGCAGTTGTAGTAGCCCTGGCCGATGTAGGTCTTGAACAGTTGGTTCCTGGCGGCGATGGCCTTGATCTTGGCCAGGGCCTCGGCTTCGCTCAGGCCGTCCTCCAGGCCGAGCACGCTGGTGCCCTTGATGCTTTCCGGGATCACACTGGCGCTCAGGGCTTCGAGGGAGTCAAAGCCCAGGCTCGCCAGCATGTGCTGCTCATCTTCCTGCCGCGGGCCGATGTGGCGGGCGATGAACTCGTTGGCAGTGCTCAAATTGATCGTCATGGCGCGCTCCTCAGGCTTCGGCGTTGGCTTTGATCAGGCGGTCGTACGCGTCCTGATCCAACAGTTTAGCGACCGCTGCGGTATCGGCCGGTTTAAAGCGGAAGAACCAACCTTCGCCCATCGGGTCTTCGTTGACCAGTTCCGGGCTGCCATCGAGCTTGTCGTTTACTTCGAGCACTTCACCGTCCAGAGGCATGTACACGCCGCTGGCGGCCTTGACCGATTCCACGGTGGAGGCCTCGGCGCCCTTGGCGTAGGCCTGCAGCTCGGGCAGTTGCACGAATACCACATCACCCAGCGCGTTCTGCGCAAAAGCGGTGATACCCACGGTGACGCTGCCGTCAGCTTCGGCGCGCAGCCATTCGTGATCTTCAGTGAAACGCAACTCGCTCATGCAAACTCCTCAGGGCCAGAATGATCTGGTGGACGGGATTGGAATGGGGGGTTGCTTAGCAATATCGCGGCCAACACGATTAAGTCGTTTTAAAACAAGAGGTTATGAAAATCCGGCATAAATCTGCTGGATTTGGCTGTAGCGATTTCGCTACAGAGGGGCGCGCGAAAAAAAGCCTATGTGGATCAAAGCCTTGCATGGCGCGTAAAAAGCAGCGATGTAGCGATATCGTTACACTGTAGCGCTTTCAGTACACTGGATGTCGTTCCCAGACCAAATCCGACATGAAATGCGCTCCCACAGTTTGTTCTCTGTGTATTCAGGGCTTGTTGGGGATGCCGTACTTGCGCAGGCGGTGGGCAATCGCCGTGTGCGAAGTCTGCAAACGGCTGGCCAATTGGCGGGTCGAGGGATAACTGGCGTAGAGTTTTTCCAACAGGCTGCGCTCGAAATCTTCCATGGCCTGTTCCAAGCTGTCGACATCGCCGTCACCCTGGCGCGCCACCGACGTGCCGGCGATGTCCAGGTCTCCGATGTCCACCAGGCTGCTTTCACAGATGGCGGCGGCGCGAAAAATCACGTTTTGCAGTTGGCGTACGTTGCCCGGCCAACGGTTGCCCAGCAGCGCCGGGTACGTGCCGGGCGCCAGGCGGCAGACGGGGCGCTGGATCTGCGCACAGGCCTGCTGCATGAAGTAGCGCGCCAGCAACAGAATGTCCTGGCCGCGTTCGCGCAGCGGCGGCACTTCGACGTTGAGCACGTTGAGGCGGTAGAAAAGGTCTTCGCGGAAGGTGCCCTCGCTGACCATTTTTTCCAGGTCGCGGTGCGTGGCGCTGAGGATGCGCACATTGACCTTCACTTCACGGTCGCCACCGACCCGACGGAAGCTGCCGTCATTGAGAAAACGCAGCAGCTTGGCTTGCAGGTACGGCGACATCTCACCGATCTCATCGAGAAACACCGTGCCCTGGTTGGCCAGTTCCATCAGCCCCGGCTTGCCCCCGCGTTGCGCACCGGTAAAGGCGCCCGGTGCATAACCGAACAACTCGCTCTCGGCGAGGTTTTCCGGCAGCGCCGCGCAGTTCAAGGCCAGAAACGGCGCGCTGTGGCGTGCGCTGATTGCATGGCAGGCACGCGCCACCAATTCCTTGCCGGTGCCGGTCTCGCCCTGGATCAGCAACGGCGCATCCAACGCCGCTACGCGCTGCGCGCGCGCCTTGAGCGTGCGGATGGCCGGGGATTCGCCGAGCAGCGCGTCAAACCCTTCGGCATGGTCGTGGTGCAGCGCCGACAGTTGCTCGCCGATGCGGTTGGGTTGATAAAGGGTCAGCAGGGCGCCGGCGTCGGTGATGGGCGTGGCATCCAGCAGCAAGGTCTGGCCGTTGACGCTGATCTCACGCAACGGCAGGCGAAAGCCGTGTTCGAGCAAGGCGTCCAGCAGCGCCGGGTCGTTGAACAGTGCGCTGATGCTCTCTCCGGCCGGTTCGCGACCGTACAGGGCGATCAATGCGGGGTTGGCCAACAGGATCGTGCCCGCGCTGTCCAGCGCCAGCACCGGGTCGGTCATGGCGGCCAGCAGGGCGTCGAGTTGCAGGTGGCGGCGCTGGCCGGGAAGAATGTCGACCACGGTCACCGCCTGTACGCCGTGCACGCTGAACAGCGCGTCGCGCAGCTCTTCCAGCACTTGGGCACTCAGGGTCGGGGCGTCGATATAGACGTTGGGCGGCACCATCTCCACGGCATCCAGGTTGAGATTGCGCCCACCGAGCAAGGCCAGGACTTCCTGGGTGATGCCGACGCGGTCGATGAAGCTGACGTGGATACGCATGGGGCTGCTGACAATTCTGGGAAGCGAGAGGCGGCCAGTATGCCTGACAGGTGATGGAGATCAAAAATGTGGGAGCGGGCTTGCTCGCGAATGCGGTTTATCAGTTGGCACATGCTTGGCTGATCCACCGCATTCGCGAGCAAGCCCGCTCCCACATTGACTGTGTTGTGTCAGTGCAGGCGGGTTACTCCAGGTGTTCAGGCTTGACCGGGTCGCCTGATTTCACATCCAACTGATGCCGCACATCCTCAAACATCAAGTCGTACTGCTTGTGCATCGAGCCATTCAACACGGCCATTTTCGGCATGCCGTATTTTTGCGCGATGTTCATCGCATGCCGCGCAAAGTCGAACGCCTGGTCCTTGGGCAGGAAGAACTCCTCCTTGAGGTCCTTGCCCTGCACCGAACCGTGCAGTTTGAACAGCATGCCCTTGCCTTCCTTGGGGTCCTGGCTGACTTCGTAGTCGATGTGCAGGTTGTAGCTGTAGTCATGCTCGTTGAGCGCGTGACGCTCGACGTGCAGGTGCCCCGGTTCAAAAGTGGCCATAGGCGTATCTCCTCTACTTCACAGATAGGTGATGCCAGGTCTTGCCGTGCTGATACGGGTGCCGGCGCTGCCCTGGACAATGGCTTCGATGTCCGAGAGTGAACCGATGACGGCGGTTTTGCCAGTCTGGCGGGCGAACTCGCAGGCCGCTTGCACCTTGGGCCCCATGGAGCCGGCGGCAAAGCCGAGCTTTTCGATTTCGTCAGGGTGGGCCTGGCCGATGGCTTTCTGGGTGGGCTTGCCGTAGTCGATGAAGGCGGCATTGACGTCAGTGGCGATCACCAGCAGATCGGCGTCCAGCTGCGCGGCCAGCAAGGACGAGCACAGGTCTTTGTCGATCACCGCTTCGATGCCCTGCAGCTTGCCGTCTTCGCCGTACATCGTTGGAATGCCGCCGCCGCCGGCGCAGATCACGATGCTGCCTTTTTCCAGCAACCATTGGATCGGGCGGATTTCAAAGATGCGCTTGGGGCGCGGGCTGGCGACCACGCGGCGGTATTTGTCGCCGTCCGGCGCGATGGCCCAGCCTTTTTCGGCGGCGAGTTTTTCGGCTTCGGCCTTGGCATACACCGGGCCGATAGGTTTGGTCGGGTTCTGGAACGCCGGGTCGTTGGCGTCCACTTCGACCTGGGTCAGCAAGGTGGCGAAGGGCACCTCGAAGTCCAGCAAGTTGCCCAGTTCCTGTTCGATGATGTAGCCGATCATGCCTTCGGTCTCGGCGCCCAGCACGTCCAGCGGGTAGGGCGAAACACTGGTGTAGGCCGCCGCCTGCAGCGACAGCAGGCCGACCTGCGGGCCGTTGCCGTGGGCGATCACCAACTCGTTGCCGGCGTGGATCCTGGCGATCTGTTCGGTGGCGATGCGGATATTGGCCCGTTGGTTGTCCGCCGTCATGGGTTCACCACGGCGCAGAAGGGCGTTGCCGCCCAGGGCTACGACGATGCGCATAAAAAATCCTTCTGAAAGTCCTGATGAAGGAACGCGGTCAATGTGGGAGCTGGCTTGCCTGCGATGGCATCGCCTCGGTCTACCTGATAAAACGAGGAGCCTGCATCGCGGGCAAGCCCGGCTCCCACAGTGATCGCATTGCCAAGGTGAACGCTTAGATATCCGCCAACGCCGACACCAGAATCGCCTTGATCGTATGCATGCGGTTTTCCGCCTGCTCGAAGGCGATGTTGGCCGGCGACTCGAACACTTCCTCGGTCACTTCCACGCCATTGGCCAGGTTCGGATAGCGCGCGGCGATGTCCTTGCCCACCTTGGTTTCGCTGTTATGGAACGCCGGCAGGCAGTGCATGAACTTCACCCGTGGGTTGCCCGAGGCTTTCATCATCTGGGCGTTGACCTGGTACGGCAGCAGTTGCTCGATGCGCCCGTCCCACGCTTCCACCGGCTCACCCATCGACACCCAGATATCGGTGTGGATGAAGTCGACACCCTTGACTGCCTCGGCCGGGTCCTCGGTGATGGTGATGCGCGCGCCGCTCTCTGCGGCGAAGGCCTGGCATTGCTGGATGAAATCGTCGTGGGGCCACAGGGCTTTTGGCGCGCCGATGCGCACGTCCATGCCGAGTTTGGCGCCGATCATCAGCAACGAGTTGCCCATGTTGTAGCGCGCGTCACCGAGATAGGCGTAGCTGATGTCATGCAGCGGCTTGTCGCTGTGTTCGCGCATGGTCAGGGTGTCGGCGATCATTTGCGTCGGGTGGAACTCGGCGGTCAGGCCGTTGAACACCGGTACACCGGCGAACTTGGCCAGCTCTTCGACGATCTCCTGCTCGAAGCCACGGTACTCGATGGCATCGAACATGCGCCCGAGTACGCGGGCGGTGTCTTTCATGCTTTC
Organism: Pseudomonas sp. SWRI18; assembly: GCF_014268345.1. NCBI lineage: Bacteria > Pseudomonadati > Pseudomonadota > Gammaproteobacteria > Pseudomonadales > Pseudomonadaceae > Pseudomonas > Pseudomonas sp. SWRI18. The sequence goes on from NZ_JACCQQ010000008.1 coordinate 116,869, forward strand.
CTTGTGGCCGATCTGCGACGACACCGGGTCGATGTAGGTGACGTGGGCGCCCTGGTCATGGGCGGCGACTTCGAACGCGCAACGTGTGCGGGTCGAAGTTTTTTCGAAGATCAGCGCGATGTTCTTGCCCTGCAGATGCGGACGCTCGGTGCCGGTGTACTTGGCGCGCTTGAGGTCGCGGGACAGGTCCAGCAGGTAGTGCAGCTCGCGGGTTGTGTGGTGCATCAGCGACAGCAGGCTGCGGTTGCGCATATTGAAAGCCATGAGGGAATCTCCTTAATAGTCGATAGGGTCGCGGATGATCGGGCAGGTCATACAGTGGCCGCCGCCACGCCCGCGGCCGAGTTCACCGGCGCTGATGGTGATGACTTCCACGCCGGCCTTGCGCAGCAGGGTGTTGGTGTAGGTGTTGCGGTCGTAACCGATCACCACGCCGGGCTCCACGGCCACCACGTTGTTGCCGTCATCCCATTGTTCGCGCTCGGCGGCGAAGCTGTTGCCGCCGGTCTCGACCACGCGCAGGGCCTTGAGGTTGAGCGCTGCGGCGACGGTGTCGAGGAAGTTGGTGGTCTCGCGCTGGATATCGATACCGTGCGGCTTGCTCTCGTCAGGGCGCAGGGTGAAGGGCACGATCTGGTTGACCACTTCGGGGAAGACCGTGACCAGGTCGCGGTCGCAAAAGCTGAACACGGTGTCCAGGTGCATCGCCGCACGGGATTTCGGCAGGCCGGCGACGATCACGCGTTCCACCGCCTTGTTCTTGAACAGGTTGCGTGCCAGTTGGCCGATGGCCTGATGGGACGAGCGTTCGCCCATGCCGATCAACACCACGCCATTGCCGATTGGCATCACGTCACCGCCTTCCAGCGTGGCGGCGCCGTGTTCCTGGTCGGGGTCGCCGTACCAGATCTGGAAGTCAGCGTTGGTGAACTCAGGGTGGAACTTATAGATGGCGCTGGCCAGCAGGGTTTCCTGGCGTCGCGCCGGCCAGTACATCGGGTTGAGCGTCACGCCGCCGTAGATCCAGCAGGTGGTGTCGCGGGTGAACTGGGTATTGGGCAGCGGCGGCAGAATGAAGCTGGAATGGCCAAGAAACTCGCGGAACATTTCGATGGTGCGGCCACCGAAGCTGCTCGGCAGGTCATCGGCCGACACGCCGCCGATCAGGAATTCGGTGATCTTGCGCGGCTCCAGGCTGCGCAGCCAGGAGTTGACCTCATCGACCAGGCCCAGGCCCACCGTATTGGCGGTGATCTTGCGGGCCAGGATCCAGTCCAGGGCTTCGGGGATGGCGACGATATCGGTCAGCAGGTTGTGCATTTCCAGCACATCAATGTCCCGCTCGCGCATCTTGGTCACAAAGTCGAAATGGTCGCGCTTGGCCTGGGCCACCCACAGCACGTCATCGAACAACAGTTCGTCGCAATTGTTCGGTGTCAGCCGCTGATGGGCCAAGCCTGGGGAGCACACCATGACTTTGCGCAGTTTGCCGGCTTCGGAATGTACGCCGTACTTCACTTTTTCCGTGGTCATTACAGATTCTCCAGTCAGAATTACAGAGTCAGGAAGCCGTCGTAGAGCCCATAGGCCGCCACCAGGGCGCCTACGACCACTGCGGCGAAAATCAGCTTCTCGACGTTGGTGAAGATGGGTTTGCCCAGTTCACGCTTGGCCTTGGCGAACAGGATCGCGCCGGGGGCGTAGAGCAGGGCGGAGAGCAGCAGGTATTTGGTGCCGCCGGCGTAGAGCAGCCAGATCGCGTAGATCAGGGCGACGGCGCCGATGAACAGGTCTTTCTTGCGCTCGGTCAGGGCGGCCTCGTAGGTTTCACCGCGCACCGCCAGCAGCACGGCGTAGGCCGCCGACCACAGGTACGGCACCAGGATCATCGAGGTGGCGAGGTAGATCAGCGACAGGTAGGTGCTGGCGGAAAACAATGTGATCACCAGGAACACTTGCACCATCGCGTTGGTCAGCCACAGCGCGTTGACCGGCACGTGGTTGGCGTTTTCCTTGCGCAGGAATGCCGGCATGGTGTGGTCCTTGGCGGCGGCGAACATGATCTCCGCGCACAGCAGCACCCACGACAGCAACGCGCCGAGCAGCGAGATGATCAAGCCGACGCTGATCAGCACCGCGCCCCAGTGGCCCACCACGTGTTCCAGCACGGCGGCCATCGACGGGTTCTGCAGCTTGGCCAATTCCGGTTGGGTCATGATCCCCAGGGACAGCACGTTCACCAGCATCAGGAACAGCAGCACCGTGATAAAACCGATCACCGTGGCCTTGCCGACGTCGGAACGTTTTTCCGCGCGGGACGAGAAGATGCTCGCGCCTTCGATACCGATGAACACCCACACGGTGACCAGCATCATGTTGCGCACCTGGTTCATCACGCTGCCCAGGTCCGGGTTTTTCACGCCCCAGATATCAGCGGTGAAGATCTCCAGCTTGAATGCGAACACGGCAATCAGCACGAACAGCATCAGCGGCACCACCTTGGCGACGGTGGTCACCAGGTTGATGAACGCCGCTTCCTTGATGCCGCGCAGCACCAGGAAATGCACGGCCCACAGCAGCACCGATGCGCCGATCACGGCCGCCGGCGTATTGCCTTCGCCGAAGATCGGAAAGAAATAACCGAGGGTGCTGAACAGCAATACGAAGTAACCGACGTTGCCCAGCCAGGCACTGATCCAGTAACCCCAGGCTGACGAAAAACCCATGTAGTCGCCGAAGCCGGCCTTGGCGTAGGCATAGACGCCGCCGTCGAGGTCGGGTTTGCGGTTGGCGAGGGTCTGGAACACAAACGCGAGGGTCAACATGCCGATGGCGGTAATTACCCAGCCGATCAATACCGCACCGACATCGGCGCTGGCGGCCATGTTTTGCGGCAGTGAGAAGATCCCGCCGCCAATCATCGAGCCCACGACGAGTGCAACCAGTGCACCTAATCGAAGTTTTCCGGGAGAATCAGACATCGCATAACTCCAATGCAGGAGAACAGAGACCACAGAATAATTCCGTGCGCTAATCAAACAGCTGACTCAGATCACTTCATTGGCACATTCCATTGTGAATTAACGACTTGGAGTGGAAACTTACGGGCGACGGAATCCTCGGAAAAAGCGCTTTGCAGAGCCGTTTCGCTTATTGATTAATCATTTAGTCAGTGCCGTGGACGTTTGACGCTAGCCCCTTTTCCAAGATGCGCAAACTTATTTGAAAGCCGTTTTTGGCAAAACACCCTAAAACCTTAAGGCACCTGCAGTATTTGAAATCTAAATAGGCCTAAACTTGTATAACGGTCATGTCATTGGGTTATGAGCCTGTCTCTTTTATCGCCGTCGCTAATAAACGCTACACTTACCAAGTTATTTAAAGTGAGTGCGCGGATGTTTGCTCACGGTATTATTTTTCAGGAGTGTCCATGTCCCAACCGGCCCAAAAACTTCGACTCAGCGCCCTGATCGCCCTGGTAGTGGGCTCGATGATTGGCGGCGGGATTTTTTCCTTGCCGCAAAACATGGCCGCCCGCGCCGAGGTGGGGGCGGTATTGATCGGCTGGGCGATTACTGCGGTGGGCATGCTGACCCTGGCGTTTGTGTTCCAGACCCTGGCCAACCGCAAACCCGAGCTGGATTCTGGGGTATACGCCTACGCCAAGGCGGGTTTCGGCGACTACATGGGGTTCTCGTCGGCCTGGGGTTATTGGATCAGCGCGTGGATGGGCAATGTCGGTTACTTCGTGTTGCTGTTCAGCACCCTCGGGTACTTTTTCCCGGTGTTCGGCCAGGGCAATACACCGGTGGCCATCGGTTGTGCGTCGTTGTTGCTCTGGGCTGTGCATTTTCTGGTACTGCGCGGGATCAAGGAGGCGGCGTTCATCAACCAGGTCACCACCGTGGCCAAGATCGTGCCGCTGCTGATGTTTATCGCGATCGCGGCCGTGGCGTTCAAGGCGGATATTTTTACCCGGGATATCTGGGGCCTGGGCAACCCGCAGATCGGCAGCGTGGTGGACCAGGTGCGCAACATGATGCTGGTCACTGTGTTTGTGTTTATCGGGATCGAGGGCGCCAGCGTTTACTCGGCGCGGGCCGAGAAACGCTCGGACGTCGGTCGCGCTACGGTCATCGGTTTTCTCGGCGTACTGGCACTGCTGGTGCTGGTGAATGTGCTGTCGCTGGGGATCATGAGCCAGCCGGAGCTCGCGCAATTGCAGAACCCGTCCCTGGCCGGTGTGCTGGAGCATATCGTCGGGCCATGGGGGGCGATGGCAATCAGCATCGGCCTGGCGGTCTCGTTGCTCGGCGCCTTGCTGTCCTGGGCGCTGCTCTGTGCGGAAATCCTCTACGCCACGGCCCAGGACAAGACCATGCCGGCGTTCCTGAAAAAGGAAAACGCCAACCAGGTGCCGGTCAACGCGCTCTGGCTGACCAATGTGATGATCCAGGTCTTCCTGGTGATCACGCTGTTTTCCCACAGCACCTACACCACGCTGATCTACCTGGCGTCCTCGATGATCCTGGTGCCCTACCTGTGGTCGGCGGCCTATGCCGTGTTGTTGAGCGGGCGCGGTGAAACCTACGAAAGTGCTCACGGCCAGCGCATGAAAGACCTGCTGGTGGGCCTCATTGCCCTCGGCTACGCCGTGTGGCTGCTCTACGCCGGGGGCTTGAAGTACCTGCTGCTGTCGGCGTTGCTTTATGCGCCGGGCGTGATCCTGTTTGCCCTCGCCAAGCGTGAACAGGGTCAGCCTTTGTTTACCCACGTGGAAAAGGGCATTTTCAGCTGCGTGATCGCCGGCGCAGGGCTGGCGGCCTATGGGCTGTATAGCGGGGTGTTGTCGCTTTGATTGGGGTGGCTACACAACCAGGTAGTGAGCGGGCTTGTCGAATCGTCGCACCGCCCGCGCAGGGTGGCGAAGCCGCCCCAATAAAGACACCGCATAGCTCAAGATAGAACAAGGTCGCCTGGTGTGGGGCCGCTTCGCAGCCCAGCGCGGGACAAGCCCGCTCACTACAAAGATGTGTAATTACCTGTGGTCACCACTGCGGCCGGTGTGAACCCAATTCCCCAGCCGGCAAATCCCACTGCAAGGGCGTGCCGCTGATAGTCAGCGGCGCCAGCAGCCGATGCGCCTGGCCCCAGGCGGTCTGTTCCACCACCAGGCCTTGATCACCCGCTTCTTCGGCCCGCAACGCCGGCTGCTCCGGCACTTGCCCCACATCCACCAATAACTTCGCCGTACGCGCCAGCGACAACCGCGCCGAACCACCACGCCCGGACCTCAACCGTTCGCTCAACGCTTGAATCGCACTGGCCGCCATCAAATACCCGGTGGCGTGGTCCAGCGCCTGCACCGGCAGCGGCACCGGCTGATCCGCCTGTTTCCAGGCCCTGCCCGCGTCGGCAATCCCGCTGCTCATCTGCACCAGGCTGTCGAAACCCCGGCGGTTTCGCCACGGGCCGCTCCATCCATAGGCATTGAGGCTCACGTTGATCAGGCCGGGGGCGAGCGTTTGCAGCTCGCTGGCGGTATAGCCCAGTTGTTCAAGGGCATCGGCGCGGTAGCCGTGGAACAGGATGTCGGCGTCCTTGAGCAGGCTTTCGAACATCTGCCGGCCTTCGGGGCTTTTCAGGTCCAGGCGGGCGCAGCGTTTGCCCAGGGTCATTTCCGGCACCACGCCCGGTTCGTTCCAGGTGGGCGAGTCGATGCGCAGCACGTCTGCGCCCAAGCCTGCAAGAAAGCGACTGGCCACGGGCCCGGCCAGCACGCGGGTCAGGTCCAGCACCTTGATGGCCGCCAGCGGTCGAGCGCCGGAACCCAGCCAGGGTTTGTCAGCGGTGGGTGCAAAGGTCTCACGGTGCACCAGCGCTTCAGCGTTCACCGCCAACCCCTGCGGATGAGTTTGCCAGGCTTGCCATGAACGCATCTGCGCGGCGCAACCACCCTCATCGACAATCGCCTGCTCCAGTTCAGCGGCTTTCCACGGGGCGACCCTGGCTGCCATTGCGGCACGGTCGGCGGCCTTGCCCAACACCCGTTCAGCGGCGGCACGGTGATGGGGCGCATTGGTATGCAGACGAATCCAGCCATCGGCGCTGGCGTAGCCGCCAGCCACCGGGTCCCAAAGGGGCGGTACGTGCCAGCTCACTGGGCGAATCGAAGAAGAGAACCAGAAGGACGCCAGACGCCGGTTCACACTGACGCCGGGCAGGCGCCCGGTCTGTTGCCGGATCAGCTCGGCCACCGCCTGGCCGGCCGCACCGATGCTGGCGCTGGCCAGGTCGGTGACGGCGAATGCCGAGGGCAGGGCACCGGCTTCATTGAAGGTCAGCGGCGTTTGCGGCAGATCCAGTGCGGCTTGGATGGGAGTCAGCAGGTCGGTCATCGAAGGCCCTCCGTAAGAGAACGGCCACTATAAGAGATGATCAGCCCGGTGTGACCACCCCAGGTTCCAACGGCAGTTCGAGGCTGGCGATAAACCCGCCCTCGGCATGGTTGGCCAGGATCAGGTTGCCGCCGTGGCGCTCGGCGGCGCGGCGCGCAATCGCCAGGCCCAGGCCGTGGCCTTGTGCGGTCTGGCCGGGGGCACGGTAGAACGGTTCGCCCAATTGAGCCAGGTGCTCGGCTTCCACGCCGGGGCCGTGATCGCGCACGCTGATCAGGATGCGCTCGCCCAGGCGCTGGGCCTTGAGTTCAATCGCCTGGCTCTGGGGGTTGAAGCGTTGGGCATTGCGCAGCAAGTTGTCCACCGCGCGCTCGATCATGGTCGGCCAGCCCTTGAGGTGCAGGCCAGAGTCGATAGCCAATTGCACCACCTGGTCCGGCGCGCCGAGCTGGGCGTCCTTTTGCAAAGTCTTGAGCAACGGGGCGAGGTCGATCTCTTCGGCGCTGGCGTTGTCGGCATCGACGCGGGCCAGCACCAGGATTTCGCTGATCAATGCCTCCAGGCGATCACATTCGCGGGTCAGGCGCGGCCAGAGTTTGTCCCGCTCTTCGGGGCTGGCGCGCTCGGCCAAGGCCAGGGCGATACGCAGCCGCGCCAGGGGCGAGCGCAGCTCGTGGGATACATCGCGCAGCAACTGGCGCTGGCTGGCGATCAGGCTTTGCAGGCGCGCGCCCATGCGGTTGAAATCGGTGGCGAGCACGCCGAATTCATCGCGGCGGTTGGCCAGGCGCGCCAGGCTGTTTTGCTGGTAGGTGGCCTGGCCGAGGTCATGCACGGCGCCACGCAGGCGGCTCAACGGGCGCGTGATCGACAAGGTGACGATCAGGCTGAACAGGGTCAGCACCACCAGCGCGATCGCCAAGGCGCTCAGCGGCCAGGTCAGGCTGCTGCGGTGCCATTCGTCAAGTTCTGGGTGCGGGATGCGGTAGATCAGCAGGTAGGTGTCGCCGGTTTTCTCGCTGGTGTACTCGGCGGTCAGGCGGCGCCAGGGCAAGTGGCCGTCCTTGCTGTCGTTCTGCCTGGCTTCAAAGGCTGCGGCGCGGCGCGGGAAGGTGCCGCGCACCACCGGATCGCCGCTTTCGTTGAGCACTTGCACGTCGATGTGGTATTGGCGCTTGCGCTGTTGCAGCAACTCCTGGGCGGCGTCTTCACCCTGGGCTTCGTAGAGCTGGGTCCACTCTTGCGCCAGGTTGTTGAGGCCGGGGTGGCGGCTGAGAATCCAGGCATCCTGATTGAGCATGTGCCCAAGCAGGATCGACAGCCCGGCAACCAAGGCGATGGCCAGCCAGAAGCTGGCCAGGATACGCCAGAACAATGAACGCACAGGAAACCCTCAAACAGGAAAAGCCCAGCGGCGGGGGCCACTGGGCTGGGAGTGTCAACGCGAGGGCATTATTGCGCTTTTTGCGGCTGCTGCGCTTTCCAGGCCTGGAATTCCTTCCATTCGGCACGGCGTTGTTCCTGCTTCTTGACGATCTCGTCGAACTGCTTCTGTTGATCAGGCTTGAGCACGGCGCGAATGTCGGCCTGGGTTTTCTTGCGGTTGGCGTCCCTTTCATCCTGCATGGCTTTCTGCTCGGCGGCCGGCAGTTTGTCCAGGTACTTTTTGACCAGCTCTTTGCGCCCTTGCATCTGCTCGCGCATCAGGCGGTCGATCTGCAGATGCTGTTCGCGGGTCAGGTCCAGGTCACGGAACGGACCGCCTTTGCCACGCGGACCGTGTTCAGCGCCGTGGCCCGGGCCACCCATCATATGACCTTCCGGGCCGCCCATCGGGCCTGGGCCTTCTGGCATTGCCGCCATGGCAACGGTGGGCAGGGCGGCGGCGAACATCAAAGCGATAAGGGTCTTGCGCATGGTGAATCTCCTGTCTCTATTCCGGTGAGTCCGGATGTGAGTAGATTACGGAGATCAAGGTCAGCGGCGGTCAGGGGAGCGTAAAGCTTGGGTAAAGAGGGTTTTAATTGAGGCTGACAAAACTGTTGGAGCTGACGAGATCAAGTGTGGGAGCTTCCACAGAGAATAGAGTGATGTTTAGAGGCTGTAATAGTAACCACGGCTGCGCAACGCCACGATCCGTGGCCGGCCGTCCGGGTGCGGGCCGATCTTTTTGCGCAGGTTGCTGACGTGCATGTCCAGGCTGCGATCATAGAGGGTCAGCTTGCGGCCCAGGGCGATCTGCGCCAGTTCCTGTTTGTCCAGGGGCTCGCCAGGCTGGCGAAGCAGAGCTTCGAGCAGACGGCTTTCGGAGACGGTGAGGGCAAATTCCTGTTCGTCGATGCTGACCACGCCACGCACCGGGCTGAAGCACAGGTCACCCAGTTCGAGCTGGCTGGACACGGCCGCCGGGTGGCTGCGGCGCAGCACCGCGCGCAGGCGGGCGGTGAGTTCGCGTGGGTCGCAGGGCTTGGCCAGGTAATCGTCGGCGCCCAGTTCCAGGCCGAGGATACGGTCCAGCGGTTCGCCGCGTGCCGAAAGCATCAGCACCGGCAACTCCGGGTGGTCGTTGCGCAGTTGCTTGAGCAGCTCAAGGCCACTGCCGTCGGGCAGCATCACGTCAAGCACCACCGCTGCCGGGGCGCTGTCGGCCAAGGCTTTGCGAGCGCTCAAACCGTCATGGCAGGCACGTACCTGGAAGCCTTCCTGGCTCAACCAACTGGTCAGCAGCTCGCAGAGCTCCTGGTCATCATCTATCAGTAACAGCTCGCTCATGACTCACTCAATTTAGCCATTGTCGACGGCGACGGTGCCCACCGCTGGCGAAGATCCCGCACAGCAGGGCGATCAGTGCGACGGCCCCGCCGGTGACGAACCATTGTTGTTGCTCGGTCAGCCATCGAGTCAGGGCACCGCCCTGGGTCTCTTTGAGTTGCTGGGCCAGGCGTTGGTTCTCTTGGCGAAGGCGACTCAACTGGGTGCTTTCGCGGGCAGCGTCCGCACTTTGCAGTTGTTGGCTCAACGCTTCACGCTGGCGTTCGCTTTCTTTCAACCGTTGCTGCAATTCGGTGATCTGGGCGCCGACACTCAAGGACAGGGGCGTGGAACTGCCGGTGTTCGAGGTTTCTTCAGCGTGGGCCGTAGCCCCGATCATTACCACTGCCAACAGACACAACTGACGTAAGCGCATCGGAACTCCTGATTCCACACGAATATTCAGAACGTTGTCGGCAGGTTACCGGGAATGATGAGCAATTAGGAGCGCGCCGAACCGAAATGGTTCGACGCGGCCCGGGTCAAGGCAGGACTTGCTTGAACGGCTTGACCACGACGTCAGCGTAAACCCCGGCCGCCACATAGGGGTCCGCCTTGGCCCAGGCCTGGGCATCGGCCAGGGAAGCGAACTCGGCCACGATCAGGCTACCGGTGAAACCGGCATCGCCCGGGTCGATGCTGTCCACCGCAGGATGCGGGCCGGCCAGCACGATACGGCCTTCGGCTTGCAGCTGTTTGAGGCGCTCGACATGAGCCGGGCGCACGGAGAGGCGTTTTTCCAGCGAGTCGGCGACGTCGGTGGCAATGATGGCGTAGAGCATGTCAGTCCTCGGTTTTAGGCGATGCGGGATCGGTGTCATGCAGGTGGCGCGACAGGTAGATACCCTGGGCAACCAGGAACAGCACGGTCATGCCCAGGCTGCCGAAGACTTTGAAGTCGACCCAGTAATCCTGGAAGGTGAACGCGACGAACAGGTTCGCGGCACCGCAGAACAGGAAAAACACGATCCAGGCCAGGTTCAAACGCACCCAGACCGGCTCCGGCAGGGTCAGCGCATGCCCCATGATCCGCTTGATCAGCAGGCGGTCGCCGATGAAGTGGCTGCCGATGAAGGCCAAGGCGAACAGCCAGTTCACCACCGGGGCTTTCCATTTAAGGAAGGTTTCACTGTGGAAGGCCAGGGTGAGGCTGCCGAAGACCAGGCACGCGATGAGCGTCAGCCATTGGCTTTTTTCCAGCTTGCGCTGGGAGATGAAGATGGCGCCGTAGACCACCACGGAGCTGATGATAAGCACGGCGGTGGCGCTGTAGATGCCCCCGAATGTCAGCTCGTGGCCGGCCAGATCGATGACCCTGGGGTCGAGTTTGTAAACGATGAAAAACAGCAACAGCGGGATGAAGTCGATGAATTGTTTCACAGTAAGAGCCAGAAGCTGGATGTGGCGGCATAATAACAAACATCCTTGGTAGCGAAAGCGCCAGCTGACTTGAGGTTACACACTTCCGTGAATGTTGATTTGCACTGCCACAGCACGGCCTCCGACGGCGCCCTGGCGCCCGCGGTACTGGTTGCGCGTGCGTTTGAAAAAGGCGTGCGAGTCCTGGCGTTGACCGACCACGACACCCTCGAAGGCCTCGATGAAGCCCGCGAAGCCGCGCAGGCGTTGGGCATGCAGCTGATCAACGGCGTGGAATTGTCCTGCACCTGGGGCGGCGCCACCATTCATGTGCTCGGCTACGGTTTCGACCAGACCGCCCCGTCGCTGGTGCAGGCCATCGCCCAATTGCACGATGGCCGCTGGCTGCGGTCCGAAGAAATAAGCCGCAAACTCAGCCTTAAAGGCATGCCTGGCGCCCTCGACGGCGCCCGCGCCATCCAGCAGGAGCTGGGTGACAGCGGCAATGCTCCGGCCCGGCCGCACTTTGCCGACTGGATGGTGCGTGAAGGTTTGGTCAAAGACCGCGCCGAAGCCTTTCGCAAATGGCTGGGCGCGGGCAAGTTGGGGGATGTGAAGCAGCACTGGCCGACCCTGGAAGACACCGTCGCAACCCTGCGCGCCGCCGGGGCCTGGGTCAGCCTGGCGCACCCCTGGCATTACGATTTCACCCGCAGCAAGCGTCGCAAGCTGATCGGCGACTATATTGGAGCGGGTGGCCACGCGATTGAAGTGGTCAACGGGCATCAACCCGCCGATCAGGTCGGCAGCCTGGCGATTCTTGCACGCGAATTTGGTCTGCTGGTCAGTGCCGGCAGTGATTTTCATGGCCCAGGCGGCTGGTCCGAGATCGGCGAGTATCGCCAGGTCCCGGAAGATTTGCCGCTGTTGTGGGGGCGATTCAAGCATGACCCCATTATTGCCACCGTCTGAACAGGTAGAGCACGTGAGTCAATTCTTCCAGATTCATCCGGAAAACCCCCAGGCACGCCTGATAAAGCAGGCCGTCGAGATCATTCGCGCCGGTGGCGTGGTGATCTATCCAACGGATTCGTCCTACGCCATCGGTTGCCAGATCGGCGACAAAAGCGCCGTGGAGCGGGTCAGACGTCTGCGTGAGCTGGATAAGAATCATAATTTCGCGCTGATCTGCAGCGACTTGTCCCAGTTGGGCCTGTTCGCCAAGGTCGACACCGGCACCTTCCGCCTGCTCAAGGCCCACACGCCTGGGCCCTACACCTTCATTCTCAACGCCACCCGCGAAGTGCCGCGCCTGCTGCTGCACCCGAAGAAGCGCACCATCGGCCTGCGGGTGCCGGAGCATCCCATCGCCCTGGCGCTGCTCGCCGAGTTGGGTGAGCCGCTGATGAGCGTGTCGCTGATCATGCCGGGCGATACCGAGCCGCTGGAAGACCCGTACGAAATGCGCCAGTTGCTGGAAAAACAGGTCGACCTGATCATCGACGGCGGCTTCGGCGGCGGCAAAGCCTCTACCGTGATCAACCTGGCCGACGGCGAACCCGAAGTGATCCGCGTGGGTTGCGGTGACCCGGCGCCGTTCATGGTCGAGGCCTGAATGTCGGTCGTGGAGACCGTCGACAGCCAGGCGGGTGCCCAGCAGGAGCTGCCGTTTGCCATGGTGTACGGCCAGGCCGTGCTGGAAATGCCCCTGGACCTGTACATTCCGCCGGATGCATTGGAAGTCTTCCTGGAAGCCTTCGAAGGTCCGTTGGACTTGCTGCTGTACCTGATCCGCAAACAGAACATTAATATCCTCGATATCCCGGTGGCGGAAATCACCCGCCAGTACATGGGCTATGTCGAGCTGATGCAGTCGGTACGCCTGGAGCTGGCCGCCGAGTACCTGGTGATGGCCGCCATGCTTGCCGAGATCAAGTCGCGCATGCTGTTGCCGCGCTCGGAAACGGTCGAGGCCGAAGAAGACGATCCGCGTGCCGAGCTGATCCGCCGTCTGCAAGAGTACGAACGCTTCAAGGCCGCCGCCGAAGGCATCGACGGCTTGAGCCGGGTCGGCCGTGACGTGGTCGTGCCCAAGCTCGACGCGCCCGAAGCCCGCGCGCGCAAGTTGCTGCCGGATGTGAGCCTGGAAGAATTGCTGATGTCCATGGCCGAGGTGCTGCGCCGTGGTGACATGTTTGAACACCATCAGGTCAGTCGCGAGGCGCTGTCCACGCGCGAGCGCATGAGCGACGTGCTGGAACGCCTCAAGGGCGGTGGGTTTGTGCCGTTTGTCGAGCTTTTCACCGCCGAAGAAGGGCGCCTGGGGGTAGTGGTTACGTTTATGGCGATCCTTGAGTTGGTGAAGGAATCCCTGGTCGAGCTGGTGCAGAATGAGCCCTTTGCGGCTATCCACGTGCGGGCGCGAGCCGAATAACGAGCTGAATCGATGAATCTGACTGAACCCCGCGAACTGGCCCCATTGCTGGAGGCTTTTCTCCTGGCCTCGGGTAAACCACAATCTTTGGAGCGCCTGTTCGAACTCTTTGAAGAGGCCGAGCGCCCTGAGCCGCCGGTATTCAAGAAGGCGCTGGAGATCCTGCGCAAGTCCTGCGAGGGCCGCGCTTTTGAATTGCGCGAAGTGGCGTCAGGTTATCGTCTGCAGATTCGTGAGAAGTTTTCCCCGTGGGTCGGCCGCTTGTGGGAAGAACGCCCGCAGCGATATTCACGGGCAATGCTGGAGACCATGGCCCTGATTGCCTATCGCCAGCCGATTACCCGTGGCGAGATCGAGGACGTGCGCGGCGTGGCGGTCAACAGCCATATCGTCAAGACCTTGCTGGAACGCGAGTGGATCCGCATCGTCGGTTACCGTGATGTGCCCGGCAAACCGGCGATGTTTGCCACTACCAAGGTGTTCCTCGACCACTTCAACCTGAAAAACCTTGACGACTTGCCGCCGCTGGCCGAGCTGCGCGAAATGGAAGCCGAGCCGGTGCTGGACTTTGATGACGCGCCAGTCCCGGCGGGCTTGCAGGAGCTGGCCGACGCCAGCGCCGAGCCGGAAGAGCCCAAGGACGAGACCAGTTTCCATACGCTGTTGCTGGAACTGGACGACATGGAGCAGGGCATCAAGACTGACTTCGATGATTTGCTGCGTGATGGTGCGGCTGAGCCGCCTATCCAGGTGGATGTTGAGCCCGAGCCTGAAGTCGAAGAAGACATCCTCGGTATCGCCGATGCCCGCGAGAAACTCCTGGCCGCCGTCGCCGCCCTCGAACAGCCACCGCTGAGCGACGAAGAAGACGAAGCCCGCGCCCTGGCTGAAGCCATCGAAAACGAACGCCGCCAGCAAGACTAACGCTGGACCCCTTGTGGGAGCGGGCTTGCTCGCGAAGGCGGTGTGTCAGGCGATGCATGTGCAAGCTGACACACCGCCTTCGCGAGCAAGCCCGCTCCCACATTTTGATCTCCACTGTCAGGGAGAAATATATGAGCTCCACCAAAGACCCCTGCATCAGCATCTGCAAGTTCAGCGACGACATCTGCGTCGGCTGTGGCCGCAGCAAGCGCGAGATCCGTGCCTGGAAGAAACTCGACAAACTCGACAAGCGCACTGTCCTGGCCGAAGCCGAACTGCGACTGCTTGCCCTCGGTGCCACCGGTCGGCGGAAAAGCAAATGACTTGGGCGTTATCGACTAGTCTCTGATGCGCAACGCGCGCCATGCGCGTATGATTCGCGACCCTTTGCCGACCTATTCGGCCAAAGCCCCGCTTTCAACACTCTTCAGGCCACGCCTGAATCGACCCACCGGGAGGTGCTTAAGATGAACGACAAAGACCAGAACGACAGCCAGGAAATCGGCCCAGCAGGCGAAAAACTGCAAAAGGTGCTGGCGCGTATCGGCGTGGGCTCGCGCCGCGACGTCGAAGCCTGGATCACCCAGAAGCGCATCAAGGTCAACGGCGTCGAGGCCACCCTCGGCCAGCGCGTCGACCTGCACGATGCAATCACCATTGATGGCAAGGTCATCAAGCGTGAAGAGGCCGCCGAATCGGTGCGCCGCGTCATCATGTACAACAAGCCTGACGGCGAGATCTGCACCCGTGACGACCCTGAAGGCCGTCCAACCGTGTTCGACAAGATGCCCAAGCCCAAAGAAGGCCGCTGGATCAACATCGGTCGTCTCGACATCAACACCACCGGCTTGCTGATGTTCACCACCGACGGTGAGCTGGCCAACCGCCTGATGCACCCGTCCTACGAGATGGACCGCGAATACGCCGTGCGTGTGCGTGGCGAAGTCGATGACGAGATGATCGAGCGCTTGAAAGCCGGCGTTGTCCTCGAAGACGGCCCGGCCAAGTTCACCGACATCAAGCAGGCCCCGGGTGGCGAAGGGTTTAACCACTGGTACCACTGCGTGGTGATGGAAGGCCGCAACCGCGAAGTGCGTCGCCTGTGGGAATCCCAGGGCCTGGTGGTCAGCCGCCTGAAGCGCGTGCGTTTCGGTCCGGTGTTCCTGAACTCCGACCTGCCGATGGGCCGCTGGCGCGAAATGAGCCAATACGAAGTCGACATCCTCAGCGCCGAAGTCGGCCTGGCCCCGGTGGCGATGCCGCAGATGAACGCCAAGAGCAAAGACAAGCTTGAGCGTATGCAGCGTAAATCGTCGCGCCCTGTGCCGCGCACCGAACGTGTTGCCCGCACCCTGCGCCCGGCGCTGAATGCACCGGCAACGGGCGGGCGTATCTCCCGTGAGCCGCAGATCGAAGGCGAGCGCCGCCCAACCGCGCCATCGCGCCAGGAAGGCGAGCGTGCGCCACGCGCGCCGCGTCCAGCCCCGTCGGGTGGTCGCAGCAACCGTGGTGAAGGCGATCGCCCCGCCGACAGCGCCAGCACCAAGCGTCCAGCCAAACCGGCGGCGAACAAGCGCCCTGGCCCGAAACTGGTCGCCGACGAGCCGTCGGGCAAGCGCCGTGGCGCGCCGGCCGGTTCCGGTCAGCGTCCGGGGTTTGGTCGCAAGAAGCCGCAGTGATGCTTTAGGCACTGCACAAAAAAACGCCAACCTTCAGGGGTGGCGTTTTTTTTGATCTGAAATACGCTCGAAAATGTGGGAGCGGGCTTGCTCGCGAAGGCGGAGTGTCAGTCAACATATCTATTGACTGATCCACCGCTTTCGCGAGCAAGCCCGCTCCCACAGGGGATTTTCATTGATTTCGAATCAGCGTTTCAAAACGCAAAGGTGCCATCAAACACCGGCTTGTCGTCCAGCGCCAACACCCCACTGGCAAAGATCAGGTCCAAGTGATGGCTGCCTTTCTGCCCGCCACCCAAGCCCAGGTGCAACCCGCAATGGCGCTCTTCAAACCCGGCATTGCGCGCATACAAATCCTTCACCCCTTCATTGGTGCCGATCCCCAATTCTTCCACGCGCCGGTTGGACGGGTTGGCATTCAAGTACTTGTTGAAATCATCCGCCAGCCCCGGTACATCGCTGGCCACGCTGCAGACGGTGGAGTTCTCGATCCACAGCTCCAGCGGTGATTGCAGCACGCCGTATTTGCGCGCGAACGGAATGGTGCTCAAAAAGGTGCCGACAAACCGCACCTGGCCATTGATGGCTTCGCTGTGGGTCGCGATTTCGCCAGGCGCCAGGTCATGATTGCCGACGCCGTTGATATTGGTCCACTTCTTGATGCTGCTCAACGGCGCTTCCAGCCGCGACCCATGCTTGTCGGTAAAGCTCAGCACATTAGCCTGGGACATGCGCCGGATCAGCGTGGCGTTGAGGTCAGCGATGCGCTGCGGCTCGACGCTGAAGGTGTCGTAGAAATAGTCGCCGTAGTCCTTGAACAGCAGGGATTTTTTCCAGTGCTCGGCCATCACGCCTTGCAGGGCACGGATAAAGTCCGGGCCTTCGGCGCGGGGGTTGGGCAAGGTCGAGGAGTCGTAGAGAAACAGGTACAGGTCGCAGGCTTCGATGGCCTCGGCCAGGGTGTCGCTGGCGGCAAGGTCCAGGCGCTGCACCTGGAAGTTGAAACGGGCGGCGCTGCTGTGGGTGATCGTCTGGGCGATGGCGTCGTAGCGCTCGGTATGGCCCAGCAGCACGGTGGGGCGGCTGAGGCCATTGAGGGCCGGGTGATGCGCAAGGTAGTAGAGAAAATGTTCGACGGCGCGGGCCTTGTCCATGACGTGGTTCCTTGTGTGCCTTGGGTAAGGGGGCAGGTGCCGTGCACAGCACCTGCCGAATGCGTGCCGGTTTTTAGAATGGCCACATCGCGGTGCCGAACGGCACAACGGCATCGGCTTGCATCATTTCAACGGCGGCCTCATGGGTCGGCGCTTCAAACCAATCGTCGAGTTGCAGTTCGGTTTCCAGGTCGTTTTCCAGTGCTTGCATGGTGTATCTCCTAGAGGACGTTGTTTGAGAACGGCTTGCCTGCGGGCTTCGTAGGCAAGTGGAAAGAACCTAGGAGAGAGTGTTTCAAAATGCAAAATTTTTATTGACACGGTTTCATTTGAATTTTTTATTCTGTTTTCCACGTTTGAGTTTTTCTTGAGCAAAAACAGAGCGCTGATGCGGCCGATGGCGGAGGTCATCGACGAGCGTCAATTTTTATCCAGATCACAGCTGTAACGTTAATTTTCCGCTCTGTAACGATTGATTTACGAGTAAATGGCGACAACATGGGGCTATCCGGCGGTGTAAGGATTTGCTGACAGATGGGGCGCGCATGCCGTGCGGGCTCGGCCACAACCTGCCGAGCGGTGTACAATGCGCCGCGTTTTACTGTGACCACCTTGCGTAACCACGCAGAGGGCCAAGACCTCGGGGTTTACCCACCCTGATCACTCCGCCTGGCCACGAGCCGGACGGGTTCGATTTCGTCACAGATAAAAACAAACAGGTGACGCATGACCGTTAAAACGACGCTGTACTCCTGGTGCCCGCGCTGGGGTTTGAGCGGCGCTGCTTGAGTCGGTAATTCAAGGCAGCAACCTGCATTCAACATCATCAAACCTTGCGTGAGAGCCTTTTCATGAGTGTTTCCCCTTCCTCTTCAGGCGAGCTGAAACGCGGCCTGAAAAACCGGCATATCCAATTGATCGCCTTGGGTGGCGCCATCGGCACCGGCCTGTTCCTCGGTTCGGCCGGGGTGCTTAAATCCGCTGGCCCGTCGATGATCCTGGGCTATGCCATCTGCGGCTTCATTGCCTTCATGATCATGCGCCAGCTCGGCGAAATGATCGTCGAAGAGCCGGTCGCCGGTTCCTTCAGCCATTTTGCCCACAAATATTGGGGCGGTTTCGCCGGCTTCCTGTCTGGCTGGAACTGCTGGATCCTGTACATCCTGGTGGGCATGTCGGAGCTGACGGCCGTCGGCAAATATGTGCATTACTGGTGGCCCGAGATCCCGACCTGGGTCTCTGCCGCAGCCTTCTTCGTGTTGATCAACCTGATCAACCTGGCCAACGTCAAAGTCTTCGGCGAAGCCGAGTTCTGGTTTGCCATCATCAAAGTGGTGGCGATTGTCGGCATGATCGCCCTGGGCAGCTACATGCTGGTCAGCGGCAGCGGCGGGCCACAGGCTTCGGTGACCAACCTGTGGGAACACGGCGGCTTCTTCCCCCACGGCATCGGTGGGTTGGTGATGGCCATGGCGATCATCATGTTCTCTTTCGGCGGCCTGGAAATGCTCGGCTTTACCGCTGCTGAAGCGGATCAGCCGCGCACCGTGATCCCGAAAGCGATCAATCAGGTGATCTACCGCATCCTGATCTTCTACATCGGTGCGCTGGTGGTGCTGTTGTCGCTGACGCCCTGGGACAGTTTGCTGACCACCCTCAACGCCTCCGGCGATGCCTACAGCGGCAGCCCGTTCGTGCAGGTGTTCTCGATGCTGGGCAGCAATACCGCCGCGCATATCCTCAACTTCGTGGTGCTCACAGCGGCGCTGTCGGTATACAACAGCGGCACCTACTGCAACAGCCGCATGCTGCTGGGCATGGCCGAGCAGGGCGACGCGCCCGAAGCCCTGGCGAAGATCGACAAGCGCGGTGTGCCGGTGCGCGCCATCCTGGCCTCGGCCGCGGTCACCCTGGTTGCCGTGCTGATGAACTACCTGATCCCGCAACATGCGCTGGAGTTGCTGATGTCCCTGGTGGTGGCCACGCTGGTGATCAACTGGGCGATGATCAGCTTTTCCCACTTCAAGTTCCGCCAGCACATGAACCGCACCGGCCAGGTGCCGTTGTTCAGGGCGCTGTGGTACCCGTACGGTAACTATGTGTGCCTGGCGTTCGTGGTGTTTATCCTAGTGATCATGCTGATGATTCCGGGGATCCAGGTGTCGGTGTATGCGATTCCGGTGTGGGTCGCGTTTATGGCGGTGTGTTACTGGCTGAAGAACAAGCGCGCGGCCCGGGCTGCTGTGGGGGCCACAGGTCCGGTTCTGGAGTAGGACCTTTCCCCATACAGAAACCCGGCGTCTTGCCGGGTTTTTTGTGGGCGTAAGCAGGTTAAAATCGCGCCTCGTTTTCGAGCGTGCCGGAGGTTCCATGCAACACACCGACATTGACGGCGGCGCGTTACAGCGCCATGAGCTGCAAGACCTGATCGACCGGCACAGCGGCCCCTTGCGCCTGATCGGAGTGGATTTGAGTGGCGCCGATCTGTCCCGCATGGCACTGGATCACTGGGTGTTCGAGCGCTGCATCCTCGTCCAGACCTCCTTCCTCGGTTCTCGACTGGAAGGTACTCAGTGGAAAAGCTGCCGTGCCAGCCTCGCCATTTTCGAAGCGGCAAACCTGCTGGAGGCGCAGTTTCACGGTTGCGACCTGAACAACACCCGCTGGCAGCGCAGCAAGCTGTCCCAGGCCAACTTTGAACACTGCAAGTTGACTGGCGCCAACTTCACCCACTGCGCATCCCTGGGCTTGAGCTTCAGCGAAACGCGGCTTAACAGCGCATTTTTGTCTGGACTGTCCTTTGCCCGCACAGTGCTGAATAATTTGGATTTCTCTGATAGCGACCTATCGGACGCCGACTTTCGCAAATCCGAACTGATCGACTGCAGCCTCGCCCACGCGCGTGTCAATGGCGCAAATTTCGCGGGTGCCGACTTGCGTGGTGCGGATTTGAGCGGGTTTCGCCTCAATGATGCCAAACTGTTCAAAGGCGCCGTGATTTCCAAAGCCCAGGCGTCGCTGTTGTTGTCCGAGTTGGGCTTGTCCGTTGCCTAGGATGTTTGATTGATGCTGCTGATTTCCAACAACGTCCACCTGCCCGACGCTGAAATCGAGCTGACCGCCATTCGCGCGCAAGGCGCCGGTGGGCAGAACGTCAACAAGGTGTCGAGCGCCGTGCACCTGCGTTTTGATATCCCGGCGTCATCGCTGCCCGAATTCTACAAGGAGCGGTTGCTGGCGCTGCGCGACAGTCGCATTACCAGCGAGGGCGTGCTGGTGCTCAAGGCCCAGCAGTACCGCACGCAAGAGCAGAACCGCGCCGATGCCCTGGAGCGCCTGGTGGAACTGATCCTCAGTGCCACCAAGGTGGAGAAGAAGCGCCGCCCGACCAAGCCGACCCTGGGCTCGAAAAAGCGTCGCCTCGAATCCAAGACCAAGCGTGGCAGCATCAAGGCCGGGCGTGGCAAGGTCGACTTTTAAGCGTCGCGTGCTTCGCGGGCCTTGGGCGCCTGGCGATACAAGTACAGGCTCAGCAGCAAACCGCCCAAGGCGGCGAGGG
Organism: Pseudomonas sp. SWRI18; assembly: GCF_014268345.1. NCBI lineage: Bacteria > Pseudomonadati > Pseudomonadota > Gammaproteobacteria > Pseudomonadales > Pseudomonadaceae > Pseudomonas > Pseudomonas sp. SWRI18. Next base: position 137,187 of record NZ_JACCQQ010000008.1, read on the forward strand.
CGGCGAACAGGAAGATCGAGGCAAAGCCGAAGCCTGCCGCCACGGCACCGGCGAGCGGGCCGGTGATGCCCAGCGACAGGTCGATAAACAGCGAGTAAGCCCCCACCGCCGAGCCTCGGCTGGAGGCGGGCACCAGGTTGACCGCTTCCACCCCCAGCGCTGGAAATACCAGGGAAAAGCCAAACCCGCTCAACGCTGCGCCCGCCAGCGCCAGGTTGGCATCCGGCGCCAGCCACAACAGCAGCAGCCCGAGAATTTCCACCGACAGGCAGGCGATCGCCACGCGAAAGCCGCCGATACGGTTGATCAGGTTGCCGAACAGCAGGCGCGCGCCGATAAAACTGGCACCGAACAGGCTCAGCGCCCACACCGCGTTATCCCAGTGCTGAGTGGTGTAATACAGGGTTATAAAGGTGGCGATGGTGCCAAAGCCGATGGAGCCCAGGGCCAGCGCGCAGCCATGGGGCAGTACTCGACCGAGGACATTCATGAATGGCAGGCGCACACCGGCCACGATCGGCGCGGCGACCTTGTTCCAGGCCAGCCACAGGCCCAGGATTGCCAGCAGGATAATGCTGACGCCCATGCTCCACAGCCCGAAGTTTCTCACCATCAGCACGCCCAGGGGCGCGCCGATCGCCAAGGCACCGTAGCTGGCGATGCCGTTCCAGGAGATAACCTTGGCGGTATTCGCCGCGCCGACCCGGCCGATCCCCCAACCGATGGCACCCGATCCCACCAGGCTTTCAGCACTGCCCAATACCAGGCGTCCGATCAGCAGGCAGCCGAGGCTCAAGGCCGGCAGGCTGGAAAACCATGCGGCGAGCAGCATGAATACGCCACTCAGGCCGCAGCCCGCCAAACCGATCAGCACCGCACGCTTGCTGCCCAGGGTATCGATAAGCTTGCCCGCATAGGGTCGGCTCAGCAAGGTGGCCAGGTATTGCACACTGATCACCAGCCCCGCAATTACCGCGCCGAAGCCCAGTTCGCTATGGACATAGCCGGGCAATACGGCCAGCGGAATGCCGATATTCAGGTAGCCGATAAAGGTGAACAACACGATGGAAACAACTTGCAGCGTGACCGCCATGGGGCGCTGGGTATCTGGCATGGGGAAAGGTCCACTGTCGCAGCAGGTAAAGATAGGCTGCTAATGATACCGCTGCTTTAGCCCGAGCAGGGCGGGTAAAACGCAAAACATCAGGTGTCAGGGCTTGGCAGGAGCCAGCAATTGAGTGGTGACCAGGGCAGCCAAGGCGTTTTCCTGGGTACCGAAGCGCTTGAGCAACACGGCTTGTTTGTCCGCGCCGAGGCGGTTCCAGACTTCGACCATTTGCAGGGCGGCGTCGAGTACGGCGGTATCGGGAGTATTGGTCATTGCAGGGATCTCGAATTGTTCAGGCAGTGTGGAAAGCGCTCAAAGCTGCGCTTTCCACACGGTCTGGTACGGCGTCAGTCCTGGCTTTCGCTGTCGACTGGTTTTGCTTCTTTGGCTTCAGGCTGCATGTCGCTGGCCTGCTGCGGTGTTGGCTGCTCTGTAGGGTGCAGGCTTGGGAAGGGGAGATTAGGTATCTCGTGCATCGTCGTCGCTCCTCGCAAGGTCTGTTTTCAATCGCAGGTGATTGCGCGCTCTCAAAAAGCCTTGGCAGGATACAGCACTGTAAATGACAAATAGACTTTTATATCGACCAAGGACTAGAACGGCACCTTGCCCAGAATCATGTCGCGGTACATCACAAAATCCCCCAGCAAACTGTAGAGCGGGTGCTTGAACGTCGCCGGGCGGTTCTTTTCGAAGAAGAAGTGGCCGATCCAGGCAAAACTGTAGCCGGCGATCGGCACCGCAATCAGTAAACCCAGCGAACCCCTGCCGATGGCATATGCCAGGATGCCGATCACCAGCGTGGTGCCGATGAAGTGCAGGCGCCGGCAGGTGCTGTTGCCGTGTTCGCGCAGGTAATGCGGGTAAAATTCGGCAAAACTGTTGAATTGCTTGACGTTTTCCACGGTGGCCGGCCCTTTGATTGTTATGCCGCGCGAACAGATGTTCGGCGGGGAGCTTATTTGAGTCTAGAGTGATCAGTGGTAACAGCCAGTGACAATAGGCGCCACTTTAATATCCTTGGCCTCCTGGCTGCCATTTAGGCCTGCATTATTTAAGAAGACGCCATGAGCGAACGAACAACGTCTGCAAGCTGGGCGATGGGGATAGTCAAGGCACTGGAGATGGACAGCCTGGATTGCCGCGTCTTGTTCAAGCAGCTCGGCCTGGACTACGCCGCCCTGAGCGATCCCGATGCGCGGTTCCCGCAAGACGCCATGACCCGCCTGTGGCAACGGGCGGTGGAGCTGTCGGGCAACCCGGCGATCGGCCTGAACATGGGCAAAGTGGTGCGCCCGGCATCGTTTCATGTGGCCGGCTATGCACTGATGTCCAGTAATACCCTTGCCGAGGGCTTTATGCGCCTGGTGCGCTACCAGCGCATCATTGCCGAAAGTGCCGACTTGAGTTTCAGACTGATCCCCGAAGGCTATGCGTTGATCCTGACGGTGCACGGTGACCACCTGCCGCCCACCCGGCAAAGCGCCGAAGCCTCGCTCGCCTGTGCCCTGGCGCTCTGCGGCTGGCTGACCGGCCGTACGCTGCAGCCGCGCAAGGTGGTGTTGCAAGGCGATCAGCCGACGGACCTGTCGCCCTACAAACAAGCCTTTCACGCGCCCCTGGAGTTCAACGGGCCCTATGATGCACTGATTTTCGAACGGGCCGACATGGACGCGCCGCTGCCCACCGCGAACGAAGCCATGGCGCTGCTGCATGACCGATTTGCCGGTGAATACCTGGCTCGCTTCTCGGAAAGCCGCGTGACCCACAAGGCGCGACAAGTGCTGTGCCGCCTGTTGCCTCAGGGCGAGCCCAAGCGTGAAGTGGTGGCCCGCTCGTTACACCTGTCCCAGCGCACGCTGCAGCGGCGTCTGCAGGAAGAAGGCACCAGCTTCCAGGCCCTGCTCGACGACACCCGTCGCGAACTGGCCGAGCAATACCTGGCGCAGCCCAGCATGACCCTGCTGGAAATTGCCTACCTGTTGGGGTTTGCCGACCCGAGCAACTTCTTCCGCGCGTTTCGTCGCTGGTTCGATACCACGCCCGGCGAGTACCGGACGCGGTTGCTGCAAGTGTCGACGCTCAGTGGCGCCAAAACGCCGGAATGCACAACACAAAGACCGTAATGATCTCCAGTCGGCCCAGCAGCATGCCGAGCGACAGGATCCACTTGGCCGCATCCGGCAGGCTGGCGAAGTTGCCCGCCGGGCCAATGGTTTCACCCAGGCCCGGACCCACGCCGGAGACGGTACTGGCGGCGCCGGTCAGCGCAGTCATCCAGTCCAGGCCCAGCAGCGACAGGGCCAGGGCGATGGCGCAGATGGTGATGGCGAAGAAAAACGAAAAAGTCAGGATGGAACGCACGATCTCTTCATCGAGGCGGTGGCCGTTGTACTTTTGCTTGATCACCGCGCGCGGGTGAATAAGCTGGTTCAAGTTGGCCTTGAGCAGGATGTAGGCGACCTGGAAGCGGAAGATCTTGATCCCGCCCGCCGTGGAACCCGAGCAGCCACCGATAAAGCCCAGGTAAAAGAACAGCATCAGTGAGAAGTTGCCCCACAGGCTGTAGTCCCCCAGAGCAAAGCCGGTGGTGGTGACCACCGAGGTGACGTTCAAGGCTACATGCCGAAGGGCGTCCAGCCAATGCAGGTTGGTGGTCCACCAGTACCAGGTGCCGAGTACCAGCCAGGTCACCAGCAACAAGCCGAGCAAGCCCTGCACCTGTTGGTCCTTGATCAAGGCCTTGCGGTTGCCGCGCAACGTCGCCACGTACAGGGTAAACGGCAAGCTGCCGAGGATCATCACCACCACCGCGACCCAGTGCACCGCCGGCTGCTTCCAGTGCGCCAGGGATTCATCGGAGGTGGAAAAACCGCCGGTGGAAATGGCCGACATCGCATGGTTGATCGCATCGAACAGGCCCATCCCGGCCCACCAGAACGCCAGGCTGCCGAGGATGGTAATGCCCACGTAGGCCGCCACGATCAGCCGCGCCACCATGTGCGAGCGGGGCATGACCTTTTCCGAGCGGTCCGAGGATTCGGTCTGGAACAGGCGCATGCCACCGATGCGCAGCAGCGGCAGGATCGCCACCGCCATGCCGATAAAGCCGATGCCACCCAGCCAGTGCAGCAGCGAGCGCCACATCAGGATGCCGGGCGACATGGCATCCAGGCCGCTCAACACCGTGGAACCGGTGGCGGTGATGCCGGACATGCTTTCAAAGAACGAATCGGTGTAGCTGATGTGCTGGGTCAATAGAAACGGCAGCGCGGCAAAGATGCACACCACCACCCAGCTGGTAACGGTCAGCAGGTACATGTCCCGCGGGCGCAAGTGCACATGCTCGGGGCGACCGGGGATCACCAGGGCCAGGCCTGCGATAAAGGTGATCATGCTGGCCCACAGGAAAGAGGGCAGGTCACTGGTGCGTTCGAAGATCACCAGGGTCGCCATGGGCACGACCATGGCGATCGCGAGAGTGATCAGGAAGATGCCGATGATGAAACCAATGATGCGTAGGGTCGGCAACGCCATGAAGTGAGCTCGGGTGTGGGGAGTGGCGCCATTCTACCTGCGGTTCAGGGCTTGTAAACCGGGGGTGGAGACGCCGCGATCTAATGTGGGATGCCAGGCAGAGCGCAAAAAAAAGGCGACCCGCAGGTCGCCTTGTCCAACACCGCTCGGATCAGAACTCGTGATCAGCGCTGTCCGGGTTCAGGTCGCTTATGCCCAGCTTGCCCGCGGCCGCTTCGATCGAGCCGGTCTGCTTGACCAGCGCAGCGATGGCGTCACGCACGATCTGGTTGCCGGCGTCATTACCGGCAGCGATCAACTGGTCGTAGTGCTCGCCCTTGTTGGCGTGGTCAACCATGACCTGGATCTTCGCTTCGGTCGCCGCCAGGTCCGCTTTCAACGCGGTATCGGCAGCCGGATCGGCCTTGGCCACCAGGGACGACAGGCTGGCGCCGGTCATTTTGGTACCGTCGACACGGGTGTACTCGCCCAGGTAGACGTTGCGGATGCCTTTGGCGTCGTAGAAATGCGAGTAGTGAGTGTTGTCACTGAAGCAGTCCTGCTCGTCTTCCGGCGAGTTGGCCTCCAGGGAAACCTTCATGCGTTCACCGGCCAGTTCGCCCAGGGACAGGCTGCCCATGCCGAACAGCATTTTGCGCAGGCCGTCGGTGGCAGGTTCTGCCTCCAGGGTGGCGCGGTAGTTGTCTTCGACGTTGGGTTTCCAGTTGCCGACCATCTCTTCCAAGTCGCTGACCAGCAGTTGGGTCACGGCCCGCAGGTAGGTGCGGCGGCGTTCGTTGTGGCCGCCAGTGGCGCCGTCGCCGGTCAGGTAGTCCGACGCAGGGCGGTTGCCGGCGCCCGGGCCGGTACCGTTGAGGTCCTGGCCCCACAGCAGGAATTCGATGGCGTGGTAGCCGGTGGCGACGTTCGCCTCGGAACCGCCCAGCTCATTGAGGCTGGCGAGTTTTTCCGGGGTGATTTCCTTCACGTCGACCTTGTCTTCGCCGACCTGGATCTGGGTATTGGCGATGATATTGGCGGTAGCGCCTGGGTTACCCAGGGCGTGCTCGTAGGATTTGTCGGTGTAGTCGATCAGGCCTTCGTCCAGTGGCCAGGCGTTCACCTGGCCTTCCCAGTCGTCGATGATGGTGTTGCCGAAGCGGAACACTTCACTCTGCAGGTACGGCACGCGGGCGGCGATCCAGGCGGTACGAGCGGCTTTGAGCGTCTGGTCGTTCGGGTTCGCGAGGAAGGTGTCGATGGCGGTCTGCAGGGTTTTTGCGGTGGACTCGGCGTCGCTGTAGACCGCGAACACCATGTCTGCGTAATGCGCGACCACGGCCTTGGCGGCCGCTTCGTCGACCTGGCCGGCAGGGGCGGCAGCCGCTGGAGCGGTAGTGCTGGCAGCCGGGGTCGGCGCCTGGGGCGCTGCGGCCTTGTCTTTACCTTCGCCGCAACCGGCGAGAGAAATGGCAATGGCCAGCAGACTGGCGGTGGCCAGGGGCATACGAATCATGGCGAACATCCTGCTTCGGTTGTTGATGGGGCGCGCGGGGAGCGCAAAAAGCTGCGACATAATGCGAAAGATTTGCATTTTGTGTAAAGGGTTATACGCGGGAAATATTCAGTATCGTCTTGCCGTGTCACAGAATCGTGGCGTTATTGCGCTCCGATTGCTTCAGAAAAGCCGCCAACTCCCGCGCCTGCAAGGGTTTGCTGTAGTGGTAACCCTGACCTTCATGGCAACCCTCGGAGATGATGTAGGCCTCCTGCTCTGCGGTTTCCACGCCTTCGGCGATCACCTGCATGCCCAGGCTTTTGCCCAGTTGAATGATCGCGCGCACGATGGTCGCATCGTCGTCGTCATCCTGCAGGTCCTGGACGAAGCTTTTGTCGATCTTGATCTTGTCCAGGGGCAGGCTTTTCAGGTAGCTCAGGGATGAATAGCCGGTGCCGAAGTCGTCAATCGCAATCAGCGCCCCGGAGCGGCGCAGGCTCAGCAGGTGCTGGGCGGCGGTGCTGATGTCTTCCATCAGGCCCGTCTCGGTGACTTCCAGCTCCAGGCTGCGCGGCGGCAGGCGGTAGATCTGCATCAGGTTATTGACCACCCGTGGCAACTCGGTGTGGTGCAACTGCACGGTGGACAGGTTGACCGCCATGCGCAGTCCGGTAAAGCCCAGGTCGTGCCATTCGCGCAACTGGCGGCAAGCCTGGTCGAGCACCCATTCGCCAATCGGGATAATGGTGCCGTTCTGTTCGGCCAGCGGGATAAACAGGTCCGGTGGCACCAGGCCGTGCTCCGGGTGCTGCCAGCGGATCAACGCTTCGACACCGACCACGCGGTGGTCGCGGTAGCAGATCTGCGGTTGGTAGACCAAATGGAACTGGTCGCGGCTGAGCGCCTCGCGCAGGTCTTTTTCCAGCTCGCGGCGGCGGCGCATTTCGCTGTCGACGCTGGCGATGTAGAACTGATAGCGGTTGCGCGAACGGGTCTTGGCCAGGGTCATGGTCTGTTCGGCTTTTTGCAGCAGCTTTTCAGTGCTGTCGCCGTCTTCCGGGAACAGGGTGATACCGATGGTGGCGCGCAGGCGAATGCCTTCGTGGTCGAAGGCAAACTCCGCTTCCAGGTCGTCGAGGATGCTTTGCGCCAGTTCGGCAGCTTCGTAAGGCTGGTCGATATCGGCCTGCACCAGTGCGAACTGGTCGCCGCCCAACCGGGCCAGCGCGCCGAGGCGGCCGCTGTGCGCACGCAGGCGGTCGGCCAGGGCCAGCAGCAGTTTGTCGCCCGCCTGATAGGTGAACTGTTCGTTGACGCTTTTGAAGTCATCCAGCCCCACGCACAACACCGCCACACGGCGTTGCCGGCGGCCAGCGTCGCTGAGGATCTTGTCCAGTTGCTCCTGCAGCTTCTGGCGGTTCGGCAGACCGGTCAGGAAATCGTACTGGGCCATGCGCAGCAGGCTGTTTTCGGCTTCGTGGCGCAGGTGGGTATTGCGCTCGATGGATTCGAGCAACTGGTTGGCGGTATTGATCCACAGGCCTAGCTCGTTGCGCTCATGGCCCTTGAGCTGCGGAATCTTGTGTTCGCTGGGCCGGTCCGGGTTGATCGACGTCAGGTGCTCGATGATCCGTGACAGCGGCTTGGTCAGCAGCCAGTGATAGACCAGGTACAGCACCAGGCCGAGCGCCAGCGCGCGCAGTACGCCGGAGACAAAGATGATCACCGAATTGACGATAAAGCCCTGCCCATAGGTGGCCGTGTCGAGGGTGATGCTCAGGTCGCCGTAGTACTCGCTGTAGGGGCCCTTGCCGACCAGAGGGGTGGTAAAGGTGCGTTCCCGGCCAAGAATCAGGTCGGTCAGCCAGCGGCTGGGGGCATGCTGCAAGGCGCGGCTCTTTTCGGCCAGCATGGTTTCGGCGGGATGGCCGATGGACGCCATGCGCACGGCTTCATCCTGGAACAGGCCTTCAATGACTTGCATGCCCATCTCGCGGTCCAGGCTGTAGACGGCCTGGGTCGAAGGGTCGCGAAACATGTCGAGGATGCGCTGGGCATCATCGGCCACCGCCTGGCGTGTCTTGTATGCATCGAAAACAATCTGCGCCACGCTCAGCGCTACGCCCACGATCAATGCCGAAAGCAGCACAACCCGTAGCAACTTCACCGACAAGCTGTGTTTGAGTTCCAGCTTCACAGGGGCATTCCTTGTCTCATGCGGGTGGCCTTCAATATGCCATGAGTATTGGCAATCTGGTGAAGGCAGTCAAAGGAACAATGGGGCACGCGGCGCCTTCAAGGCTGGTCTGGAGAAAAAACCAAAAAAAAACGGCGGATTCGCTCCGCCGTCTGACTGTTCGACTAACGCGCTGCATGCCAATGGGCCTCGGCATCGCAAGTGCAGTTGTCAACTAACTGAAAAGTTAATCGTTGGCGGTGGCGGCGGCATGTTGTCCTCGCCTGGTCGGCTTGGTGCTTTTGCTGCTGCGCCTTCATCGCCGCCGCCACCTGCACCGCCCGCGAGACCTTTCATCAGGCCGGTGATGAGTTGCATCGCCATCTGCCCGCCTGCTTTTCCGATTTCTTCCATCATTGTTTCTCCAGAAGAGCGCGAGAGGGTTATTCCTCTCACTCAGTGCGTGGCACATTCCCTTTTGCGAGTTCCACGATTCCAGAGAGCTTGCTGCTTTTGAGTGCCCATAAAAAAGCCCGGCAATCGCCGGGCTCTTTCTACTGCAAGCGTTGCTTAGGCAGTGAAGGTCTTGCCTTCAAACTGCTCAGCCACGAACTTCCAGTTGACCAGGTTCCAGAACGCTTCCACATATTTTGGACGCACGTTGCGGTAGTCGATGTAGTAGGCATGTTCCCACACGTCGCAGGTCAGCAGCGGGGTGTCGCCGCTGGTCAGCGGGTTGCCGGCGCCGATGGTGCTGGCCAGGGCCAGGGAACCGTCAGCCTTTTTCACCAGCCAGCCCCAGCCGGAACCGAAGGTGCCGACGGACGTCTTGGTGAACTCTTCCTTGAACTTGTCGAACGAACCGAACGCAGCGTTGATCGCCTCGGCCAGTGCGCCGGTAGGTTGGCCGCCGGCGTTTGGCGCCAGGCAGTTCCAGTAGAAAGTGTGGTTCCAGACCTGAGCGGCGTTGTTGAAGATGCCGCCCGAAGAAGATTTGACGATCTCTTCCAGGGTCTTGCCTTCGAACTCGGTGCCTGGCACCAGGTTGTTCAGGTTCACGACATAGGTGTTGTGGTGCTTGTCGTGGTGGTATTCCAAGGTTTCCTTGGAGATGTGCGGCTGCAGGGCATCGTGTGCGTAGGGCAGCGGCGGCAATTCGAAAGCCATGATGATTCTCCTAATCAGGTCAGTTGCGGTGAGCGCAAGGCCGATCACGGGCGGCCAAACAAGCGCCGGGGAGTTTGTACTCTTTGCGGCGCAGGGTCCGGATCATAGCACCGGGGGTGCGGCAAAACCACGCAACAACTGTGTGGGATAGAGGTTCCAGAGCGTTTTGGAATATTGCTCAGGCGCTGATCAATTGGTAGGCCACGCTGAACATCATCACTGCCACCAACAGGTCCAGCAGACGCCACGTCGCCGGGCGTGCCAGCCACGGCGCCAGCCATGCCGCGCCCAGTGCCAGGGTCATGAACCACAGGAATGAAGCACTGGCGGCACCGGCCACATAGGCGCCGGGTTCGGTTTGCTGGGCACCCAGCGAGCCGATCAGCAGTACCGTGTCCAGATACACATGAGGGTTGAGCAAGGTGACTGCCAAGGCGCTGAGCAGTACGGCGCGCAGTGAGCGCATCTTGACGTTGTCGCCCTGGCCCAGGCTTTGTTTCGAACAGGCTCGACGCAAGGCCGACACGCCATACCACAGCAAAAACGCAGCGCCACCCCAACGCGCTATCCCCAGCAGGATCGGGCTGTGGGCCAGCACCGTGGCCAGCCCGAAGACGCCGGCGGCCACCAGCAATGCATCGCAGATCACGCACAGCGCCGCCACGGGCAGGTGATGTTCACGACGCAGGCTCTGCGCCAGCACAAAGGCGTTTTGCGTGCCGATGGCCATGATCAGGCCGAGCGCCACCAGCAATCCGTTCACATAGCTTTGCCACATAATTCACGACCCTCTTAACGATGCTGGCTATTCTCCGGCTCGAGGCTGTATAAGAAAAACAAATATTGCTGATCACCCATTAGAGAAACTGATGTTCGACTATAAATTGCTTTCTGCCCTGGCGGCGGTGGTGGAACAGGCAGGTTTCGAACGCGCCGCCCAGGTGCTGGGGCTCTCGCAATCGGCGGTTTCCCAGCGCATCAAGTTGCTGGAGGCGCGTATCGGCCAGCCGGTGCTGGTACGGGCCACGCCGCCGACGCCGACCGATATCGGCCGGCGCCTGCTCAACCATGTGCAGCAGGTGCGCCTGCTGGAGCGCGACCTGCAAAGCCAGGTGCCGGCGCTGGACGAGGAGGGCATGCCCGAGCGCCTGCGTATCGCGCTGAACGCCGACAGCCTGGCCACTTGGTGGGCCGAGGCGGTCAGCGACTTTTGTGCCGAGCAGCATTTGCTGCTGGATCTGGTGGTGGAGGACCAGACCGTGGGCCTCAAGCGCATGCGCGCCGGCGAGGTGGCGGCCTGTATCTGCGCCAGCGAACGCCCTGTGGCCGGCGCCCGCAGCCTGTTGCTGGGCGCTATGCGCTATCGCGCACTGGCCAGCCCGGCGTTTATCGCCCGCCACTTTCCACAGGGCGTGCGCGCCGACCAATTGGCGCGCACCCCGGCATTGGTCTTCGGCCCGGATGATTTCCTGCAACACCGTTACCTGGCATCCCTCGGCGTGGACGGCGGTTTCGAGCACCATTTATGCCCATCGTCCGAAGGCTTCATCCGCCTGACGGAAGCGGGCCTGGGCTGGGGCCTGGTGCCGGAATTGCAGGTGCGCGACCAGCTGGAAAAGGGCGTATTGGTCGAGTTATTGCCAGATAAGCCCATCGATGTGCCGTTGTACTGGCATCATTGGCGCAGTGGCGGGCAATTGCTGGGCCTGTTGACCGACCATCTGGCCCAGGCATGTGGGCAATGGTTGGTGCCGTTGGAGTGATGGCGCGCGTCAAGGCAACAGCGATGAAAAAACAAAGGACACGGGGTAATACATGAAGATTCTGGTCACCGGCGCAAGCGGCTTCATTGGCGGGCGCTTCGCGCGTTTCGCCCTGGAGCAGGGCCTGGACGTGCGGGTCAACGGGCGACGTGCCGAAGGTGTGGAGCACCTGGTCAGGCGCGGTGCCGAGTTTATCCAGGGTGACTTGAATGACGCGGCCCTGGTGCGCGACCTGTGCCGCGACGTCGAAGCCGTGGTGCATTGCGCCGGCGCCGTTGGGTTGTGGGGGCGCTACCAGGACTTTCACCAGGGCAACGTGCTGGTCACCGAAAATGTCGTCGAAGCCTGCCTCAAGCAGCGCGTCGGCCGATTGGTGCACCTGTCCTCGCCCTCAATCTACTTCGACGGCCGCGACCATCTGGGGCTGACCGAAGAGCAAGTGCCCAAGCGCTTCAAGCACCCCTATGCCGCCACCAAATACCTGGCCGAGCAAAAAGTGTTCGGTGCCCAGGAGTTCGGTCTCCAAGTGCTGGCCCTGCGCCCACGCTTCGTTACGGGGGCCGGCGACATGAGCATTTTCCCGCGCTTGCTGAACATGCAGCGCAAGAACCGCCTGGCGATCGTTGGCGACGGCCTCAACAAGGTGGACTTCACCAGTGTGCACAACCTCAACGAAGCGCTGCTGAGCAGCTTGCTCGCCACCGGTTCGGCACTGGGCAAGGCCTACAACATCAGCAACGGCGCACCGGTGCCCTTGTGGGATGTGGTGAACTACGTGATGCGCCAAATGGAACTGCCTCAGGTGAGACGTTATCGGTCCTACGGCTTGTCCTACAGCGTGGCGGCGCTCAACGAAGCCTTTTGCGCGATGTGGCCCGGTCGTCCGGAGCCCGCGTTGTCGCGCCTGGGCATGCAAGTGATGAACAAAGATTTCACCCTCGACATCAGCCGGGCCAGGCATTATCTGGACTACGAGCCCAAGGTCAGCCTGTGGACCGCCCTCGACGAGTTCTGCGCCTGGTGGAAGGCCCAGGATCCGGGGTTCAAGTAAGCACACAACAGGCAACACTTCGGGAACCGATTTCGGTGTTCCGGGTCGATCAGTGCGCCGGGAACGCGGTTTATACTCCGGTCGCTCGCCACTTCACCGATTCAGGGTTGATTCATGCGCAACGATGCTAAAGACGACTTCGACAACGTTCCCAGCCTGCGGGCGGATGTCGGGGATGACGATGATTTCGAACTGAGCCCGGCCACCTCGGTGCGTTCGCGCACGCCCAAGGTGGTCAAGGTCAAGAGTGCCAGCACCGGGCCGCTGTGGGCCTTGGTCGGCGCACTGCTGATCGCCTTCGCAGGCCTGGCCTGGTGGAGCTTCCAGCAGATCTCCCTGATGGGCCAGCAGTTGGTCGCCACCCAGGAAAGCTTTGCGCGCATCAGCGAAGAAGCGGCGGGGCGCCTGCAGGATATTTCCGGCAAGGTGGTGGCCAGTGAGGCCAGCGTCAACAACGGCAGCGAAGCGCTGAAGCAGCAGATCAAGCAACTGGAAAGCCAGTTGCTGGAACAGGGTAAGCAGCAGGTCGGCGTGGCCGGCCAAGCCACCGAGCTGGACAAGCGCCTGGCCCAAATGACCGCCAGCACCACCGAACTCTCCAACGCCAACAGCAAGTTGCAAGGCCAGGTCCAGGCCCTGACCGACGCCGTGGCGACGCTCAAGGCGGCACAAGGCGATGCGGGCAGGCGCGACGCCGAAATCAAGGAGCTTTCCGCTGACGTGGCCGCCTTGAAGAAACAGGGCAACCCGAGCGCGGCGATTGCACGTATCGAGCAGGACCTGGTGGTACTCAAAAGCGCCCAGGACAACCAGCCGACCAACAGCGATGCGCCGACCAACAAGGAGTTCGACGTGTTCCGCATCCAGACCACACGCAATATCACCACGTTGCAGAGCCAGGTGCAGTACCTGAACCAGCGGCTCAATGCGCCATCGACGGCCACGCCGCCGGGTCAATGATATAAACGAGGTCCAAATGTGGGAGCGGGCTTGCTCGCGAATACGGTGGTTCAGTTAACACATGTAGTGACTGACGCTCCGCATTCGCGAGCAAGCCCGCTCCCACAGTGAATTGCAACCAGACGTTGAGTTGTATGCGGTTTGCAGAATGTCACCGCTTGGTGACATTTCCCATCCCCTTCGTTACATGACCTCACCGCGCCCTTGTTTAGACTTCGGTCATCCCACAAAAAACAAAAAGGGCTAACCATGACCATGCAACCACTGCCTGCCAGCAGTTGGCTGAACGCGCCTGCCCATCACGCCTGGCTTGCCGCGGAAGGTCAGCGCCTGCTGGCCTTTGCCAAGGCGTCTCGACTGCCCGACGGCTTTGGCAACCTGGACGAAAAAGGCCAACTGCCGGCCGACGCCCATGCCGAAACCATGAACACCGCCCGCATGACCCACAGCTTCGCCATGGCCCACGCGCTCGGATTGCCGGGGTATGCCGAGTTGGTGGCGCACGGTGTCGCCGCCCTCAGTGGCCCGCTGCGTGACAATGAGCACGGTGGCTGGTTCGCCGCGCCCCAGGCCATCGATGGCAACCGTGGCAAGGCCGCCTACCTGCACGCCTTTGTCGCCCTGGCCGCCAGCTCGGCGGTCGTAGCCGGCGCGCCCGGTGCGCAAAACCTGCTGAACGACGCGATCCATATCATCGACCAGTTTTTCTGGAGCGAGGAAGAGGGCGTGATGCTCGAGTCGTTTGCCCAGGACTGGAGCGGTGTCGAAGCCTATCGCGGCGCCAACAGCAACATGCACGCCACCGAAGCCTTCCTCGCCCTGGCCGATGTGACCGGCGACACGCGCTGGCTCGACCGCGCGCTGCGTATTGTCGAGCGGGTCATCCACACTCACGCCGTCGGCAACCAGTTCATGGTGATCGAGCATTTCGACGCGCACTGGAAACCCTTGCCCGGTTACAACGAAGACAACCCCGCCGACGGCTTTCGCCCTTACGGCATCACACCCGGCCACGGTTTCGAATGGGCGCGGCTGGTGCTGCATCTGGAAGCTGCACGCCTGCAAGCCGGGCTGGCCACGCCGCCCTGGTTGGTCACCGATGCCAAAGGTCTGTTTGCCAGCGCCTGCGAATACGCCTGGTCGGTGGATGGTGCCCCCGGCATCGTTTATACCCTCGACTGGAACCACCGTCCGGTGGTGCGCGAACGCCTGCATTGGACCCATGCCGAAGCCAGCGCCGCTGCCCAGGCCTTGCTCAAGCGCACGGGCGAGTTGCACTACGAAACCTGGTACCGGCGTTTCTGGGAGTTTTGCGAAACCTACTTTATCGACCGGGTCCACGGCAGCTGGCACCACGAGCTCAGCCCGCACAACAGGCCCAGCAGCAACATCTGGGGCGGCAAACCAGACCTGTACCATGCCTGGCAAGCGGTATTGCTGCCTGCGCTGCCGTTGGCGCCAAGCCTGGCCAGTGCAATCGGGGCGGGGCGCTATGTCACCAGTTGGTGACATTTGAACATCCCTTTGTTACCTGCGCCAAAAAAATCCATGTTTAAACTCCGTGCAGCGCAAGCCTAAGACTTGCATGCATAACAACAAGAAAAGGTATTCAGATGAACGCGATTAATCGCCTCGCCGTAGCTATTTCCATTGCCTCGTTGTTTCCTCTCAGTGCATTTGCCGCCGACTCCAAGGGTACGGTTGAAGTTGTGCATTGGTGGACCTCGGGCGGCGAAAAAGCGGCTGTAGATGTCCTGAAGGCCCAAGTTGAAAAAGACGGTTTCACCTGGAAAGACGGTGCCGTCGCAGGTGGCGGTGGCGCCACCGCCATGACCGTGCTGAAAAGCCGCGCGGTGGCCGGCAACCCACCCGGCGTTGCCCAGATCAAAGGCCCCGACATCCAGGAATGGGCGTCCACCGGTCTGCTCGACACTGACGTACTGAAGTCTGTCGCCAAAGACGAAAAATGGGACTCCCTGCTCGACAAGAAAGTCTCCGACACCGTGAAGTACGAAGGTGACTACGTCGCCGTACCGGTCAACATCCACCGCGTGAACTGGCTGTGGATCAACCCGCAAGTTTTCAAGAAAGCCGGTATCACCAAGAACCCGACCACCCTCGAAGAATTCTACGCAGCGGGCGACAAGCTCAAGGCCGCCGGCTTTATTCCGCTCGCCCACGGTGGCCAGCCTTGGCAGGACAGCACCGTCTTCGAAGCCGTCGTACTGTCGGTGATGGGTGCCGATGGCTACAAGAAAGCCCTGGTCGACCTGGATAACGCTGCGCTGACCGGCCCGGAAATGGTCAAGTCGCTGACCGAACTGAAGAAAGTCGCGACCTACATGGACGTCGACGGCAAAGGCCAGGACTGGAACCTGGAAGCCGGCAAAGTCATCAATGGCAAGGCCGGCATGCAGATCATGGGGGACTGGGCCAAGTCCGAATGGACCGCCGCCAAGAAAGTCGCCGGCAAGGACTACGAGTGCGTAGCCTTCCCGGGCACCGACAAAGCCTTCACCTACAACATCGACTCCCTGGCGGTGTTCAAGCAGAAAGACAAAGGCACTGCGGCTGGCCAGCAGGACATCGCCAAAGTCGTGTTGGGTGAAAACTTCCAGAAAGTGTTCAGCATCAACAAGGGCTCGATCCCTGTTCGTACCGACATGCTCAACGAAATGGACAAGCTCGGTTTCGACTCCTGCGCCCAGACCGCCGCCAAGGATTTCCTGGCAGATGCCAAGTCAGGCGGCCTGCAGCCAAGCATGGCGCACAACATGGCCACTACCCTGGCGGTGCAAGGTGCATTCTTTGATGTCGTGACCAACTTCATCAACGACCCGAAAGCCGACCCGGCCGACACCGCCAAGAAGCTTGGTGCTGCGATCAAGTCTGCCAAGTAACAGTTGGTTGGATTGTGCTTATGTGGGAGCCGGGCTTGCCCGCGATGCAGGCACCTCGGTGTATCTGATACATCCAGGTGATGCCATCGCAGGCAAGCCAGCTCCCACAGAAACTGCTCTTGATTCACGACTTACCCTGTAGTCCTTTTTCCCTGTACTGGATTTTCCCATGAGTTCTGTTGCTGTGTTCAGCAAAGCCTCGCCGTTCGATGCACTGCAGCGCTGGCTACCCAAACTGGTGCTGGCGCCCAGCATGTTCATCGTGTTGGTGGGCTTCTACGGCTACATCCTGTGGACGTTTGTTCTGTCGTTCACCAACTCCACGTTCCTGCCCACTTACAAATGGGCAGGCCTTGCGCAATACGCACGGTTGTTCGACAACGACCGCTGGTGGGTAGCGAGCAAGAACCTGGCTGTTTTCGGCGGGATGTTTATCGGCATCACCCTGGTCATCGGCGTGACGCTGGCGATCTTCCTCGACCAGAAAATCCGTCGTGAAGGCTTTATCCGCACCATTTACCTGTACCCGATGGCGCTCTCGATGATCGTCACCGGTACCGCCTGGAAATGGCTGCTCAACCCGGGCATGGGCCTGGACAAACTCTTGCGTGACTGGGGCTGGGAAGGCTTCCGTCTCGACTGGCTGATCGACCCTGACCGCGTGGTCTACTGCCTGGTGATTGCTGCCGTATGGCAAGCCTCGGGCTTTATCATGGCAATGTTCCTCGCCGGCTTGCGTGGCGTTGACCAATCGATCATCCGCGCCGCGCAGATCGACGGCGCGAGCCTGCCGCGCATCTACTGGAGCGTGGTGCTGCCAAGCCTGCGTCCGGTGTTCTTCAGTGCGGTGATGATCCTGGCGCACATTGCGATCAAGAGTTTCGACCTGGTGGCGGCAATGACGGCCGGCGGTCCGGGCTATTCGTCCGACCTGCCGGCGATGTTCATGTACTCGTTCACCTTCAGCCGTGGCCAGATGGGCATGGGTTCGGCCAGTGCAATCCTGATGCTCGGTGCGATCCTCGCGATCATCGTGCCTTACCTCTACTCCGAGCTGAGGACCAAGCGTAATGACTAGTCTCGCCTCCAAACCTGCCATCAGCTTCAGTCGCATCGCGATCTACGCGGTGCTGATCTTCGCTGTGCTGCTGTACCTGGTGCCGCTGGTGGTGATGCTGCTCACCAGCTTCAAGACCCCGGAAGACATCAGTACCGGCAACCTGCTGAGCTGGCCGACCGTGGTCACCGGCATCGGCTGGGTCAAGGCCTGGGCCACCGTGGATGGCTATTTCTGGAACTCGATCAAGATCACCGTTCCGGCCGTGCTGATCTCCACCGCCATTGGTGCGTTGAATGGCTATGTGCTGTCGTTCTGGCGCTTCCGCGGTTCGCAGCTGTTCTTCGGCTTGTTGTTGTTCGGCTGCTTCCTGCCGTTCCAGACCGTATTGCTGCCCGCGTCGTTCACCCTGGGCAAGATGGGCCTGGCCAGCACTACCACCGGCCTGGTATTTGTCCACGTGGTCTATGGCCTTGCGTTCACCACGCTGTTCTTCCGTAACTACTACGTGAGCATTCCGGATGCGCTGATCAAGGCGGCTCGCCTGGACGGTGCGGGTTTCTTCACCATTTTCCGTCAGATCATTCTGCCGATGTCGACGCCGATCATCATGGTCTGCCTGATCTGGCAGTTCACCCAGATCTGGAACGACTTCCTGTTCGGCGTGGTGTTCTCCAGTGGCGACTCCCAGCCCATCACGGTGGCGCTGAACAACCTGGTCAACACCAGCACCGGGGCCAAGGAATATAACGTGGATATGGCGGCGGCGATGATCGCCGGGCTGCCGACCCTGCTGGTCTATGTGATCGCAGGCAAGTATTTCGTGCGCGGCCTCACGGCCGGCGCGGTCAAGGGGTAATCATGGCTACGCTTGAACTTCGCAATGTAAACAAGACCTATGGCGCCGGCCTGCCCGACACCTTGAAGAACATCGAACTGTCGATCAAGGAAGGCGAATTCCTGATCCTGGTCGGCCCTTCGGGTTGCGGCAAATCCACGTTGATGAACTGCATCGCCGGCCTTGAGACCATCACCGGCGGCGCGATCATGATCGGTGACCAGGATGTGAGCGGCATGAGCCCCAAGGATCGCGACATCGCCATGGTGTTCCAGTCCTACGCGCTGTACCCGACCATGAGCGTGCGCGAGAACATCGAGTTCGGCCTCAAGATCCGCAAGATGCCCCAGGCCGACATCGACGCCGAAGTGGCGCGCGTGGCCAAGCTGCTGCAGATCGAGCACCTGCTCAACCGCAAGCCAGGCCAGCTCTCCGGCGGCCAGCAACAGCGTGTCGCCATGGGCCGTGCCCTGGCGCGTCGCCCCAAGATCTACCTGTTCGACGAGCCGCTGTCGAACCTCGACGCCAAGCTGCGCGTCGAGATGCGCACCGAAATGAAACTGATGCACCAGCGTCTCAAGACCACCACGGTTTACGTGACCCACGACCAGATCGAAGCGATGACCCTGGGCGACAAAGTCGCGGTGATGAAGGACGGCATCATCCAGCAGTTCGGTACGCCGAAAGAGATCTACAACAACCCGGCAAACCAGTTCGTGGCGAGCTTCATTGGCTCGCCTCCGATGAACTTCGTGCCCCTGCGCCTGCAACGCAAGGACGGCCGCTTGGTGGCCCTGCTCGACAGCGGCCAGGCCCGTTGCGAGCTGGTGCTGAACGTGAGCGACGCCGGGCTTGAAGACCGCGACGTGATCCTGGGCCTGCGTCCGGAGCAAATCATGCTGGCGGTGGGCGAGGGCAACAGTGGCTCGGCCATTCGCGCCGAAGTCCAGGTCACCGAGCCGACCGGCCCGGACACCCTGGTGTTCGTGCAGCTCAATGACACCAAGGTATGCTGCCGCCTGGCGCCCGACGTGGCGCCGCAAGTGGGCGAGACGCTGACCTTGCAATTTGATCCTTCCAAGGTACTGCTGTTCGACGCCAACACAGGCGAGCGACTGGGCACTGCTTCCTCATTGCCCGCACAGGGGCATGCCGATAACGTGGCCCAATTCAAAGGCCGCTGAAGCAGATAAGTTGTTGTTTCAGATAAAAAAATGTAAACCGCGTTAGATAAAAACAGTTTAATAACAATAAAGACGAGGATGTAGGGATGAAAAAGCAACACAACAACACTCGGCTGATCTGCCAAATGTCAGCTGCAGCAGCCCTGGTTCTGTCCGCCAATGCGATGGCGGCCGATGCATTCAGTGCTGATTCGAAATGGATGACCGGCGATTGGGGGGGTGAGCGTACCAAGCTGATCGAGCAAGGTATCGACATCAAGGCCGATTACGTAGGGGAAATGGGCTACAACGCCCACGGCGGCTACAACAACGACAAGACCGGTCGCTACGCCGACCAGTTCGGTCTGGGCGTTGCGCTTGACCTGCAAAAACTGTGGGGCTGGGACAACACCCAGGCCAAGATCCAGTTCACCAACCGTAATGGCCAGAACATCTCCAACGACCGCATTGGCGACCCACGTGCCGGCACGTTGAGTTCGTCCATGGAAGTCTACGGCCGTGGCCACATGGTGCGTCTGACCCAGTTCTGGATCCAGCACCAGATGTTCGACAACAAGCTGGATGTGAAACTCGGTTACTTCGGTGAAGGCGAAGACTTCAACACCTTCCCGTGCGACTTCCAGAACCTGTCGTTCTGCGGCTCGCAGGTCGGTAACTACGTGAACACCTGGTACAACTGGCCGGTCAGCCAGGCAGCCATCCGCGTGAAGTACAACATCACGCCTGAGCTGTATGCGCAAATCGGTGCGTACAACCAGAACCCATCGCAGCTGGAGCACGGCAACGGCTTCAAACTCAGCGGCAGTGGCACCAAGGGTACCGTGATCCCGGTGGAATTGGTCTGGTCGCCGAAGGTGAATAACCTGCCGGGCGAATACCGCGTGGGTTACTACAAAAGCGCCGCCGATGCTTCCGATGTCCGTGAAGACATCAACGGCAACGATGCGGCCACCACCGGCGCGGCTTACCGTACCCGCAGCAGCAAGAAAGGCTACTGGTTCGTTGCGCAACAGCAACTCACCACGCACAACGGCGACGCTACGCGTGGCCTGAACATCGCTGCCAACGCCACGTTCCACGACAAGGAAACCAACCTGGTCGACAACTATCAGTCGATCATGCTGGTGTACAAAGGCCCATTCGATGCGCGTCCAAAAGATGACGTCGGCATTGGTGCCGCGCGCCTGCACGTCAACAAGGACGTGAAGGAAGACTCGGAACTGCGCAACGTCGCCAACGGCGTCAGCGACTACGACAACCCGCTGTACACGCCGATCCGTGAAACCGAATACAACTTCGAAATCAACTACGGCTTCCACGTCACCAACTGGCTGACCGTGCGTCCTAACCTGCAATACGTCGTGCAACCTGGCGGCGTGGATAAAGTCGACAACGCGCTGGTGGCTGGCCTGAAAATCCAGTCTACGTTCTAACGCTGTTGCGATAAGCTCCTTCTCTCTGTGCGCATTTTGCGGATAGCCATGGCTATCCGCTTTTTTTTGGGAGCACTCCAGCTCCCACAGGTTTCCCCAAGGTTTGAGCGACATGATTTTCAGGACGGTGGCACATGCATGAGCAACCGCTGCAACGCTTTTTCAAATCCTTGCGCGAGCGTCCGGTGTTCGCCTGGGAGCGCTTTCAGCTGCGTGACGTGCTGGTGATCGATCATCCGCTGTGCCAGGCGGTGTTCAGTCGCCAGGGCGCACAGCTGTTGCACTTCCAGCCCCGTGGCCAGAAACCCTGGCTGTGGTGTGCAGCCAAATGGCCGCA
Organism: Pseudomonas sp. SWRI18; assembly: GCF_014268345.1. Lineage (NCBI taxonomy): Bacteria > Pseudomonadati > Pseudomonadota > Gammaproteobacteria > Pseudomonadales > Pseudomonadaceae > Pseudomonas > Pseudomonas sp. SWRI18. Next base: position 158,172 of record NZ_JACCQQ010000008.1, read on the forward strand.
AGTCGGCGCCATCCGTGGCGGTGTGCCGGTGTGCTGGCCGTGGTATGGCCGCCACCCGAGCGAAAATGCGTGGCCTTCCCATGGCTGGGCACGGCTGATCGATTGGAAACTGCTGGACAGCAGCACTGACGACGACGGTGTGCGCCTGCACTGGCAGTTGCAGTTGTGCGACTGGCAGGTGGACCTGCATGCGCACCTGGGCGAGACCCTGGAGCTGCGCCTGAGCACCGAGCATCAGGATGAGCTGCCCTGCCAGTTGAGCCATGCTTTGCACGCCTATTGGCGTATTGGTCACGTTGATGAGGTAGCGCTGTCTGGGCTCGACGGCGCGCAGGGTTACGACCAGCTCAGCCGCCAGGTTTGCCAGCAGGAAGGCGAACTGCGCGTGGACGGCGGCTGCCAGCGGGTGTTCCAGCATGACGGCGAATTGCAGCTCAAGGACCACGCCTGGCAGCGGGAATTGTGCATCGATACGGGCGAGACTGCCGACACGGTGGTATGGCACCCCGGCAGCCGGCCGTTGTTGGGGGTGAGCTTCAACGAGGCGTCGGGGTTTGTGTGCGTGGAGGCGGCGATGGCGGGGGCGAGCCTGGCGCCGGGGGAGAGGGCGCACCTGAGTCTGCAGGCTCGGGCTAGGGTTTAGCGGTGTGGCGGATGCCGTCTTCGCGAGCAAGCCCGCTCCCACATTCGACCGTATTCCAAGGTGGGACTCGGTCAAAATGTGGGAGCGGGCTTGCTCGCGAAGAGGCCGGGGCTGCTGGAGCCGATCTCAGCCTCAGTTGAACTCATCCCCCACCGGATACCGGCTGTCATTCAAGCTCTCTTTGATCTTGCGCAAATGCGGCTGGAAATCCACCCCGCGGCGCAAAGTCATGCCGGTCGCCAGCACATCCAGCACCGTCAACTGGATGATCCGCGAGGTCATCGGCATGTAGATGTCGGTGTCTTCCGGCAGCGGAATGTTCAGGCTCACGGTACTGGCCTTGGCCAGCGGCGAATTCTCGGCGGTCACACCCAGCACCGACGCGCCGTTTTCCCGTGCGATACGCGCCACTTCCACCAGCTCACGGGTACGCCCGGTGTAGGAAATGATCACGAACAGCTCGCCCGTATGCGCCACCGACGCGATCATGCGCTGCATCAGCACGTCGGCATGGGCCGTCACCGCCAGGTTGAAACGGAAAAACTTGTGCAGCGCATCCATCGCCACCGGCGCCGAAGCGCCCAGGCCGAAGAAGTGGATCTGCCGCGCCTGGATCAACAAATCCACGGCCTTGCTGATGAGGGCCGGGTCCAGCGCCTGGCAGGCGCTGTCCAGGGAGGCGATGGCGCTGCCGAAGATCTTCTGGGTGTAGGCCTCGGGGTTATCATCGGCCTCCACCGCGCGGCTGACATACGCCGCACCGCTGGCCAGGCTTTGCGCCAACTGCAATTTAAGTTCAGGGTAACCACTGACGCCGAACGAACGGCAGAAGCGGTTGACCGTCGGTTCACTGACCGACGCGGCCTGGGCGAGGGCGGCAATGGAGAAGCGGGTCGCCTGCTGCGGATTGAGCAGGATGACCTCGGCGACTTTTTTCTCGGCCTTGTTCAATTCTTCGAGGCGGTTCCGGATCTGTTCCAGAAGATTTCGCACGCGGTCCATTCAGTCTTTCCTTCGGGCGACGATGCAAATAAAAGGTGGCAACCAATCGATGAATGGTCTTTTGCGGTGGCCTATCCTACTGAGGGTAGCTGAACACCACCACTCGGAATGCGTATTTCGGGAAAATGTTGTGGTTATTACTACATTTTTCCTTGAGTGATACCTTGAAAAAAGGTATTTGTAGCTTAACTTGATAAAAGAACAAACATCATGCCTTCTATAACCGTAGAACCCTGCACCTTTGCCCTGTTTGGCGCCTTGGGTGATCTGGCGCTGCGCAAGTTATTTCCTGCCCTCTATCACCTCGATGGCGCCGCGCTCCTGCACGACGACACGCGCATCCTGGCCCTGGCCCGTGAAGCCGGTTCCGAGCAACAGCACCTGGCCCACATCGAGCAAGCCCTGCGCACCTACGTGGGCAAGGAACTGGACGAAGCCATCGCCCAGCGGTTCCTGGCGCGCCTGACCTATGTGCACGTCGATTTCATGAAGGCCGACGACTACGTGGCCCTGGCCGAAATCGCCGGTACCGAGCAATGCCTGATCGCCTATTTCGCCACGCCTGCCGCCGTGTACGGTGCGATCTGCGAAAACCTGTCCAAGGTCGGCCTGGCCGAGAACACCCGTGTGGTGCTGGAAAAACCCATCGGTTCGGACCTGGAGTCCTCGCGCAAGGTCAACGACGCCGTGGCGCAGTTTTTCCCGGAGAACCGCACCTATCGCATTGACCATTACCTGGGCAAGGAAACGGTGCAGAACCTGATCGCACTGCGGTTCGCCAACAGCCTGTTCGAAACCCAGTGGAACCAGAATTACATCTCCCACGTGGAAATCACCGTGGCCGAGCAAGTCGGTATCGAAGGCCGTTGGGGCTACTTCGACAAGGCCGGCCAACTGCGGGACATGATCCAGAATCACCTGCTGCAACTGCTTTGCCTGATCGCGATGGACCCGCCGGCCGACCTGTCCGCCGACAGTATCCGCGACGAAAAGGTCAAGGTGCTCAAGGCTCTGGCGCCGATCAGCCCGGATGGCCTGACCACCCAGGTCGTGCGCGGCCAGTACATCGCCGGCTACAGCGCCGGCAAGCCGGTGCCGGGTTACCTGGAAGAAGAGAATTCCAACACCCAGAGCGACACCGAAACCTTCGTCGCCCTGCGTGCCGATATCCGCAACTGGCGTTGGGCGGGGGTGCCGTTCTACCTGCGCACCGGCAAGCGCATGCCGCAAAAGTTGTCGCAGATTGTCATTCACTTCAAGGAACCGTCCCACTACATCTTCGCCCCCGAGCAGCGCCTGCAGATCAGCAACAAACTGATCATTCGCCTGCAGCCGGACGAAGGTATTTCCTTGCGGGTAATGACCAAGGAGCAGGGCCTGGACAAGGGCATGCAACTGCGCAGCGGGCCACTGCAACTGAATTTTTCCGACACCTACCGCAGTGCGCGCATCCCCGATGCCTACGAGCGCTTGCTGTTGGAAGTGATGCACGGCAACCAGAACCTGTTTGTCCGTAAAGATGAAATCGAAGCCGCGTGGAAGTGGTGTGACCAGTTGATCGCCGGGTGGAAAAAATCTGGTGATGCGCCCAAGCCGTATGCGGCCGGGTCCTGGGGGCCGATGAGCTCGATTGCACTGATCACGCGGGATGGGAGGTCATGGTATGGCGATATCTGAATTGAAACTGCCTCAGGGCGTGACTGCTCATGAGTACCCTACGCCCGCGCTGCTGGCGCAGGGCCTGGCCAATGATGTGGCTGAGCAATTGCGCGGCGCAATCAGTGCCCGTGGCGAGGCTGTCCTGGTGGTGTCCGGCGGTCGCAGCCCCGTGGCATTTTTCCAGCACCTGGCCAAGCAGGGGCTGGACTGGTCCAAGGTCACCATCACCCTGGCCGATGAGCGCTGGGTGCCGGTGGAGCACGCCGACAGCAATGCCGGCCTGTTGAAGCAACACTTGCTGCAAGGTCCGGCGGCCAAGGCCAGATTCTTGAGCCTTTACAGCGCCGCGGCCAACCTTGAAGACGCCGCCGAGCAGGCCGATCGCCTGCTGGCTGAACTGCCGGCCATTGATGTGCTGGTGCTGGGCATGGGTGATGACGGCCACACCGCATCGCTGTTTCCCGACAGCCCGAACCTGGCTGAAGCCTTGCAGGCAGACGGTACCCGCCGTTGCTGGCCGATGCTGGCGCCGACCGTGCCGCACCAGCGCCTGACCATGAGTCGCGCCCTGCTGGCCACGGCCAACTACACCGTCCTGTCGATTTCCGGCAGTTCGAAACTGACCACCTTGAACGCCGCGCTGGCCAGTGACGATGTTGCCGCCATGCCTGTCCGCGCGTTTCTGCAACCTACATTAGAGATTTACTGGTGCCCATGAGCCAAGGATCAGCCGCTATGAAAAGCCCTCAACCGACCGTGTCCATGGCGGATAAAGTTGCCCTGATCGACAGCCTCTGCGCCAAGGCGCGGATCCTGCCGGTGATCACCATCGCCCGCGAACAGGACATCCTGCCGCTCGCCGACGCCCTGGCAGCCGGCGGTTTGACCGCACTGGAAGTGACCCTGCGTTCCGAGTTCGGCCTCAAGGCCATTCAGGTGCTGCGCGAGCAGCGTCCTGAACTGTGCACCGGCGCGGGCACCGTGCTGGACCGTCACATGCTCGAAGCGGCGGAAGTCGCGGGCTCGCAGTTCATCGTCACCCCTGGCATCACCCGCGACCTGCTGGAAGCCTCGGTGCATAGCCCGATTCCGCTGCTGCCGGGCATCAGCAATGCCTCCGGCATCATGGAAGGCTACGGCCTGGGCTATCGCCGCTTCAAGCTGTTCCCGGCTGAAGTCAGCGGCGGCGTCGCAGCCATCAAAGCCTTGGGCGGCCCGTTCGGCGAAGTGAAATTCTGCCCAACCGGCGGCGTTGGTCCGGCCAATATCAAGAGCTACATGGCGTTGAAAAACGTGATGTGCGTGGGCGGTAGCTGGATGCTCGACCCTGAGTGGGTCAGGAACGGCGACTGGGCGCGTATCCAGGAAGTCACCGCCGAGGCGCTGGCACTGCTGGACTGATCTGATTTACCGAATCGTTGTTGCTGTGCTTAACGGCATTTTTGCGGTGCACTTGGTCGGTGTACCGCTTTTTTTTGCCCCCAGAAAGCCTTTGAGATCAACACAATCCAAATGTGGGAGCGGGCTTGCTCGCGAATGCGCAGTATCAGTCACCGAATATATCTACTGATACACCGCTTTCGCGAGCAAGCCCGCTCCCACATTTTTAATCGGCGTTTAACTGGGTAATCGCGTTGACCAGCACATCAATGTCCGCCGCCGAGGTCACCAACCCCGGTGTCACCCGGATGCAGGTGCCAAATGCCGCCCCCGTGCGGGTCGTGGTAAACAAGCCGTGCTCGTTCAAAAACCGGTCCACCATCACCTGCTGATCGCGCCCTGTGAACTTGAACGCCGTAATCCCGCAATAGAGCCTTGGATCATCCGGCGTGAGCACCTCAATCCCCGGCAACGCCCGCACCTGGCTCACCCACCTGTCGCGCAAATAATTGACCCGCGCACCCTTGGCCGCCGCGCCACCCAGTTCCCGATGTTCCTCAAACACCAATGGCAAGGTCATCAGCGCCGGAAAGTTCGGCGTGCTGTAGGAGGTGCGCGCACGCACATCGATGACGGGGTAGTGGAACTCGCCCATGTCCGGGTCGATATCGCCCAGGCGCTCCGGGGCGATGTACACAAAGCCCAAGGTCAGCGGTGCGCCGATCCATTTGTGCAGGTTGAAACCGGCGAACTGAATGCCAAGCTCGGCCAGATTGAACTCGAGCTGGCCCAGCGCGTGGGCGCCGTCGAGGATCACATCGATGCCATGTTCGCGCGCGGCCTCGGCAATCGCCGCAACGGGCATCACCAGCCCTGTGCGGTGGGTCACGTGGGTGAGAGCCATCAGCTTTAAACGCGGGTATTGCGCGAAAGCGTTGCGATAGGTCTGCACCAGGCTGTCGAAACTGGCCGGGTGCGTGTGGGACAGTTCGATCACCTCCACGCCGCGATAGCCCGCCAGCCAACGCATCGCCCCTTTGACCGTGTCGTACTCCAGGTCGCTGATCAGCACCTGGTCGCCCGGTTGCAGGCGGTTGTAGTTGCGAATCAGCGATTGCAGGGCTTCGGTGGCGTTGCGGGTGAAGGCCACCGACGCCGGGTCGACCTCGATCAACTCGGCGAGTTGGCGCCGGATCTCGACGTTTTCACCTTGTTCAAAGCGCTGGCGCACATGCACGGCGTTACTGCGGTTGATAAACGCAACCTGCTCCAAGTACTGGGCCTGTACCGCACGGCTCATGCGCCCGAAGTAACCGTTTTCCAGGTTGATCGGGCCGGGTTGCAGGTCATAGCGCTGGGCGATGGCCTGCCAATGGGCTTCGTTATCTGCATTCCTTGGCATAGGGGGCTCTCAATGACGCGGGGCGGGTTTGCCGTGTTTGGCGCGTAGCGGTTCCAGCAATTCAGACAGGCCATTGCTGTCGATTTCCTGCATCAAGGCCAGCAGACCGCCCAGTTCACCGTGGGGGAAACCTTCACGGGCGAACCAGTTCAGGTAGGGGCCGGGCAGGTCGGCGATGATTCGTCCCTTGTATTTGCCAAAGGGCATTTGGCGGGTGATCAGCAGTTCGAGTTTTTCGGGGTTCATGGCGTCGGGCAGTGAAGGCGAGGTCTTCGAAAATACAGGCATTCTGCATGAAGGCCAAATGACAGATCATGCAAATAACGCACATACAGATGGTTCAATTATTTGTAACTAACTGAAATTTAAAGATATTTGTATTTTTGAAAAGCTGGCACGAGCGCTGCAATCATTAAGGCAACCTTCCTCAAAACCCATAAGGAATTGAAAATGACTGACATCAACAAAGAATCGATCTCCGTACTGAACGACCTGATCGAGACCAGTATCGATGGTCAAAAGGGTTTTAAAGAGTGCGCTGAAGACATCAAGCACCCTGAACTGAAGGCACTGTTCGCCAAGCGTTCCGCCGATTGCGCTACCGCTGCCGCCGAGCTGAAGACCGCCGTGCGTGCACTGGGTGGCGATCCGGAAGATTCCGGCAGCATGGCCGGCGCCCTGCACCGTGGCTGGGTCGACGTGAAGTCGATGGTCACCGGTAAAGACGAAGAAGCGGTGCTGAACGAAGCCGAGCGCGGTGAAGATCACGCCCTGAAGGCTTATCGTGAGGCGATCGAAAAGATCAACAAGCACAATCTGCTGGGCATTCGTGACCTGGTTGAGCGTCAGTACCATGGCGTACAACGCAACCACGACCAGGTGAAAGCGCTGCGTAACCAGGCTCGCGCTCAGTCGTAAGCTGAATGCAGTAAGCCCATGTGGGAGCGGGCTTGCTCGCGAAAGCGGAGTGTCAGTCACCCATTCTATTGACTGACACACTGCCTTCGCGAGCAAGCCCGCTCCCACATTTGGTTTTCATCAATTTCAAGATTGTGATCAGCCAATGCTGATCGGCGGCAACTCAGTCAACGTCACCACCTGCTGCTTACGCGGCGCAAGAATCTCCGCTTCGCCATCCACCACCAATTCATCACGCTGGTTGAACACGCGAGTGGCAATGCGCACGCGAAATTTCGGCAGCTTCTCCAGGATTTCCAAGCGTACGGTCAAGGTATCGCCGATCTTTACCGGCTTCTGGAAACTCATCTGCTGGCCAATATAGATCGTGCCCGGCCCAGGCAACTCGCACGCTACCGCCGCGCTGATCAGCGCACCGCTGAACATGCCGTGGGCGATACGCTCCTTGAACATGGTCGCCTTGGCATACTCGGCATCCAGGTGCACCGGGTTGTGGTCGCCGGACATCGCGGCGAACAGCTGAATGTCGCGCTCTTCGACGGTCTTGCTGTAGCTGGCAGTCTGGCCGACTTCGAGGGCTTCGTACGGGGTGTTGGTTACCTGGGTCATCTAAAAGTGCATCCTGTGGCTAATCGGTAATTTAAGCAGCTGATTTTAAAGGAATGTTATTCACAATGGGCCGGCCTGCGCAGGGTCAGCGCCTGGTCGAGCCACATCAGCACGTCCGCTGTGACTTGATCGCGGTTGGTTTCATTGAACACTTCATGGCGCGCCTGCGGGTAGACAGTCAGTTGCAGGTGCTGGCAGCCGGCTTCACGCAGCGCATGGGCCAGGCTGTTGAGACGCTTGCCCTCACTCACCGGATCACATTCGCCGCCCATCACCAGGATCGGCAGGCCCGGGTCGATCTGGGCGAGATTGGACGCTTTGCTGATTTGCTGCAAGCCGCCGAGCAGGTCGACCCACAGTTGGTTGGTGCAGCGGAAACCGCACAGCGGGTCGTTGATGTACCGGTCGACTTCCACCGGGTCGCGGCTAAGCCAGTCAAACGCGGTGCGGTTGGGTTTGAACGCCTTGTTGAATGAGCCAAACGACAGGAACTCGATCAGCGCGCTGCGCCCACGCAACCCCTGGCGCAACCGTTCGGCCCGCGCAATCACCCGCGCTGCGCGGTACAACGCCACCGGCTGGAAATTCGAACCGCTGAGAATCGCTCCATTCAGGCTGGCGCTGTGGTGCAGCAGGTACGCCTGGGCGATGTAACTGCCCATGCTGTGGCCCAGCAGGAAGATCGGCAGCCCCGGCTGTTGCTGGCCGATATGCTGGTTGAGGCTGGCCAGGTCGCCCACCACTTTGTTCCAGCCATCCTTCTCGGCGTACAGGCCCAGGGTACCTCCATCGGCGGTGCGGCCATGGCCACGCTGGTCCAGCGCATACAGGCCGTAGCCGGCGGCGCACAAGGCTGCGGCCAGGCGCGCATAGCGCCCGCTGTGCTCGGCCATGCCGTGGGACAGCATTAACACTGCCTTGGCCGGGCCGTCGGGCATCCACTGGTTGACGTACAGGCGGCTGCGGTCATTCGCGGTCAGCCAGAAAGTACTGTGGTTCATGGCGGCTCCTTTGCTCAAGATCTGCTCGGCGTCCTTGCAGTGTATCGCTCATCCCACGGTCAACGCCTGATCAGTGCAGGCCCTTGTAGGGAGATTCACACAACAAATGACGCTATTTCCTGTATTTGCCTGTTTGGCCATAGCTGCTAACGTCCTCGAAGCTCCGCTTCTTGTTGCAGCACAAAAGCGGCCGGACACACTCAGGTAAGAGGACAAGAATAATGCAACCTGATTTCTGGAATGACAAACGCGCAGCGGGCGTTCCCAATGACATCGACCTTACGGCCTACAAGTCGGTGGTCGAAGTCTTCGAGCGCTCCTGCAAGGCTTTTGCCGACCGTCCGGCATTCAGCAACATGGGGATCACCCTGACCTACGCCGAGCTTGAACGCCAGAGCGCGGCGTTCGCCGGGTACCTGCAGCAGCACACCGACCTCAAGCCGGGCGACCGCATCGCGGTGCAGATGCCTAACGTCCTGCATTACCCGATTGCCGTGTTCGGCGCCTTGCGCGCCGGGCTGATCGTGGTCAATACCAACCCGCTCTACACCCCGCGCGAGATGCGTCATCAGTTCAAGGACGCCGGCGTGCGCGCGCTGGTCTACCTCAATTTGTTCGGTTCGCGGGTGCAGGAAGTCTGCACCGACACCGAGATCGACTACCTGATCGAAGCCAGGATGGGCGACTTCATGCCCGCCGCCAAGGGCTGGCTGGTCAACACCCTGGTCGACAAGGTGAAGAAAATGGTCCCGGCCTACAGCCTGCCGCGCGCGGTGTCGTTCAAGCGCGCGCTGCGCATGGGCGCGGGCCTGGGCGTGACCCGCCATCCGGTGAGCCTCGACGACATTGCCGTGCTGCAATACACCGGCGGCACCACCGGTTTGGCCAAGGGCGCGATGCTCACCCACGGCAACCTGGTGGCGAACATGCAGCAGGCGCGCGCGTGCATGGCCCAGACCGGCGAAGACGGCCACCCGCTGATCAAGGAAGGGCAGGAGGTGATGATCGCGCCGCTGCCGCTGTACCACATCTATGCGTTCACCGCCAATTGCATGTGCATGATGGTCTCCGGCAACCACAACGTGCTGATCACCAACCCGCGGGACATCGGCGGGTTCATCAAGGAACTGAAAAAATGGCGCTTTACCGGGCTGCTGGGGCTTAACACGCTGTTTGTGGCGCTGATGGACCATCCCGATTTCAAGACCTTGGATTTCTCCCACCTCAAGCTCACCAACTCCGGCGGCACTGCGCTGATCAAGGCCACGGCCGAGCGCTGGCAGCAGATGACCGGCTGCGCGATTGGCGAAGGTTATGGCCTGACGGAAACCTCGCCGGTGGCCAGCACCAACCCCTACGGCAACAAGTCCCGACTGGGCACCGTGGGCATCCCGGTACCGGCCACGGGGATGAAGGTGATTGATGATCAAGGCGTCGAGTTGCCCTTGGGCGAGCGCGGCGAATTGTGCATCAAGGGCCCCCAGGTAATGAAGGGCTACTGGCAGCAGCCCGCTGCCACCGCCGAGGCGCTGGATGCCGAAGGGTGGCTGAAGACCGGCGACATCGCGGTGATCGATGAAGACGGCTTTATACGCATTGTCGACCGCAAGAAAGACCTGATCATCGTCTCGGGTTTCAACGTGTACCCTAACGAAATCGAAGACGTGGTGATGGCTCACCCGGCGGTGGCCAACTGCGCGGTGATCGGCGTGCCGGATGAACGGACGGGGGAGGCGGTGAAACTCTTTGTGGTGGCCCGTGAGCAGGGCGTCAGCCTGGAAGAGTTGAAGGCGTACTGCAAAGCCAACTTCACCGGGTACAAGGTGCCCAAGCATATTGTGTTGCGCGATTCGTTGCCGATGACGCCGGTGGGGAAAATCTTGCGGCGGGAGCTTCGCGACATTGCCTGACCCTGAATTGAACCGCAATTAAACTGTGGGAGCTGGCTTGCCTGCTCCCACATTTGTTTCTATGTCACCCTGAAAGGCCTATTCCAGAGCGTTTTCCTGGGTTATTTCGCCTTGATTTAAAGCGTGACCAAATATTGTAGGACAGTCGTGTTTATGACTGTAGGGCACTCGTTTGGCTCTAGGCGGCCCTTGGCAAAGCTGCTACTCTCGGCGCGCTTTGTGACGTCTCGGCCTGCTTGAAAGCGCCGGATTCACCTAAAAAAACATACACCAATAATAATCGCATCAAATGCGATGATGAATTCGCGTCGCTGACGTCGCTGAGGAGTGGGCTTTCCATGAACGAAGACTTTTGGAAGGATAAGTACCCCGCCGGGATTGCTGCACAAATCAATCCAGACGAGTATCCGAATATTCAGGCGGTATTGAAGCAATCCTGCCAGCGCTTCGCCAACAAACCGGCTTTCAGCAACCTGGGCAAGACGCTCACCTACGGTGAGCTGTACGAATTGTCCGGCGCCTTCGCCGCGTACCTGCAACAGCACACCGACCTGCAGCCCGGCGATCGCATCGCCGTGCAACTGCCCAACGTCCTGCAGTATCCGGTCGCCGTGTTCGGTGCCATCCGTGCCGGCCTCATTGTGGTCAATACCAACCCGCTGTACACCGCGCGGGAAATGGAACACCAGTTCAACGATTCCGGCGCCAAGGCCCTGGTGTGCCTGGCCAACATGGCGCACCTGGCGGAAAAGGTCGTGCCCAAGACCGCCGTCAAGCATGTGATCGTCACAGAAGTCGCCGACCTGTTGTCGCCGCTCAAGCGCCTGCTGATCAACAGCGTTATCAAGTACGTGAAGAAAATGGTCCCGGCGTACCACTTGCCCAAGGCGATCAAGTTCAACGATGTACTCGCCAAGGGCCATGGCCGGGCGGTCAACGAGGTCAGCCCGGCCAGCAGCGATGTGGCGGTGTTGCAATACACTGGCGGCACTACCGGCGTGGCCAAGGGCGCGATGCTCACCCACCGCAACCTGGTCGCCAACATGCTGCAATGCAAGGCGCTGATGGGGTCAAACCTCAATGAAGGGTGCGAGATCCTCATCACGCCGCTGCCGCTTTACCACATCTATGCGTTCACCTTTCACTGCATGGCGATGATGTTGATCGGCAACCACAACGTCCTGATCAGCAACCCGCGCGACCTGCCGGCGATGGTCAAGGAACTGTCGAAGTGGAAGTTCAGCGGCTTTGTCGGCTTGAACACCCTGTTCGTGGCGCTGTGCAATAACGAGGCGTTCCGCAAGCTGGACTTCTCCGCGCTCAAAGTCACGCTGTCGGGTGGCATGGCCCTGCAACTGGCGGCGGCCGAGCGCTGGAAGGCCGTGACCGGTTGCGGTATCTGCGAAGGCTACGGCATGACCGAAACTAGCCCGGTGGCCACCGTGAACCCGATCCAGCACATCCAGCTCGGCACCATCGGCATTCCGGTACCGTCCACCGTGTGCAAAGTCATCGCCGACGACGGCACCGAACTCGCGCTGGGCGAAACCGGCGAGCTGTGCGTGAAGGGCCCGCAGGTGATGAAGGGCTACTGGCAGCGCCAGGACGCCACCGACGAGATGCTCGACAGCGAAGGCTGGCTGAAGACCGGCGACATCGCGATCATCCAGCCCGATGGCTACATGCGCATCGTCGACCGCAAGAAAGACATGATCCTGGTCTCGGGTTTCAACGTGTACCCCAACGAACTGGAAGACGTGCTGGCGGGCCTGCCGGGCGTGCTGCAGTGCGCCGCCATCGGCGTGCCGGACGAGAAGTCTGGCGAACACATCAAGCTGTTCATCGTGGTCAAGCCGGGCGCTACCCTCACCAAGGAGCAGGTGATGGAGCATATGCGTGCCAACGTCACGGCCTACAAGGTGCCCAAGGCGGTGGAGTTCCGTGATGCATTGCCGACCACGAACGTGGGCAAGATCCTGAGGCGTGAGTTGCGCGATGAAGAACTGAAGAAGCTTGGTCTTAAAAAGTGATCCATAAAAAACCCGCGAAAGCGGGTTTTTTGGGGGCACTGAAGATCCTGATTTGAAATGCAATCCACTGTGGGAGCGGGCTTGCTCGCGAAAGCGGAGTGTCAGTCAATGCATGTGCAAGCTGATACACCGCATTCGCGAGCAAGCCCGCTCCCACAGTTTTGACCGCGTTCTTACAGGGAGAACTGCGCGAAGCTGATGCCGGCCCCGGCCGGGCGCACATCCTTGAGGAACGAGTCCTTGTCGGCGCTCAGCTCCAGGGTGATCTCGGGCTTGCGCTTGCCCGCATTGCGCACCACCAGCCCTTCGAGGTTCTCACGCAGGAACGCCGTCGGCACCTTAAGGTGCAGCAGTTGGTCAGTCTCGGCGTTGTGCATCAACAGATGGATCCATTCGAACTGGCCCACGGCGATACGGCCCAGCGGCAGGTCGAACCACCAGATGTTGCGCTTGGGGTCCAGGTCGGTGAAGTGGCAGTTGTTGACGCCGAGTACGGCACCGCCCAGTTCGGTGTTTCTGCGGGCGATGGCCTGTGCTTTATTGAGTTTCATAACCTTCCTACGGGATCTGTTATTCAGCGTTATAGCCTGAATGTGCCGGGCATTCTCGTGGGTTGGCCGCAAAACATAAAGCCCAAACTGCTGCTGACGATGAAATGCTCGCCTTGAAAATAATTGAAACTCTGGCGCTTCGCTTCAGGTCAACCGCTACGTAGTGACCAAAACCATTTGATTGTTATCAGGAGTAATACCATGGGCAGCACTTCCGATAAGGTAAAAGGCATGGCTAACGAAGCCGTCGGTAACGTCAAGCAAGGTGTCGGCAAAGCCACGGATAACGACAAACTGCAGGTTGAAGGCGTGATTCAAGAGAAGAAAGGCGAAGCGCAGCAAGCCGTTGGCAAGACCAAGGATGCAGTCAAGAAAGCGACCGAATAAGGCGCTTCGGCTGGCTCACCCCAGCAGCCCGACGGCCATCCACGGATGGCCGTTTTTGTATCCGCTTGTGCAACTAAACTTTCGCAATTGTTTCAAAGTCGCCAAATGGGCTACTTTGATGTAGAAAACGGCCCCTGAGTCGCCCCAACTCAACCTTTGCGGCGAAAGGAGACGCTATGATTTTCCCCGTACTCGCTGGTCTGAAGCTGCATAAGGTGCTGGTGCGCACCGTCAAGGAATTCGTCGATGACGAAATGCCCACCTATGCCTCGGCGCTGGCCTACCAGATGCTGTTCTCGCTGTTTCCCTTCCTGCTGTTCCTGATTGCGCTGATCGGTTTCCTGCATTTGCCGGACTTCTTCAGCTGGTTGCGGATGCAGTCCGAGCTGGTGTTGCCGCCCCAGGCCCTGGAGCAGGTCAACCCCGTGATTGACCAGTTGCAGCAGTCCAAGGGTGGCTTGCTGTCGGTGGGTATCGTGATTGCATTATGGACGGCGTCGGCCGGCGTGCGCCTGATGATGAGCGCGATGAATGCCGCCTACGACGTGGTCGAAGGCCGGCCGATCTGGAAGCGCTTTCCGCTGTCGATTTTCTACACGGTCGGCATCGCCGGCATGTTGCTGGCAGCCGCTGCATTGATGGTGCTTGGCCCGCAGGTGATGGAGTGGATCGCCGCGCAGATCGGCATGCAGGAGTTCATGGTCACCCTGTGGACCATCGTGCGCTGGCCGTTGATCGTGATCCTGCTGATGTTTGCCGTGGCCCTCATGTACTACGTGATGCCGGACGTCGAGCAGGAGTTCCGCTTCATCACCCCTGGCTCGGTGCTGGCGGTGGTGGTCTGGATCGTGGCGTCCCTGGGTTTTGGCTACTACGTCAAGACCTTTGCCGACTACAACGCCATGTATGGCAGTATCGGCGCGATCATTGTGCTGCTCCTGTACTTCTATATTTCTGCCGCCGTGCTGTTGCTGGGCGCGGAGATGAATGCCGTGATCGAACACATGTCGGCCGAAGGCAAAAACGCAGGTGACAAGCACATCGATGACCCTGAGCCCATAGAAAAGCAGCATGTCTCCGGCCTGGCCCGAGACCATTCCCTGAAGACCAACCCCTCCGAGCCTGACCGATGATCCGTGAAATCCTGAAAATGGGCGATGAACGCCTGCTGCGTATCGCGCCACCGGTTCCGCCCGAAATGTTCGACAGCCCCGAGCTGTGGCAATTGATCGATGACATGTTCCAGACCATGGAGCACGTGGGCGGCGTTGGCCTGGCCGCGCCGCAGATCGGTGTTGACCTGCAATTGGTGATCTTCGGTTTCGAGGCCAGCGAACGCTACCCCGATGCGCCGCCGGTGCCGCAGACCATTCTGATCAACCCGCTGATCACGCCACTGAGCCCGGTGCTGGAAGAGGGTTACGAAGGTTGCCTGTCCGTGCCCGGCCTGCGTGGCGCCGTGGACCGTTACCAGCAGATTCGTTACGAAGGTTTCGATCCGAAGGGCGAACCTATCGTGCGTTTCGCCGATGGCTTCCATGCGCGAGTGGTGCAGCATGAATGCGATCACTTGATCGGCCGGCTGTACCCGTCGCGGATTACCGATTTCAGCAAATTCGGGTTTATCGACGTGATGTTTCCAGAGCTGGATCCCGCCGTAGACGAATAACCTTGAGTCATGCCGAGATTAAACATGTGGGAGCGGGCTTGCTCGCGAAAGCGATGGGTCAGTCATTAATGTATCCACTGACCCACCGCATTCGCGAGCAAGCCCGTTCCCACATTAGGTTCAGTGTTCAACCGGCTGCCAAACCCATCGCAATCATCGGCTTATTACGCCTGTAACGCACCAGCCGCTCGCTGAGGGATTGCGGCAACACGGTGTCCTGGGAGAACCCCATGCGCCGGTACAACCCTTCCAGGTCAGGGTGGCACAGCAGCCATACCGTGCCGTCAACATCAGCCACCGCCTCGCCAATCAACCGCGACGCCAAGCCCTGGCCGCGGTAGGCCGGGTCGACAAACACTCCGGTCAACCACTGCCCACCCACCACCGGCGTCAGGCACAACCCCGCCACAATCCCATCCGCCCGCGCCACCCACAAACGCCCGCCCTTGAGCGCCTTCATCGACGAATTGTGGCTGCGGTAAAACTTGTTCAGCAGCGGCCACAAAGGCTCTGCCAGCGGTTCGAGGTTCAATTCAGGCATGGTGTTCAGGCAGGCGTTATCAAGGGGGGCAGATTATAAGCGCCTTGAGCCGGGCAATAGGTGTTATACCCTGTGCTTCATCCCCGTTAGTGGAGTACGCATCATGGCCAAAGGTATGGATTCAAAGAAAGCCGCGAAGAAAAAACCGGCAAAGACCGCCGATGAAAAACGCGCCGACAAAAAGACCAAGAAATCCGAGGCAGGCCTGTTCGGGCACTGAGCCCCCTGACCGTTCCCCTTCAGCGTTTTGTTAACGATGGCGACGGGACCCGTGGCCTCGCAGTTGTAGCCAACACATTGTCAATCTGGTAACCCAGTCAATGTGTGGCTTGTCTGCGATAGCCATAGGTATCTACACAACTTCAGAGACTGACAATTCCCTGTAGTGAGCGGGCTCGTCCCGCGCTGGGTGGCGAAGCCGCCCCAATAAAGACACCGCGCAGTTTCAGAAAAACCCAATCCGCCTGGTTTGGGGCCGCTTCGCAGCCCAGCGCGGGACAAGCCCGCTCACTACAAAGATGTGTAGATACCTATGGCCATCGCAGGCAAGCCAGCTCCCACAAAAACCAAGTTTGAACATTTGATCAGCGCTGAGGCTTAGATCGCGGCCAGGGTTTCTTTCACCGCCTGCGCCTGCGGGTCTACGGTTTTCGCGGCTACCTGCTGCTCTTGCTGCTGCTTCAACCGCTCGGCCACCTGTTTGGAAATCGCGTCCTGCTTTTCCTGGGACATGCTCTGCACATCCGCCTCGGTCAGCCCCTGTTCCTTGAGCAACTGCTCACGGATATGTTCGGCCGGGGACTTGCTCATGTAATCGGTGAACTCAGTGCGCGCCGAAGACGCGGCATTGGTCGCCGGCACATCCGCAGTGCTCGTCTGCAACTGCACGCGAGTCTTGGCGAAGGCTTCGTCGATACGGTCGGTGGCCTTGTCCAGTTCCTTCTGCGCGGCCGGTACGATCGTGCTTTGCTGGGCCGCTTGCAGGGCACCGCTGTACAGCGCGCTGGCGGCGGCGTTGGCCGGATCCATGTCGGGGCGCTTGATCTGTTGAACGGTCGACATGGCTTGGGTGTTGTTGTTAACCAGCATGATCGGTTACCTGGGGAAATGTTCGGTGCCACAGGTGGAGCAAATAGCGTGCCGATGGCGAACCCTTGTGTTTACGGGACGCTTCAAGATTAAAGCGGCAATCAGTGGTCCTGTGAGGCCAACTGTTGCCGCCGGTGCCCTGTTCATACGGAATGGATATCAAATGACCCCTCGAACGAACGCTCAGTGCCATCAACGTCGGCCAATACGTTAAATTTACCCGATACGAAGCCCCTTTGTGCATCAAAGGTGAGTAACTCGAGTACGCCATTTTTGGCGCGATAGGATGTTCGCTGACCACTGCTTGCTTGACGAAAATAGGCCACGATTACATCGTCGGGAAAGGGTTTTGGTACGGGGATCGGTCCCAGCGGCGCGTCGTTGGGAAAGTTGATTTGAACTCCTATTGAATTGCCATTCGCAGTAGGCTGTAGTCCATAAATAGTGATGCCTCTCGAGCCCGTGGGTGATTGGCGATAATCAACGGCCGTGGTATCTACATCTCCCTCGAAGCCTGTGGATTTAAACCAGCCCTTCGAGGCCTTTTCATCATTGTTCTGCGCCATGTCATGCTCCTCGCGTTCAATAACGGCGTTTCCCTATGGATTCGCCTGTTAACAGTACAACGTCGGTAGGAGGCGAGGTCTACTGTCAGAGATGACAGTAATTTCAGGGAAGTGACGGGCGGTCAGATTACTGATGACGTAATCATTGGGCGATATTTTCCAGCGCCAGGTTGCGCGTGCGCGGGCCGAACCAGCTGATGGTGATCATCACGATCAACATGCTGCTGGCAATGAACGCCAGCACCCCCGGCGTGCCCAGGTGTTCGAGGATAAAGCCGATCAACAGGCTGCTGAACACCGTGGACAAGCGGCTGAACGAATAGCAGAAGCCTACCGCCCGTGCACGGATATTGGTGGGGAACAGTTCACTTTGATACGAGTGATAACTGAAACTCAGCCACGCGTTGCAGAAGGTGATCATCACTCCGCAAAACACCAGGCCCACCGCCGTGGTTTGCAGGGCGAACAGGCTGCCGAAGATCACCGCGCCCAGGGCCGAGCCGACGATCTGCCATTTGTTTTCAAAGCGATTGGCCACTTTCACAAACAGCAGCGGCCCCAGCGGGTAGGCCAGGGTGATGATGAAGGCGTAGAGCAAGCTGTGGGTCACGCTGACCCCCTGGCCCGACAAGAGCGCCGGCAGCCAGTTGCCGAAGCCGAAAAAGCCGATGGCCTGGAACACGTGAAACACGATCAGCATCAACGCGCGGCGGCGGTAGGGCGGTTGCCAGATATCGGCAAAACGGCCGCTGCCCTGCACGCTGACGGCTTCGGGTTCTGGGGCATCCAAGGGCTTGCCGTGATCTTTCAGACAGCGCGCCTCCAGACTGTCCATGATCGCATCGGCTTGCTCGAAACGGCCCTTTTGCGCCAGCCAACGCGGTGATTCCGGCAGGCGTTTGCGCAGTTGCCAGATGAACAGCGCAAATACCGCGCTGATTAGCACCACCCAGCGCCAGCCGGAGACCCCGAACGGCGCTTGCGGCACCAGCCACCACGACATCAGCGCCACGGCCGGCACCGACAGAAACTGAATAAAAAACGCAAAGGCAAACGCCGAGCTGCGCATGCGCTTGGGCACCAGTTCCGAGAGGTAGGCGTCGATGGTGACCAGCTCGATGCCTAGCCCGATGCCCACCAGAAAGCGCATGCAGATGATGCCCAGGGCGGACGTCTGGATGCCCATCAACACTGTGGCAACGGTGTACCAGATCAACGCGAAGGTGAAGATCGCCCGGCGCCCGAAGCGGTCGGCGATGGGGCTGAGCAGGCTGGCGCCAAGGAACAGGCCCAGGAAGGTCGCGGAGGCGAACGCAGCCTGATCGGAGAAGCCAAATACGCCTTGGCTGCCGGTGTGGAAAATCCCGTCGCTGATCAGGCCGGGGCTGATGTAGGCGGTCTGGAACAGGTCATACAGCTCGAAAAAGCCGCCAATCGACAGGAGCGCTACCAGGCGCCAGACCGTAGCAACGGCGGGCAGGCGGTCGATGCGTGCGCTGATATGGGCGGCACGGATCGG
Source organism: Pseudomonas sp. SWRI18 (assembly GCF_014268345.1). NCBI lineage: Bacteria > Pseudomonadati > Pseudomonadota > Gammaproteobacteria > Pseudomonadales > Pseudomonadaceae > Pseudomonas > Pseudomonas sp. SWRI18. The sequence goes on from NZ_JACCQQ010000008.1 coordinate 177,048, forward strand.
GTCGATCCCGTCCGTGGCAGCGTGGGTAATCGTGGACATAGGGAGCGATTCCAGGGGTAGTTGCCTGGAATCTTAGCGGGCTAAGGGAAATCGATGCTTGTGAAATCGAGTGTGTCTGGCTGCCTATTCACCGATTTATTGCGCAAAGTCTTTTTATTCCAACGTTTTATGGCGCAGCGATTAATAAGTGATTGGAACCTCGAAACTCTGAAAAGCATCGTCAACCGGTTGATAACCCAACACCCGCGTGGTTTCGCTCAAGTCCAGGCGCTTGAAGCGGTTGTTGGAAATGCCATGGGCGATCAGGTGTTTCACACCCTCGGCCTCCACCGAACGTTGCAGCAACTGCACCGCATCCCGTGGGCTGAGCCAGGCGCTGAGGTCGCGGGCGTTGTTGAGGTCGTGGGTCTCGGGGAATTCGAAGGCGCCGATGCGCAACGCAATCGTCGACAGCGCGGTTTTCGCCGCATACAAACCGCACAGCGCCTCGCCGTAGCATTTGCTCACGCCGTACAGGTTGGCGGGCATGACCTGCATGCCGGGCGTGATTTGCCGGTCCACCGGGTAGCCCTCAATGGTTTGCGCGCTGCTGGCGAACACCAGGCGTTTTACACCCGCCGCCACGGCGGCTTCGAACAGGTAAGTGGTGGCGAGGATGTTGTTGGGCAGTAATTCGTCGAACGAGGCGCTGGCGTGGGGAATGCCCGACAGGTGCACGATCACGTCGATGCCGTCGAGCAGGGCGCCCAGGCATGATTTATCGCTGAGGTCGGCGTGCACGAAGCGGTGCTCGCCCACCTCGAAGCCCGGCGCGATACGGTCGGTGAGGGTGAAGCGGTAGCGGTCTTTCGAGGCTTCGAAAAACGTCTTGCCGATTCTGCCGCAGGCGCCGGTGAGCAGTACGTTGAGTCCTTTCACGGTTTATTCCTTGTTGTCAGTTGTGACCGTCGAGGGCGAAGGTCTGGAAGCCTTTGTGCTGGCTCAAGCGCTGGTAATAAGCCGCAACGGCCGGGTAGGGCGGGCGCTGCATGGGAGTCATCTGCCAGCGGTGCACCGAGAGGCCGACCAGGATGTCGGCGAGGGTGAATTCATCGCCCGCCACATAGGCGCCAGTGCGCGCAAGCTGCTGTTCCAAAATGCCCATCTTGTCATTCCAGACCTGCACGGCGGCGGCTATTTGCGCTGCGTCCAGGCCGTCCGGGTTGTTGCGCACCAGAGCCGGGAAGGCATCGCCCCAGGCGCGATTGAGTTCGGTGGCTTGCCAGTCCATCCATTGCTCGACCTGCGCGCGTGGCGCGGGCTCGATGGGCAGCAAGTCGTGACGTTGGTAGAGGCCGACGAGGTAGCGGCAGATGGTGTTGGATTCCCAGAGCACGCCGTGGTCGTCGATCAGCACCGGCACCTGGGCGTTGGGGTTCAGCGCGAGGAATTCGGCCGATTGGGTGGGCTTGAAGCCGATGCCCCAGTCTTCGCGCACATAGTCGATGCCCAGTTCCTGGCAGGTCCAGAGGACTTTGCGCACATTGATGGAAGAGGCGCGGCCCAAGATTTTCAGTGAGTGTCCCATGGTGCTTCTCTGTGCGGTGAAGAGGAGAACAATCTAGCAGGGGTCACAAGCGACGGCGATATTTCCAAGCGAGCACGGTTAAAATGTGGGAGCGGGCTTGCTCGCGAATGCGGTGGGTCAGCCAGCTGATTTTTTGCTGACCCACCGCATTCGCGAGCAAGCCCGCTCCCACATTTCTGACCGCGCAGGGCTTTAGCAGCGTGGTGTGTGTTGGTCCATGGCTTTGCCCACCAGCAAGATGGATAGCTCACTCAACTGATGAATGGCTAAGGCCACATCGCGGTGTTTGCCGGTGAGGTCTTCGGACAGGTCGAGCAACAAGGTACTGACGGAGCAGACGGTTTCGTAGCTGTTGATCAGCAGGGTTTCGGTAGAGGAGCCGGGGATGACAGTGAAGAGGGTATGCGTGGGGATGCTTTGCATTGTTGAAGTACCTGATTTGGGCTGATACCTCATCGCTACTAAACGAGGGTGGCAGCTGTACGCAGGTTAGTAGACCGGTATCCCACACAAACCCGGCGCACCCGAAGGCGCCCTGCGCACAGCCACCATCAAGCATCGACAGGCTCATGCATCTTGTGTGGGAAGCCGGGCTACTAAACCCGATCACCGAGAAATTCAGCGACCGGCCAACCTTAGAGACCCACCCCCAGGCGCACAAGCCAGCGGATTCTGACGTAGGCGTAGGCAACCGGGCAAGGCGCTTACCGCAATGTCAGCCGCGTCCTACAGCGCGTCCTACATGTCGAGCTGGCACGGTAAACCTGTGGGAGCTGGCCTGCCTGCGATTGTGTTCCGCTTGACGGTCAGGTGCTCTCCCGCACCTGCAACTCGAACCCCATATCCACCACCGGCTTGGCGATCTTGTTACCCGCCATCATCGTCAGCAGATGCTCCGCCGCACGCCGGCCGATCGCTTCGCGCGGCGTGCTGATGCTGCTCAGGCGCGGCACCATGAACGACGACGCCGGCAAGTCGTTGAAGCCCAGCACCGCCACCTGCTCCGGCACCTTGATGCCATGGCGCAGGGCTTCGAGCAGTGCACCTTGGGCCAAGTCATCGTTGCCGAAGAAAATCGCATCCACGTCCGGATGCGCCGCCAGCAATTGCAGGAACAATTCGCCACCCAGGCCCACGGAGGAGGGCCTTGGAGTGAGCAGTTCCAGCGCCGGGTCATACAGGCCGGCCTGTTGCAGCGCACGGCGGAATCCTTCGCCACGCAACAAGGTGCGCTGGTCCAGCTGTGCGCCGATATACGCCAGGCGCTTGCGCCCACGGGACAACAGATGCGCCGCCGCCGTCTCACCTGCCGCCAACTGCGAAAAGCCCACGCAGTTCACGCCGGCATTGGGGTCCAGGTCCATCATGTAGACGCACGGCACGTTGCTCGCCTCGACCATCCGTCGGGCGCTTTCGGTGCGGTCAAACCCGGTCAGCAGCAACCCGCGTGGCTGGTAGGCCATGTAATTGCGCAGCAGGTTTTCTTCTTCATCGCGCGAATAGTGAAAGTTGCCGATCAGCACTTCAAAGCCCTTGGGCCGCAGCACTTGGTGGATCGCTTCGAGAGTTTCGATAAACAACAGGTTGGACAACGACGGCACCAACACCACCACCGAATGGCTCTGGGCCGAGGCCAGCGCTCGAGCGGCGGGGTTGACCACGTAGTTGAGTTCGGCGGCGGCGAGCTGCACTTTTTTCACAAGCTCCGTGGCCACGGTGCTGATGCCGCGCAAGGCGCGGGAGGCAGTGATGGGGCTGACGCCGGCCAGGCGTGCGACTTCATTGAGGGTGGGGCGACCGGTGGTGCGAGTATTTTTATCGTTCTTGGAGGTCATCAGGCGGCTTGCCAAACAAAAATCGAGGCACTAAGGTAGCGCTGTCTCCAAACGGCTGCAAATGCTTGAACGTCGGGTTGCCTGATCCCGTTCAAATGATTGGAGCGGATGCACGCGTCACTCCATAAAAAAAGACAAGACGGCGCGGGAAAAGCCTGTTTTTGCACTAGCCTTACACTGTGCAAAGGTAGCGCTATCTGCGTCCTGAGGTGTTTATGAGTCAACCTGTTACTGCCCTGGTCATCATGGGTGTTGCCGGCTGTGGCAAAACCAGCGTCAGCGAGGCCCTGTGCCGTCTGAACGGCGCCACCGCCATCGAAGGCGACAGCTTTCACCCTGCCGCGAACATCGAAAAGATGAGCGCCGGCCACCCCCTCAACGACGACGACCGCGCCGGCTGGCTCGACATCCTCTGCGATGAACTGCGCCGTTCGCTCAAGGCGGGCGAGCACCCCGTACTTACCTGCTCAGCCCTCAAGAAGAAATACCGCGACCACCTGCGCGAAGCCGCACCGGGCCTGGGCTTTGTCTTCCTGGAGCTGACCCGCGAAGTCGCCGCCGACCGCGTGTCCCATCGCCCCGGCCATTTCATGCCGGCCAGCCTGATCGACAGCCAGTTCGCTACCCTGGAATCGCCCAAGGGCGAGCCGCTGACCCTGGCGCTCAACGCCAGCGAAGACAGCGTCGAGGAACTGGCCGAGCAAACCAACGCCTGGTGGCTGCAGCACGGTTTTGAACCAACCCGATAATTTTTTGCCGGAAAGATAGCGCTGTCCCCGGCAGGAAATTCAACACCCGCTTTAATAACAACAACAAACAGGAGAGACCCCCATGTTTGGCATGTCCCACGAGTCTTATCTGCTGCTAGATGCAGTGGTTACCATCATTGGGCTGATCGTTCTGATCACCAAGTTCAAGGTGCACCCGTTCATTGCATTGATCATTGCGGCCGGCTTCCTCGGCCTGACCTCGGGCATGCCCGTGGAAAAAATCATCAAGGCGTTCCAGGACGGCTTCGGCGGGGTGCTCGGCTTTGTCGGCATCATCCTCGCGCTGGGCACCATGCTCGGCAAGATGATGGCCGAATCCGGCGGCGCCGATCAGATCGCGCAAACGCTGATCCGCGCCTTCGGCAAGGAAAAAGTCCAGTGGGCGATGATGTTCGCCGCCTTCCTGGTGGGCATCCCGCTGTTCTTCGAAATCGGCTTCGTGCTGCTGATCCCGCTGGTGTTCATCGTCGCGCGCCGCACCGGCGTGTCGCTGATCAAGATCGGCATTCCGTTGCTGGCCGGCCTGTCGGCGGTGCACGGCCTGGTGCCACCGCACCCGGGCCCGCTGTTGGCCATCGGCGTGTTTGGCGCGGACATCGGCAAGACCATCCTGTACGGCCTGATCGTCGCCCTGCCGACCGCCATCATCGCCGGTCCGATCTTCGGTACCTTCATTGCCAAGTACATCCCGGGCAACCCGTCCCAGGAACTGGTCGACCAACTGGCCCGCGAGACCGATAACAAATCGCTGCCAAGCTTTGGCATCACCCTGGTCACCGTGCTGCTGCCGGTGTTCCTGATGTTGCTCAAAACCTTCGCCGACATCGCGTTTGCCGAAGGCCACGTGTTGCGCAACTGGATGGACATGATCGGTCACCCGATCAGCGCCTTGCTGCTGGCCTTGCTGTTGTCGCTGTACACCTTCGGCCATCGCCAGGGTATCCACTCCAAACAGATCCTCAAGCTGCTCGACGCCAGCCTGGCGCCGACCGCGGCGATCATCCTGATCATCGGTGCCGGCGGCGGTTTCAAGCAGATGCTGGTGACCAGCGGCGTGGGCGACGTGATCGGCCATATGGCGGTGAACGCGCAGATCAACCCTATCCTGCTGGCGTGGCTGGTGGCGGCGGTGATTCGTATTGCCACCGGTTCGGCCACCGTGGCGACCATCACTGGCGCAGGCATCGTGGTGCCGGTGGTGGGGATGATTCCGGGGGTCAACCGTGAACTGCTGGTGCTGGCGACGGGGGCGGGTTCGTTGATTTTGTCGCACGTCAACGATGCCGGGTTCTGGCTGGTGAAGCAGTACTTCAACATGACCGTGGCCGAGACGTTCAAGACGTGGACGGCGATGGAGACGATTCTGTCGATCGTGGCGCTGATCTTTATCATGCTGTTGTCGTTGGTGGTTTAACAGACACACCATGAAGCTGGGGTGAAAACCCAATCCAAATGTGGGAGCGGGCTTGCTCGCGAAGGCGGTGAATCAGTCGCTAAATATAGTGACTGACATACCGCATTCGCGAGCAAGCCCGCTCCCACATGTTTAACCATATTCCTACAGGGGAATCTGCTTAGGCCTTAGTGACCAACCCATCCACCCTGAACATCCCGCGAATTCCGCGCACCGCCTGGCGAATCCGGTCCTGGTTTTCGATCAGCGCAAAGCGCACATGATCATCGCCATACTCCCCAAAGCCGATCCCCGGCGACACGCACACCTTGGCTTCCAGCAGCAGCTTCTTGGCAAATTCCAGCGAGCCCATGGCGGCGTACTGCTCGGGGATTTTCGCCCACACGTACATCGACGCCTTCGGGTTCTCGACCATCCAGCCCAGCTCATGCAGGCCCTTGACCAGCACATTGCGGCGCTGGCGGTATTGCTCGGCGATGTCTTTCACACACTGCTGGTCGCCTTCGAGCGCCGCAATCGCCGCTACCTGTAACGGGGTGAAGGTGCCGTAGTCGTGGTAACTCTTGATCCGCGCCAGGGCGTTGACCAGTTCCGGGTTGCCTACCATGAAGCCGATGCGCCAGCCGGCCATGTTGTAGCTCTTGGACAGGGTGAAAAACTCCACCGCAATGTCCTTGGCGCCCGGCACTTGCATGATGGATGGCGCTTTCCAGCCGTCGTACACGATGTCGGCGTAGGCCAGGTCGTGGATCACCAGCACATCGTATTGCTTGGCCAGCGCGATCACGCGTTCGAAGAAATCCAGCTCCACGCACTGCGCAGTGGGGTTGGACGGGAAACCGAGGATCATCATCTTCGGCTTGGGGATCGAGCCGCGAATCGCGCGCTCCAGTTCGGCGAAGAAATCCACGCCCGGCACCAGCGGCACCGAACGCACCTGCGCGCCGGCAATCACTGCACCGTAGATATGAATCGGGTAGCTGGGGTTGGGCACCAGCACCGTGTCGCCCTGATCCAGGGTGGCCAGCATCAAGTGCGCCAGGCCTTCCTTGGAACCGATGGTCACGATGGCCTCGGTTTCCGGGTCGATATCCACTTCGTAGCGGTCTTTGTACCAGCGCGAAATCGCCCGGCGCAGCCGCGGAATGCCTCTGGAGGTGGAATAGCCGTGGGTGTCCTCACGCTGGGCGACTTGCACGAGTTTTTCGACAATATGCGGCGGCGTGGCGCCGTCGGGGTTGCCCATGCTCAAGTCGATGATGTCTTCGCCGCGCCGACGCGCAGCCATCTTCAGCTCGGCAGTGATATTGAACACGTAAGGGGGGAGTCGATCGATGCGCGCAAAGCGGCGCGGCGAACCTTGTTCGGCCATTGTTGCCTCGAAGTACGTAAGCGCCCGGAACCGTCCGAGCGACGTTGGCCACTGCGGTGGCCTGCGGGGCAGACAATACGGTCGATGATGGCCAGTTGTCCAGATGCGTAGGAAAATTTTCTGCATGGAGTGCAGCGCGGATATGCCCCTATACTCGATGCGGGTTTGTGCCCTCATAAGAAGGAGACTGTTCGTATGGATCAGCAGACAAAACAACCGCTGGAGCCACGCATGGAAGCCGGCAAGGCCATGGTGATCGCCGGCGTACAGGGGCGTTATTCAAAGGCTACCGTGGGCGATATCCCTAAACTGTGGGAGTTGTTCGACACGTGCATCAAGGACATCAAGAAGCGCGTTGGCGGTGTGACGTATGGCGTTTGCCATAACCCCAGGCAGGGCGAATTCGACTACATCGCCGGGGTAGAGGTACCCACCAAAGCCGACGTACCCAGCAATTTCGAATCTATTGAAATTCCGCCGCTCAACTACGCCGTGTTCCCCCATTACGGGCCCGTGCAGCAGCTAGCGCAGACGTACGAACGCATCATGTTCGAGTGGCTGCCGCATTCGGGCTATAAGGTGATGGGCGCGGATTTCGAGCGCTACAGCGCGGATTTCGATGGGCGCAAGGGCACGGGGACGGTGGAGATCTGGGTGCCTGTGGGCGAAAGGGGCTGACTTAGTGCTGCAGGAACCGGCAAGGACCAAGCGACGCGCCGGTTCCGCAAACAGCGCTTAATCCTGGGATGGGCGTCAAGCCTCACTGGTAAATGTCCACCTTAGCCTGCGCTCATACCCAATCCGTCCCCTGTAAGCCTCGCCGCTATCCACCCATCCAGCCCCTAGATACAACCTCATCGCGGCCACATTGTCCGCATCCACCGACAATTCCAGCGCCTTGATCTGCGGCCACGCTTGCAATGCCGCCGCGGGCAACGCCTGCAGGCAGGCCTTGCCGAAGCCGCGGCCTTGCTGATGCCGATCCACCTGCAAGGCGTGCAAGGTGGCGCTGTGTTCATCCGCCCAATGGGGCAGGCAAGGCGGGCGTTTGAGCAGCAGGAAGGCCACGGGCAGATCGTCGGCGAGCAGGGCGAAGCCTTTGATGCCAGCGGGATTGGGGTTGACCAGCAGGCTGTTCAGCGCGCAATAGATATCACCGGAGTACGGCAGTTGCTCGGGATGCACTTGCAGGGTGTCGAGTTGCTGTTTCTGTACGAGGCTGAGCGTCTCATAGGGAACGAGGCGGGTTTCCATCGGGGGCGTGTCCGAAATCCTACAAAGAGGCCTGGATTCTAACGGGTTTGTCGAAGACGCTCACTCCAGCATCGCGTTCAACAACCAACTCCCCGCCGGCCCGGGTGGATGCTGGCGAGACCACAACGCATCCACCGCCACCGCACGTGGCCAGCCGCGGGCCTTGAGCTCCACCAGGCGGTCGCCGCCAAACCGTTCGACCAGCCAGCGCGGGATCGGCGCCCAACCGAAGCCCAATTGCGCCATCTCCAACAGCATCAAGTAACTGGGCGCCGACCATACGCGGCCGGTGGCGCGGGTTTCATTCGGGTTGAGAATGCTGGCCAGGCGCAATTCACGGTGCTGCTGCAAAGCCTGCGCGGTGATGTTGCGCAGGCCGGCGAGCGGATGGCCTGGGGCCACGAACAAGGCGATTTCGGTGCGTTCCTCGACGGGCGAACCGGTCAGGTCCGGCGGGTAATCGGCCTGCTGTTCGATAAAGGCGATCTGCGCCCGGCCGCTTTGCACCAAGGCGATCAAGTCATCGCATTCGGCGATCAGACACTCGAGTTCAAGGTCCGGGTAGCGCTGTTCAAAGGCGCTGAGGGTGCTTTCGAAACGGTCGGACTGATAAGTATCCGACATGGCGATACTCAGCTTCGGCTCCAGCCCATGGGACAACTGGTTCGCCGCCAACTCAAGGCGACTGTTGGCCTCCAGCACCTGCTCGGCGCGTTGCAGCAACACATGACCGGCCGGGGTCAGCGTGGGCTTGCGGCTGCTGCGGTCGAACAACAGCACATTCAGGTCAATCTCCAGGCTTGCCACCGCCGCGCTGACGGTGGATTGGCTCTTGCCCAGCTTGCGCGCCGCCGCGGAAAACGAGCCTTGGGTGGCCGCCTGGACAAACGCCTGCAGCACTTCGTGGGAGGCCATGACTATCGCCTTGGTCGATGGTTATTAATTATGAAGTATCGATGCACAGGGTAATGATGGCAACCGTCATCACCCACGGAGCCCCGTCATGAACCCGCTCAAATCGACAAAAGAACGTGTTTGCCAAGCCATTGGCTTCGAGGCCCTGGCCTTGTTGATCTGCACCCCAATGCTGGCGTGGATCATGGACAAACCCGCGATGGAGATGGGCCTGGTCACCCTGGCGATCAGCCTGCTGGCGCTGACCTGGAACGTGATCTTCAACGGCCTGTTCGACCGCTTCAAGGCGCGCTTGCACCTGGCCACCAACGGCTGGACGCGCACGTTGCATGCGCTGCTGTTCGAAGGTGGCCTGATCCTGGTGTGCGTGCCGTTGATTGCGGCGTGGTTGAACATCAGCCTGTTGCAGGCGTTCATCCTCGACATCGGCGTGTTGCTGTTCTTCCTGCCGTACACCTATGTCTACCACTGGGGTTATGACGTGCTGCGTGAAGGGCTTTTACAAAAACATGCCGCCCGACGCTTCGATCCGCTGCCCGGTGATCCAATGGCTGGCGTCGGCCAACACGCTGGCGATGGCGCCGCCGATATCGTCCGGTAAGCCGGCGCGGCCCAGGGCGGTGTTGTTGGCTACCATGCCGTTGAGGGCCGCATTGTCGCGTACGGCGCCGCCGCCGAAATCGGTTTCGATGGCGCCGGGGGCAAGGATGTTGACGCTGATGCCGCGCGCGCCAAGCTCTTTGGCCTGGTAGCGGGTCAGCACTTCCATCGCGCCTTTCATCGCCGCGTAAGCCGCATAGCCGGGCAGGCTGAAGCGCGCCAGACCGCTGGAAATGTTGAGGATACGCCCCGCGTCGCGGATCAACGGCAGCAGTGTCTGGGTAAGGAAAAACGGCCCCTTGAAGTGGACCGCCACCAAGTGGTCGAACTGGGCCTCGGTGGTCTCGGCGAAACTGGCGTGAATGCCGATGCCTGCGTTGTTGACCAGGAAATCGAAATGCTCCTGTGCGAACACGTCCTTGAGCACGCCGGCCACCTCATGGGCGAAGTCACCGAAGGTTGCGCTCTGGCCCACGTCCAGCTTCAACATCGCGGCGCGGCCACCGAGTTGCTCGATCTGCGCGACAACCGCCTGCGCTTCATCCGCCTTGCTGTGGTAGGTGCCGATGATGTCAACGCCTTGGGCCGCCAGGTGCAGCGCGGCGCTCTTGCCCAGGCCGCGGCTGGCGCCGGTGATCAGTGCGATTTTACGGGTCATGGTGGGTGCCTTCGATCAGTGAGAGTGAAACAAGTGTATTTGTCCGGCCACGACGTGATAAACAGCGCTATACCGGAATCACTGGCCGGATAAGGCGAACAATCCCATGAACAAGCTTGAGCTGTTGCGCACCTTCGTGCGTGTCACCGAACTGTCGAGTTTCACCGCCGCCAGCGACAGCCTGGGCCTGCCGCGCTCCACGGTGTCCGAGCATGTGCAGGCGCTGGAAGAACTGCTCGGCGCGCGCCTGTTGCAGCGCACCACGCGCACGGTGCAGGCGACCCAGGATGGCCGCGTGTTGTACGAGCGCAGCAAGGATCTGCTGGCGCACATGGAGGAACTGGAAGGTTTGTTTCGCCAGGATGAAGCGCAACTGAACGGGCGCATTCGCGTGGACATGCCTAACGTGATGGCGCGCGAACTGATCCTGCCGCGCCTGCCGTCGTTCATGGAAGCGCACCCGCTGATCGCCCTGGAGATCAGTAGCTCCGACCGTCAGGTGGACCTGATCGCCGAAGGGTTTGACTGCGTATTGCGGGTCGGCGCCCAGCCTGACCAAACGGTAGTGGCCCGGCGGGTGTGCAGCATGCCGATGGTCAACTGCGTCAGCGCCGGGTACCTCAAGCGCTACGGCCGACCCGAGACGCTGGCCGACCTGGCGCAGCATCAGTTGGTGCACTATGTGCGGCCATTGGGCGCGCGCTCGGCGGGGTTCGAATACCAGCATGGCAACAAAGTGCAGCGGGTGGCGATGGCGGGGCGTGTCACCGTGAACAGTACCGATGCCTACCAGGCCGCGTGCCTGGGCGGTTTCGGTATCACCCAGGTGCCGTTGCTGGGCATTCGCGGGTTATTGGCCAGCGGTGAGCTGGTGGCGGTGCTGCCGGATTACCCGGCACCGCCGTTGGATGTGTCGCTGCTCTACGCCGGTCAACGGCATTTACCGTTGCGGGTGCGGGTGTTCATGGATTGGCTCGCCGCGACGTTGCAATCCCAGCTCTAGCGCCGCGCCGACAATTGCTGCGGCGCGAGGAAGGCGTCGTGGAAGTAATCGCGCACCGCCTGCATCGCCGGGGTGAACGCACGCTCGCGGTGCCAGGCCAGCCCCACGCTCATTGGCGTGACCGGGTCGGTAACCGTCAGGGTTTCAATGCGCTTGCCTTCCAGGGACCAGGGGCGGTGCACCAGGTCTGACAGGATCGCCACGCCACTGCCATTGGCGACCATGCTGCGCACGGCTTCCACCGAACTGGTGCGCAAGCGCACCTTGGGCGTTTGCCCGGCCTGTTCCCAATAGCGCATGGCACTGTGTTCGGCTTCGTCGACGGTGAGCAGGATATAGGGTTCCCGGGCCACATCGGCCAGGCTCACCGCGCCGCGCTCGCACAAGGGGTGATGGCTGGGCAGCCACAGGCGGCGTTCGGAATTGAACAGGATTTCCGAGACGATCGCCGGGTGGGTGAGGTTGGCGGTGAGCACCACTGCCATGTCGAGCTGGCCGTCGAGCAAACCTTGCTCGATGGCCTGGCGCTCTTGCTCGAACACTTCGATGGTCACATCCGGGTGCCAGTGTTCCAGGCGCTGCAAATGGTGGGGCAGGAAGTAGCCGAGCACCGTGTAGCTGGCGGCCAGACGCAACACGCCGCGGGCGCGGTAGTCGGGCAGCGGGCTATTGAGCGCGTCATCGACGCTGCGCAGGATCACATAGGCCCGGTTGAGAAAATGCCGGCCGGCGTCGGTCAGGTTCATGCCCTGGGCCGAGCGCACAAACAGTTGCACGCCGAGCATCGCCTCCAGCTCCTTGATCGCCGTGGTCACCGCCGACTGGGAGATGTTCAGGTGGATGGCCGCCTGGGAAATCTGGCCGATCTCGGCGGTGGCGACGAAATAACGGACTTGGCGCAAGGTCAGGGACATCTGCCGCTCCGGGCTATCTGATTTTCAGAAGATGGGCCATCTGATAATAGATCTTCCCAAGGGGTCAAGCCGCAGCCTACTTTTCCTGCATCACCCAGGCGGAGCGACTTCAATGCAGGCAGTGGATTTCAACTCAGACATGGGCGAAGGCTTCGGCCCCTGGACCATCGGTGATGGCGTCGACGCCGAACTGATGGCCTATATCAGCTCGGCCAATATCGCCACCGGCTTCCACGCCGGCGATCCCGGCACCATGCGCCGCACGGTCGAACGCGCCAAGCAATTGGGCGTGGCCATCGGTGCGCATCCGGGGTTCCGGGACCTGGTCGGCTTTGGTCGTCGCCACATCAACGCGCCGGCCCGGGAATTGGTGGACGACATGCTCTACCAGCTCGGCGCCCTGCGTGAAATCGCCCGTGCCCAGGGCGTGCCCCTGCAACACATCAAGCCCCATGGCGCGCTGTATATGCATCTGGCCCGCGACGAAGAGGCGGCGCGGCTGTTGGTGCAAAGCCTGCAGATCGTCGAGCCGACGCTGTTGCTGTACTGCATGCCGAACTCGGTAATCTGGCGTGTCGCCAAGGAGCTGGGGCAGCCGATGGTGCGCGAGTTCTATGCCGACCGTGAGTACGACCTCACCGGTTCCATCGTGTTTACCCGCAACGTGCGCGCGCTGGACCCTGCGGCGGTGGCGGCGCGTGTCTTGCGCGCCTGCCAGAGCGGGCTTGTGCGTACCGTGGAAGGCGAAGACCTGTTTATCCAGTTCGATTCCATCTGCCTGCACAGCGACACGCCCGGCGCGTTGGAGCTGGTGGAAGCCACCCGCGAAGCGCTGGACCAGGCGGGAATTGCGGTCAGGGCACCCCAATAAGATCGATCCATCACTTTTTTGCCTGCCTTTCTACAATGATTCCAAGAGGAACAGACATGGCTGAAACGTCCCCCATCCGCTACAGCTTCGGCGGTGATGAACACCTGTTTGCCGAGGTCAGCGAGAGCATGTCCCTGGAGGCCTTTTTCAAAGGCATGGCGGTGACCCGCGCCGTGGAGCGCCTGGCGCTGGAAGGCGTGCTGGATGTGTGCCTGGCCAACGCGTCGTTCCAGATCCGCTTCGACCCCGACCGCATCGCGCCCCATGCGCTGCTGGACGCGGTGCAGACCGCCGAAGCCCAGGCCGTGGCCGAACGCACCTTGCATACGCGCATTATCGAAATCCCGGTGCTCTACAACGACCCGTGGACGCACGAAACCCTCATGCGTTTTCGCGACCGTCATCAAGACCCCAGCGGCACCGACCTGGAGTATGCCGCCCGCATCAATGGCCTGGCCGATGTCGACGCGTTTATCGCCGCCCACAGCGGCGCGCCGTGGTTTGTGTCGATGGTCGGCTTTGTCGCGGGATTGCCGTTCATGTTCCAGATGGTCGAACGCGAGCGCCAATTGCAGGTGCCCAAATACCTGCGCCCGCGCACCGACACGCCGAAACTCACCCTCGGCCACGGCGGCTGTTTTAGTTGCATTTATTCGGTGCGCGGCGCCGGTGGTTACCAGATGTTCGGCGTGACCCCGGCGCCGATCTACGACCCGGCGCAGCAACTGGCCTACCTCAAGGAACACATGGTGTTCTTCCGCCCCGGCGATATCGTGCAGTTCAAACCGATCGAGCGCGATGCCTACGACCTGGCCATCGCCGACGTGGACGCGGGACGTTTCGATTTGCGCATCCGTGCAGTGGAATTTTCCCTCGATGCCTTTCTCGCCGACCCCGTGGGTTATCCGAAAACCCTGCAGGAGGCGCTTGCATGATCAAGGTCCTCAAACCCGGCCTGGCCACCTCCGTGCAGGACCTTGGCCGCGAAGGCTATTACCACTTGGGTATCCCGCCGTCGGGCGCCTTGGACCAGTACGCCTTGAGCGCGGCCAACCACCTGGTGGGCAATCCGCTGGGCGCGGCGGGGCTGGAGTGCACATTGATTGGCCCCGAACTGGAGTTTCAACAGGATTCCTTGGTGGCGCTCAGCGGCGCGCTGATGTCGCCGCGCCTGGACGGCGACGTGGTGCATCAGGACACCGCCTTCCACGTGCGGGCCGGGCAGGTGTTGCGCTTTGAATTCCCCAGGGCCGGCGCGCGGACCTACCTGGCGGTGGCCGGTGGTATCGACGTGCCGCTGGTGCTCGGCAGCCGCTCGACTTACACCCTTGGCGCGCTCGGTGGGTTCCACGGTCGGCGCTTGCAGGAGGGCGATCTATTGCCCATCGGTGAGGCCAGCGACACGGGCCGCGCGGGCAACAGCCTGCCGATGGCGTTGCGCCGCTCGGTCGGCGGCGATGTGACCCTGCGCGTGGTGCCGGGGCTGTATTACGAGCGGCTGACGGAGGCGGCCAAACGCAGCTTTTTTGCCGAACCCTGGACGGTAGGCTCCGAGGCCGACCGCATTGGCTATCGGTTCAAGGGCGGCAGTGCGCTGGGCTTCCAGCCGCGTGAGCAGCCGTTTGGCGCGGGATCGGACCCGTCGAACATCGTCGACAGTTGCTACCCGATCGGTTCGATTCAGGTACCGGCGGGTCTGGAGCCGATTGTGCTGCACCGGGACGCGGTTTCGGGCGGCGGCTACGCGATGATCGGCACGGTGATCAGTGCCGACCTGGACCTGATCGGGCAGATGCAGCCGAACCAGCGGGCGGGGTTTGTGGCGGTGACGCTGGAAGAGGCGTTGGAGGCGCGGCGGGTGTACAAGAAGCGCCTCAAGGCAATGGCTGGGCTCTTCATCCACTGAATAGAGGCAACACCCATGTGGGAGCTGGCTTGCCTGCGATAGCTATTTGTCAGTCCCCCTTGCAGGGCCTGATATACCGCTATCGCAGGCAAGCCAGCTCCCACAGTTTTGTCCGGTGGTGTGTCAGAAGAGTTGGGTGAACAGCCAGTACAAGCTGCCCGACAGGAGGATGGCGGCTGGTAACGTCAGCACCCACGCCATCAGCAAGTTACGGATGGTCTTCATCTGCAAACCACCGCCATTGGCCACCATCGTCCCCGCCACACCGGAGGACAACACATGGGTGGTCGACACCGGCAACCCATACATATCCGCCGCGCCAATGGTCAGCATCGCGACCATTTCGGCCGAGGCGCCCTGGGCGTAGGTCAGGTGCGTCTTGCCGATTTTTTCACCTACGGTCACCACGATGCGCTTCCAACCCACCATGGTGCCCAGGCCCAGGGCGATCGCCACGGCGATCTTCACCCACAGCGGAATAAAGCGTGTGGCGTCGTCGATCTGCTGCTTGAACAGTTGCAGCTTGCCCTGGGTGTCAGCATCGAAGTTACCGATTTTGCCTTTATCCATCAGGCGGATGGTTTCGCTGGTCAGGTACATGTCGTTACGCACGTTGCCGACGGCCTCGGCGGGCACTTTGGCCAGGGAGCCGTAGCCTTTGACCTCCTCACCGATATGCCCGGTGAGGGCGGCGAGGGCCGGCACCAGTTCCGCCGTGGGTTCCTTGGTGCGCACGTAGGCCGAAAGGACCGGTCGCGGGTCGCCCGCCAGCAGCTGCGGTGCGCTTTTCACCAGGGCCACTTGGGTGACTTCAGCCACCGCGGCAAACTGCAACGACTGTTCGGCCGGCATGGTACGGTTCAGCGCGTAGGCCATCGGCAAGGTACCGACCAGGATCAGCATGATCAGGCCCATGCCTTTCTGCCCATCGTTGGAGCCGTGGGCGAAGGACACACCGGTGCAGGTGGCGATCAGCATGCCGCGGATCCACCACGGTGGCGGGGCGTCGCCTTTGGGTGCCTTATACAACGCGCGGTTCTTGACGAAGGCCCGCAGCGCCAGCAACAGCATCGCCGCAAAGGCAAAACCGATCAGCGGCGACAGCAGCAACGCGTAGCCGATCTTGAGCGCCTGGCTCCAGTCCACGCCGCTGGTGCCGTCACGCCCATGCATCAAGGCATTCGCCACGCCGACGCCGATGATCGAGCCGATCAGCGTGTGGGAAGAGGAGGCTGGCAAACCCAGCCACCAGGTGCCGAGGTTCCACAGGATCGCGGCGATCAGCAGCGCGAAGATCATCGCAAACCCAGCCGATGAACCCACCTGCAGAATCAGCTCGACCGGCAGCAAGGCAATGATGCCGAACGCCACCGCGCCGCTGGAAAGCAGCACCCCGAGAAAGTTGAAAAAGCCCGACCACACCACCGCAAAATGCGGCGGCAGCGAGTTGGTGTAGATCACCGTCGCGACGGCGTTGGCGGTGTCGTGGAAACCGTTGACGAACTCGAAGCCCAAGGCAATCAACAGCGCCACGCCCAGCAGCAGGAACGGCGTCCAGGTGGTGACTTGGGCGCCCATTTCGCGCATGTCATGCATCAGGCTGTAGGCGGTGAACAACAGGCCCATGGCGAGCACGGCGAAGAAGATGATCACCGTCACCAGGCCGGGTTTCTTGTCGAGCCTGGTTTGGGGGCTTGCGGATGAGGTATGAGGGGAGGCAGTCAGGGAAGGGGTGGCCATGCCGGGGCATCCAGTGTGATGAGGATGTCGTTCATATTCATTGCAGAATGTTACAGAGATGCTGCGGCAGGTCAGTGTTTGGCGGGATTGGTTATGCCGCTGGTCCAGTAGGCGCCGCAGAACCCCTGTGGGAGCGGGCTTGCTCGCGAATGCGGTGTGTCAGAGATAAATTCCTTAACTGACACGCCGCTTTCGCGAGCAAGCCCGCTCCCACAGGGGGATTTCATTTCAAGTCGAGAACTTGCGGAAGGCCCAACGCCCGGCAATCAAGGTAAACGTCGCCACCAACGCCACCAATATCCAGAACCCTTCCGGGTCCTGGGAAAGCGGCACGCCGCCCACGTTCATGCCGAAAAAACCGGCGATGATGTTGATCGGCAGCGCCAGCACCGTGACCACGGTGAGGGTAAACAGAGTGCGGCTGCTTTGCTCGTTGAGGTTGGCGGCGATCTCTTCCTGCAACAGCTTGATGCGTTCGCCCAGTGCCGTCAGGTCGTTGATCACCAGCGCAAACTCTTCGGTGGACTTGCGCAGCTCCTTCACGTCTTCCTTTTGCAGCCACTGCGGCGGGCGGTTGAGCAGGCGCAGCAGCGAGCCTGGCTCCAGCGCCAGCAAGCGTTGCAGGCGTACCAGCACCCGGCGCGCCGCGCCCAGTTCGGCGCGGTTGGTGGACAAGCGCGAGGACAGCAGTTGGTCTTCGATATGGTCAACGCTGATGCTGGTCTTGCGCACGATCTGGGTCAGTACTTCACCCTGGTCGCGCAGCAGGTGTACCAGCAAGGCCAGGGGCGAGCGAAAGCTTTCGCCGGCCTTGACCGACGAGCGCAATTTGTCCACCGAGTGCAGCGGTTGCAGGCGCGCGCTGATCAACAGGCGGCTGCGGGCGCACACCCACAGCGTGGAAATGTCCGACGACACCATGCTGCTGAAGTTGAACACCACATCGTTGACCACCGCCAGCAAGGCCGAGTCGACGTGTTCGATGCGGGTGGAGCGCGAGCCTTCATGCAAGGCTTCGAAGAACTCCTCCGGCAGGTCCAGGTGCGCCTGCATCCAGCGCTCGCACGCAGCGTGGGCCAGGTTCAGGTGCAGCCATAAGAACTCTTCCGGATCGCCCGGCTGTTGCAGGGCCAGCAGCGCTGTGGCCGAGTCTATCTGTTCGCCTTTTTCACCTGGGCGAAAACGAAAACCGTAAAGCAGGCCAAACAGGTCGGAGTCCTGATGGCTGTGGTCGATGCTGTGGTTCATGGCGGCTCGCAAAGAAAGCGCCTGTAGGATGTTTCACAGGTTCGCGTGGGCGATCATTGCAAGGATATTTGACAGTTTTGTGACCGTTTTCGGTTTGCTTCGCAGTGATGACATTTACTTGACCGTTTTTCAGCAACCGTTCAAGAAGGCGCTGGCACGGCACGATCGGGCATAAAAAACGCCACACGAGGGTGGCGTTATTTCCTGCGGTTCGAATCAAGTGTCCAGTTTGTCTTCCAGCACGGCGCCGGTCTTGGCATCGAGCTTCACTTCATAGTTCTTGCCGGCGGTGTCGGTCAGGTCGACTTCGTAGACCAGCGTGCCGCTGTTGTTGTGGTCCAGCTCGGTGTCGTTGATGGTGGCGCCAGCATGTTTGGCTACGGCGGCAGCGTTGAGTTTCTCGAAAGGCATCACGGCGCCGGACTTGATCAAACCTTCAACTTGGTCGGGACGAACATCCGCCTGGGCCAGGCCGGCGGTCAGGGTCAGGGCGGTGGCGGCGAACAAAGCGGTCAGGGTTTTCATGGTGTGTGTCCTTCTGGTTGAGCTGTTTAAGTGGCGCCAGATTAACCGGCGCAACTTAACTCATCCTTAATGGCGCACTGACACCAATGCTTGCCCGATCAGTACTTATAGTCGTTCAGCAGGTCCTGCACGCTGGACGACGGCCAGCGCTTGTAGAACTTCAGCAGTTCGGCGGCGCGGTTGGTGAAGATGCCGTCGACGCCGGCCTTCATCACTTTGTCGAAATCGACCGGCTCATCCACGGTGTAGACGTGCACCAGCAGGCCTTTGTCGTGGGTCAGCTTGTTCATTTCAGGCTTCACCAGGTCGGTATAGCTCTGGTCACCGTGGTCGGTCAGCTCGGCTGATGGGCCAGTGCCGATGGCGCCGAGGCTCTTGGCCTGGTCGACCCATTTTTCGAACTCGGCGGCATCCTTCGGCTCTTGCTTGGCGTAGTAGGCGGCCTTGGTCGGTTCGCCGGATTCGGCGAAGGTCACCTTGGACTTGGGTTCGATGCTGCCTTCACCCACCCACAACAGCAGGATTTTCGGGGTGTTGGGCATTTCTTTCTGAAGCTCTTTGAGGCTGGCGACTTCGAAGGTTTGCAGCACCACGCGGCCCTTGCCCTGGCCGACGCCGGTGTTGCTCTTGCCCAGCTTGGAACCGGCGGAGCTCAGCCAGCCTTTATCCAGCAGCTTGTTCTTCAGGTCGGCTTCGATGCCCGGGAATTGCTTGGGCTCCTTGGTTTCGATGTACAGGCCGGGTTTGTGCTGCGGGTTGCCTTCGGCGATCTTGATGATGTCGTCCAGGCTCAGGATCTTCAGGCCGACAAAGCCTGGGCGCGCACGGTCCGGGTAGGCGGCGTTGAACCAGCTGCCGGCGTCGAGGGTTTGCAGTTCTTTCCAGGTGAACTCATTGGCCGGGGCATCCTTGCGATCGGGGAACTTGGTGGCCACGTCGGTGGTGCGCTGCAGGTTGTTGTCGTGCAGGGCGAACAATACGCCGTCCTTGCTGCGCTGCAGGTCCAGTTCCAGGTAGTCGGCGCCCAGGTCACGCGCGATCTTGTAGGCCGCGGCGGTGGACTCGGGGGCATCGTAGGAAGCGCCACGGTGGGCGATCACGGCAGGGTAGGGGATGCCTTCGTTGGTCGCCAATTCGGCCGGGCTGATCGGGTCGGCAGCCTGTGCCTGGCCAAGGCCGAGCATCAGGGCCAGCAGCAGGGCGCTCTTGGTAAACGTGGCAGGCATATGCGAAGTCCTTTCATAAAGGTAGCTTTGAGAAGGCCTCCTTTTTAACAATTGATTGCGTAAGGCGCTATCACCAAACCGACATTAACGTGCGCACGGGCAAAAAAAATCGGGTTTTTTGGGGACCCATTGCAGTACTCTTGCCCCCAGCTGCCCCGTCAGAGGGCGGTACTTGCCGCCACGCGTGTAAACCATCTTTCCAGTCCGCGTAGGACTTTTCAGTGAGGTTTACCATGCGCATCACCTCCGAGCTTATCTGCCAGGCCGCCGACCACCTCCACGGTTTTGTCGGCCTCAACCGCAAGACCGGTCAGTACATTGTGCGTTTCAGCGAAGACGCGTTCGGCATGGACGTGGCCGATGACGGCATCATCCCCACTGCGGAATTCGTTTGGCTGCCGGGCCCGGAGCAGACCATGACCCTGTCCCGCGAGCGCATCCAGTTGTTGCTGGACCAGAATATCGACGACCGCATCAACATTACCGAGCCGCTGCGGGTTTACATGCGGCGGGTGGAAATTCCCCAGATCAGTGCGTTGCGCAGTCTGGTGAGCTGAATCGATATAAAGTTCTGGTCTTGTGAAGATCCAAAATGTGGGAGCGGGCTTGCTCGCGAATGCGGTGTGTCAGTCACTAAATATTTGTCTGACACACTGTATTCGCGAGCAAGCCCGCTCCCACAAGTGTTATGCATCTCAGGTTTGGAATGTATAGGCCCGTTCGACTTTGCACACCCGCGTGTGGAACGCCGAGTACCAAGTGGCGCGTCCCTGCTCACGCACCGCACGATGCTCGGCCTGCTGCTTCCAGGCCAGGATCGCCGCCTCACTTTCCCAGTACGACACGGTGATCCCCAGGCCGTCTTCCCGTGCCGATTCCACGCCGAGAAACCCCGGTTGCTCGCGCGCCAGTTCCAGCATGCGCTTGGCAGCCTGGCCGTAACCTTGATCGCCCTCGGTGCGCAGTGAGCTGAAAATCACTGCGTAGTAAGGCGGGGCGGGCGTACTGGCAATCATGCCGACACCGCCTGGCAGGCTTTGAGCAGGGCCAGCGCCAAGGGCGGAGTGACGCCCTTCGCCGCGGCGCGTTCAGGCTGGAACAGCGTGGCGACGAAGAACGGATGGTTGAGCAGTTCCACCGCGCGCAGGTCGCCTGCCGAATCGTGACCGCTGGGGATCAGGTCGCCTTCCAGCAGGGCATCGAGGAATTCAGGGTTCACGCCGTAGCGGCATCGATAGCCTTCCTGCGCGTCAAGGCGGCCGTAGGCTTCGGCGATGCGGGTGTAGGGCACCAGGCGTAGGGTGTCGATGGCTTCCACCAGCGCGCAACTGAGCGGCGCGATCACTGCGCGCTTGGACTCTGGAGCGAGTTCGCCATGTTCGGCGTCGGCCCAGCCCAGCACGTTGCGCGCATATTCCAACACCGCGTGTTGAAAACCGCCGCAGGTACCCAGGAACGGTCGCCCTTGCTCACGGGCAAAACGGATCGCCCGCAGGGCGCCGTCGGTGTCGCGGTACGGGCTGGCGGGGACACACCAGAAACCGTCGAAGCCGTGGAGGGTTGCCGGCATGGCATCCGTGCCCAACCATTGCACATGCACGGTCAGGCCCAAGGCGTCGGCCGCTTGTTGCAGCGCCACGGGAATCGCCTGGTGGGCGATCACATCCGGGTTGTAATCGCCGATCAGGGCGAGGTGCAGAGGCGTGGTTTTCATCGTGTACATCCCTTCGCTTGTGGTGTCCTGGGGCGCATTATAGATTGGCGTCCACGCAATCAATATTGGCGTTTGCCCACATGCTCAATGCAGCCACGCACTATTCAATTGACTATCCTGACCTGTCGCTGATCCTGGCCCTGGTGCGCGGCGGCACCCTGGCGCGGGCTGCGGCATTATTGCGGGTGGATGTGTCCACGGTGTTTCGCGCGGTGCGGCGCCTGGAAGCGTCGCTGGGCCAGACGCTGTTTGAAAAAAGCCGCGCCGGCTACCTGCCCACCGGCCTGGCCAGCAACCTGGCAGAGCAGGCGGAACGCGCCGAACTAGCCCTGGAAGCGGCGCGTATGGGGGTGGAGCAGGGCGCGGAAGTGATCAGCGGCACGGTGCGCCTGACCTGCACCGATTCGGTACTGCAAGGCCTGTTGCTGCCGGCCCTGGCCCAGTTCATGCCGCGCTACCCGGCGCTGACGCTTGAGCTGAGCACGTCGAATGATTTCGCCAACCTCAGCCGTCGCGACGCGGATATCGCCTTGCGCCTGACCCGCACGCCGCCGGAACATCTGGTTGGCCGTTGCCTCGGGCGCGTGGCCTATCAGGTCTGCGCCAGCCCGGATTTTGCCCGCCAGCACCAGGGACGCGCGTTGGCGGATCTGCCCTGGATCGCCCCGGATGATTTCCTGCCCGACCACCCCACAGTCGTCTGGCGCCGCGAGCACCTGCCCGGCATACGCCTCAGCTATCGCTGCAACAGCCTGTTGTCGGTGACTGAATTAGTGCGCGCGGGGTTGGGCGTGGCGGCGTTGCCGGACTTTCTGCTGGAGGCCGGCCTGCAACCGCTGGGCCCCGCGTTGGCGGGGTACGACACGGCATTGTGGTTGCTCACGCGTCCCGATTGCCGGGCGTTGCGTTCGGTGGTGACGCTGTTTGATGAATTGGGCAGGCATGTGCAGATAAAGTCTGATCATCGCGCGGCCTTCGCCTTGTAGTGAGCGGGCTTGTCCCGCGCTGGGTGGCGAAGCCGCCCCAAACCAGGCGACGCGGTGTTACCTGTAACTCGGCGGTGACTGTATTAGGGCCGCTCCGCCACCCAGCGCGGGACAAGCCCGCTCACTACAGGTCCTGTCAGCCAGCAAGCATGAAGATTGGGCATCAAGATAGGTCAGCTGCCGCCCCGCTCGTTGGCAAACGCACTCACTGCCTGCACGGCTTCGCTGGTGCCTTCGCGAATCTGCAGGATCGCAGCGCCCGCACGGTTGGCCAGGTCGACACCCAGCGCCGCACGGTCGCGGGTGCCGTCCATGCTGTGGATGGCCTGGCGGGTTTCGTCCTGGATCATCGCGATCATGCTGGAAATCTCCGCCGTCGAACCGCTGGTGCGCGCCGCCAATTGCCGTACTTCATCCGCCACCACGGCAAACCCGCGGCCTTGTTCGCCGGCACGCGCGGCCTCGATGGCAGCGTTGAGTGCCAGCAGGTTGGTCTGGTCGGCAATGCCGCGAATGGTGTTGACGATGGTGGTGATCTGCTGCGAACGCTCGCCCAGCTTGGCGATCAGTTGCGAGGAACCGTCGATGTCGGCGGCAATGTCGCGCATGCCGCTGGCCGTTTGCTGGATCACCTCGGCACCTTTTTCGGCGATGTCCCGGGTGTTCAGGGAAATGTGGTACGCCTGGGCGGCACTGGCGGCGTCGGCGCTGTGTTGTTGCACCCTGGCAGTGACGTCCGAGGCGAACTTGACCACTTTGCACAGGCGCCCGCTGGCGTCGTAGACCGGGTTGTAGTTGGCTTCGAGCCATACGGTGTGGCCGTGTTTGTCCACGCGTTCGAACTGGCCGCTGAACAACTCGCCCTGGTTCAGGCGCTGCCAGAAATCACTGTAGGCCGAGCTGTTGGCCACCTCGGCGGTGCAGAACAGGCGGTGATGCTGGCCCTGGATCTGCGCCAGGCTGTAACCCATGCGCTGCAGGAAATTGGCGTTGGCGGTGATGATGGTACCGTCGAGGTTGAACTCGATCACCGCCATGGCACGGCCAATGGCTTCCAACTTGGCATTGGCTTCGCTTTCGGCCTGCAGGCGCGGGGTGACGTCCATCGCGTACTTCACCACTTTGGTCACTTGGCCCGCGTCATCACGCACCGGGTTGTAGCTGGCTTCCAGCCACACCGACTGGCCGTCGCCGGCCACCCGTTCAAACGTACCGGACTGGAATTGGCCATTGCGCAGGTTCGACCATAGCTGGCTGTACTGCGCGCTACGGGCGAACGCGGGCGTACAGAACATCCGATGGGGCTGGCCTTGGACCTGCTCGGCGCGGTAGCCCATGGTCTGGAGGAAGTTGGCGTTGGCCCGCAGCACGTTGCCGGACAAGTCGAATTCGATCACTGCCATGGAGCGCTCGATAGCGTCCAGCAGGCTGGCCTGTTGCGCGATGGTGTGTTGCAGGGTGTCGACGGTTTTTTTATGGGCGGTGAATAACATATTCGATGCTCGGGCAAGCAGCCTTCTAGGGTTTCCGTGGGTATGCGCCTGCCCCCGTAAGGTATCCGCCATACGGTTGACTAGCTCATTGTCAGCGTCCTTGCACTGACAGAGGGGGGATGGAACAACGGGTTCAGAGTGATCAGCCTGACAAGAAGTTCGCCCAAGGGGCAGGTCCTTTTTTGGGTAGACGACCAATGGTGGCATTTTGATTTTTATTTGCTGCAGAGTTGGCATATTTGCCAGGTCGATGGGGCTGCCGGCGCGGCCGAGGGCGCGGGGATTAATGAGGGCGGTCAGGGGGGATTTCGTAGCCGGCCAGGAACAGGTCAATGGCTGACTCGATCACGCTGGCCTGGCTGGCGGCGTCGAGCACCGGTTGGCCCAGTGTGATCTGCGGCCAGAAGGCGAAAGCCTTGAGCAGGCTCTGTATCTGGTGCGCGGCAAAGGCCGGCTCTGCGCAACTGAGCCGGCCATCTGCCTGGGCGGCGCGTACCCATTGGGTAAAGCCTTCTTCGCGCTGGCTCAGGCGGTTAACCATGTCTTGCGCACGTTCCGGCGAATGAATGGTGGCGGCGATGGCGACCCGGGCCAGGTCGAGGAAATTGGCATCCGCCATCATCTGCATCTTCGCTTCCAGCAAACCGCGCAATTGTTCGCGCAGTGGGCGGTCGCTGGCGTAGGTGACGTCGAGTTGCGCGACGCTGCTGGCCCAGAGCTGATGGAGGATTTCGGCGAACAGCTCTTCCTTGCTGGGGAAGTGGTTGTACACCGTGCGCTTGGAAACGCCGGCGGTGGCGGCGATCTTGTCCATGCTGGTGACCTCGAAACCGTTTTCGCGAAACTCGGCGATGGCGGCTGCCACGATGGCTTCGCGTTTACGGTCGGTGAGGCGTTGAGGGGCAGTCATGGGTGGCGTTCGGCTCTTGGAGGAAATTACACTCGGTAGTTTACTTGCTGCGGATTTTGTTGCAATCTTGAAACTACACTGTGCAGTGTAGTTTATCAGCGATCCGTAGGAGTCACCCGGTAATGGCCACGATCTCATCCCGTGTCGATGCTTCGCCAGCGGCGCCCAAGCAGGCCCAGGGGCACTTCCACAACGATGCCCCCGTGCCGCAGGGTGGTTTCGGCAAGACCTTGCGTATTTTCTGGAACATGCTGTTCCACAAGCCGCGCAGCACGCGACCGACGGGGCAGATTCCAGTACAGGCGCTGACCCGCGAGCAGTTGCTGGCGGCCCCGGATCACAGCGTGTTTCGCCTCGGGCATTCCACCATTTTGCTGAAAATGCGCGGCAAATTCTGGCTGACCGACCCGGTGTTCGCCGAGCGTGCGTCACCGTTCAGTTGGGCCGGCCCCAAACGTTTCCATGCGCCGCCCATCAGTATTGAAGCGTTGCCACCGTTGGAAGCGGTGATTCTTTCCCACAACCACTATGACCACCTTGACCGCGCGGCAGTCGTTCTATTGGCCGAGAAGACCCGCTGTTTCCTTGCGCCGCTGGGTGTGGGCGACCTGCTGATAAAGTGGGGCGTGGAGGCCGGCAAAGTGCGCCAGTTGGATTGGTGGCAGGGTACTGAGGTGGAGGGCATTCGGTTTGTCGCAACGCCTGCGCAACATTTTTCCGGGCGCGGCCTGTTTGACGCCAACCAGACCCTGTGGTGTTCCTGGGTGATGATCGATGGCGCCCGGCGGATCTTTTTCAGCGGCGACACCGGCTACTTCGATGGCTTCAAGCGCATTGGCGAACAGTACGGCCCGTTTGATCTGACCCTGATGGAAACAGGTGCTTACAACGTCGATTGGCCCCATGTGCACATGCAGCCGGAGCAAACCCTGCAGGCCCATATCGATCTCAAGGGTCGCTGGTTGCTGCCGATTCACAACGGCACCTTTGACCTGGCGTTCCATGCCTGGCATGAGCCGTTCGACCGCATCATGGCCCTGGCCTGGGAGCGCAACGTGTCGATCACCACACCGCCGATGGGGCAGGCGTTCAGTTTGACCCAACCTGAACGTGGGTATGCGTGGTGGCTGGAGGTTGAAACCCAAGGCGCGCAGGAACACCTCGCCAACTGACGGGAGCGGCGTCAAAAAAAACGGCGTCGGAAAAAGGAGTTTTCAAGCTGTTTCAGCGCTGCGACAGGCGCCAGGCAAGGGTGCGATGATCCCCGGAAAATCATTGGCCGTGGCGCAGGGTTTTATGGAAAGTAAATGTACGAAATATTGGCGAGCCGGGATCCCTTGCCCTGCGGGCGAACCTGCCTCTGTACTCGCTGCGCTGTCAGGTCTGGCAGCGACGTCCAGCGACCCTGCGAGCCCCAGGGCTATCGCATTTGGTGTCGATCCCCACACGCCTGGCAAACCGGAAACGAGCGTCCCGATTCCGGGATACGATGCCCCAGGGCTTCCCCTCAAACCCCTGCGCGACCCATCGCTGTCACTGATTGCCTTGGGTGGTGTCGATCCGTCTGGCCCGGTGATGGTGGAAGTCCCCCTGGTCCAAAACAACACGACCTTTACGGGCACTCACGCAGTGCGCGGCAGGCGCGTGGGGTTTGCCGAGCGGTTTGTGGATGCTCAGGAACAGGAGCCGATCGAACACAATCCGTCTTTTCTGAGAGCGCTGGATGTCCTGCGCCGAGCGGGCGCTGAGCTGGTACCGGTGCATGCGCATCGGGCCAATCACACCCCCCATGCCCGTAATGAAATCGATGAGCTCGCGCGTGAATATCGATTGGACGCCTTGGTGTCCGACAGCCGCAGCAGTGCCTTCCATGGCGCCTGCGCAAGCGACTGTCCGGGGATTGGCGAGCCACTCGAGGATGGCGCGACGCTTTGGTTCTACGGCGCACGATGGGCGAAGGACTGGCTGGCAAGCCTGGTGCAGGAATATCGAAGCGTTCATCGGTTGATGGGGCCACACCAGAGGCCACCCGCTGCGTTGAACTATCCCACGCCGTGAGTGGCCCGTGTCGCGCAGCCTGGGAGAAGAGGAATTTTTAGACTGGCCAACGGATCAACGTCGATCCTTCGTCATTTCTTACTCCTCAAGAGGTCTTATGTTAGGTATCGCATATGGAATGGGCTCCCTCGTCCGGCAATTCGTACAGTCTTTCACGGATGACTATTCCTCCGTCGCTTCAACGCCCGTCCCCCCAGGTACCGAGTACCTCAGTGTCAAAGAGCTGGGCGCGCAAATGTCCCGGCCGGGCGGGCTTACCTCGGCGGACCTGGTCACTTACTTGCAGGAACGGATCCGCAAAGTGGATCCGCAATTGCGTTCCGTCATCGAACTGAACCCTGAGGCGCTTGCGACCGCCCGAGAGTTGGATCGCGAGCGAGCCAGCGGCAAGGTGCGCGGGCCACTGCATGGCATTCCCATCCTGCTCAAGGACACGATCGAAACCGCCGGCATGCAAACCAGCGCGGGCGCGTTTGGGCTGGTAGGTACATCTGCCGGCAAGAACGCCCCGTTGGTTGACTACCTGATCCAGCAAGGCGCGGTGATCCTGGGCAAAACCAATATGACTGAACTGGCCGGGCTTCGTGGTGGTCCCGATGGCTGGAGCAGTCGGGGCGGGCAAACCCTTAACCCGCATCAACCGGAGGCCGACGTCGGAGGTTCCAGTTCCGGCTCCGCCGCAGCAGTGGCTGCAGGTTTGGCTCCCTTAGCAGTGGGGGCAGAGACCAGTGGATCGATCATCGTGCCCGCAGCGCGTAACGGCGTTGTTGGTCTCAAGCCCAGCGTGGGCCTGCTGGACCGCAACGGGATTATTCCTGCGAGCCAACGGCAGGACACGCCGGGGCCGATGGCTCGCTCGGTGTTCGATGTTGCGCTGATGCTCAATGCCATGTCGGGCAGCGATCCTCAGGATCCAGCGAGCGTGGGGGCGCCCCAAGGCATCGATTACACCGCACTACTGGTTCCCGGCGCCTTGAAAGGCAAGCGTATTGGCTATCCTGCGACGTTTTCGAAAAACGGCGAATCCCTGTCGGTCGAGAACAGTCCGCAATTCAACCGGACACTTGAGGTGCTGCGTGAGCAGGGTGCGGTTTTGGTGCCGGTCAACCTGCGCCTGGCCGATGCTTCGCGTTACGACGAGTTGCTGCTGTCGGATGTGAAAGAGGAGTTGAATGGTTACCTGGGCAAGCGATCAGGGCTGCCGGTCAAATCACTGACCGAGCTGATCAAGTTCAATGAAGACCGTGATGGCACTGTGGAGGATCATCAGCCGGTACTCAAGGCGATCAGCGCCTCTACGCTGACGCCGGAGCAAAGCAAGCCACTTTGGGACACGCTCATCCAGGATTTCCGCAACTCCATTGACGAGCCGATCCAGTCAGAAAACCTTGACGCCATGGTGTCGGATTTCGAGACCAACAGTTACTTTGGCGTCGCAGCGGCGGGTTACCCGGGGATTGCCGTACCTTCCGGTAAGGATGAGGACGGTGTACCGACCAGCGCCTACTTCTTCGGCACCCGTTGGGCCGAACCTACCTTGCTGGCGGTGGCCCATGGGTATGAGCAGGCAGCCGAGGTTGCGATCAAGCCCGCGCTTTGACGTCACGGTTTACACTTGAACAATGACCTACAGAATCCACATCCTCGGTGCCGCCGGCGCCGGTACGACTACCTTGGGCAAGGCACTGGCCGAGCGCCTGAACGTCGCCTATTTCGATTCCGACGACTTCTACTGGCAACAGACTGCAGCGCCTTTTACCGTCCCACGCGCCAAGGATGAACGGATTCGCTTGCTACAAGAACAGACCTGCGGCCTGGAAGGCTGGGTGCTGTCCGGTTCACTGTGTGGTTGGGGCGACCCGATGATTCCGCTGTTCACCCATGCAGTGTTCCTGCGCCTGGACCTGGAAGTACGCCTGCACCGCCTGCGCCTGCGGGAACTTCAGCGTTACGGCGATGAAGTCCTGCCAGGCGGCAAACGGCATGAAAACAGCATCGCCTTTCTGGCCTGGGCTGCGCGCTACGACGGCGGCAACCACAGCCTACGCAGTCTGCGCAGGCACGAAACCTGGTTGAAAACACTGACCTGCCCGGTGATACGGTTGGACTCTACGCACCATTCGGTTGAGGGGTTGGTGAGTCAGTTGTTAGGAAAAATCAGTGATTAATGCGGGGAGTTGATCAAGCAAACAGCACTTCAATACGGCCTTGAACGCGACAAGCGGGAGCCGCACTTATAACGATTTGCACATCACGACCTAATAGCGATAAGCACTCAAGCATCTTGGCCTCACTGATGCCTCTGAACTTTCCGCGAAGCATCTCAGAAACCTTGGGTTGCGACAGGCCAAGGATCACCGAAGCCTGAGACTGGGTGAAATTGCGTGTTTTCAGAATTTCACCGATCTTTGCTGCGAGCTGTGCCTTGACCTGCATTTCGCTGGCGTCAGGCTGGCCAATATCCTCATAGACATTGCCGCTGCTTGCTTCGATTTCAATCGCCTTGTGATGCTTTTGCATGATCCTGCGCCGCCTTGAGTCGCTGTTTGATCAGTTGTATATCGTTCTGCGTTGTTGCAATGCCTTTTGTCGACTTCTTCTGAAAGCAATGAAGGACGTAGACAGCAGAGCCAAACCGAACGGTGTAAACCCCTCGATAAGTGTTGCCGTCGAAATCCTCGACAATCTCCAAAACTGCATTACCACCAAACCCTTTCAACGCCTTGGCCTGTGAGTGCCTGCTACCCTCCTGAGCAAGGTGCAGTGCGAAGCCAAATACGTCTTGAACGGAACAGGGCATCAATTGCAGATCTTTTTTGCTTGCGCCCACCCACAGGAGTGGCTTCCATGGACTCATCAGAGAATATACCTAAATAGGGATAATCGTGAATGCAGTTTGAAAATTTACTCTACCGTCTGATACGCCAATTGCGTGGATGACTCGGACAACGCTCCTCTCACACTCATCCCCCACCCCGGCGCAAACCCCGGGAAAAACACCAGCCCTTCAGCCTCCAGCCGAAACGCCAATGCCAAGCGGGTTTCATCTCCCACGTCGCGTTGGCTTTCAAACTGTTGAACCGCCTCCACCGCCACGCCGGCCTGGATGGCCAGGTCTTCCCGGCTCCAGCCCAGCATCGCGCGGGCTTGCACGCTGTGCTTGGCGGTGAATTGATGCAGGACGATCTGCTGTTCTACGAAAGAGCTCATTGCCAGAGAGGACATGGTTTTCTCCAGGGTTCGACGGGGGAGGGCTAACTATACTGTGTTTTTGTACAGTTGTTTTGACCGCTCATCAACTGCTTTTTAATGGCGGGGCTCTGACCCGTTTCCCGTGCAAGGGCTCGCGATTTGCTAGATGCTGGCCGTGATGCTGCAAGGCTGCCTCTATTGCACCCCCGGCGCCTCCCGAATGATCAGGTGGTCCAGGTTCTCGATATTCGCACTGAATACCCCAAACGTCTGTTCGGGGTTTTTCTTGCTGGGCACCTGTTTCAGCTCCGGCGTCACGCCGTAAAAGAAGCAATACAACGCCCGTTCACTGTCCACCGCGGCCTTGATCTGCTCCAGGAACGCCTTGCGCTTGCGGTAGTTCTCGATGAGTTTCTTGCTCAGGTAGACGTTGACCGAGTAGGGCTTCTTGTCGAGCCACACCTTTTTTTCGAAGTCGATGCGAAAGCTGCTGGTGTAGTCCTTGATGGCTTTGATCTTGCCCCAGTAGATCAGGCCTTTGTTGTCTTGCAGGTATTCGATCTTTTTGAAAAACGTCCAGTAGGTCGCGGTGTGTTCGCCGATCTTCAAGGGCATGCGCTTGAGCTTGTCCTTGTCGTCGATGTTGGACACGAAGCACTCCACCGGGTGGGCGAAGACGCTGGTTTTGTCTGGGGTGCTGTCGTTGGTGCCGTGGGATGTGGTGGTACGGTTTGAAGGTACTTTCGATGGGTCCTGTGGGACGCTGGCGTCGGCACCGGTAAGTGACGGTTTGCGTGGGTACTGCCGGCGGGTCAATACCCACTCCGATGGGAAATTTTCTTCGCGATCGTCGTCACTTTCACCGGTCGCGGCCTTATGGATGCTGGCGTAACGGCACCCGTCGATATGCCGGGTCGTGGTCTTGTTCTTGAAGTGCGGCGTGCGCAGGTAATTGACGTTTTTTGCATTGAACGTGCTCAGCGCGTTGCCTGTATCGAACGCAGCGCGGCATGCATCGTTGGGGCAGAGGAAGCTGTCCTGGTCGGAATCGAAATCGACGGTTTCGTCGAAATTCAGCTCGCGTACGTCGTAGATCGACAGCTTTTCATCGAGACTCAGGCTGTAGGCCGTGTCGAATTTCATGGGCTCAGGTCCGTGAGATGTTTAGCTGGATATTACGCAAATATCCGTAGGTACAAAGATCAAATATGGGAGCAGGCAAACAGCTCCCACATTAGAGCAGTGGTGCTGGTGGGGCGGGTTCACAGCCACGCCTTAACACCGTTCAAATGTGGGAGGCCCCGCCAAATCATCAACTTGGCGCTGTCGCGCATCAAACTGGGGCTTCTGTGGCGAGCGGGCTTGCCCCGCGTTGGGG